>JBAXIC010000011.1:0-30646 GCA_037138575.1 Actinomycetes bacterium
TGGGATTATCTTTTTAGCGCCATCAAAAACTATAAAATGCGTGGCACCGATTATGTTTTGCCAGATCGAAACAGCGTGGCAATGACCGCGCCTTTCATGCGCGCCTATACCGAATTACTTGTTAAAACCTGTCATACGCGGGGTGCGCACGCAATCGGAGGAATGGCAGCTTTTATACCTAGCTCAGATCCCGAAATTAATGCCACAGCTTTTGAAAAAGTTGCCGCAGATAAATCACGCGAGGCAAATGATGGCTTTGATGGTTCTTGGGTTGCACATCCTGGAATGGTTCAGCTCTGCCGTGAGCAGTTCACAAAGGTTTTAGGTGATCGCCCCAATCAAAAAGAGGTTACTAAATCCGACATCCATGTCGCAGCAAAGGATTTACTCAATATCAAAGCCACGCCTGGATCGGTTTCGGAGGCGGGTTTACGAAACAACATTAGTGTTGCAATCCAATACCTAGAGCGCTGGCTAGCCGGAACTGGCGCAGTAGCGATTTTTAATTTAATGGAAGATGCGGCAACGGCTGAGATTTCGCGTTCGCAAATCTGGCAGTGGATTCACAACGACGTATCCTTAGATAATGGCCATGTTGTAACGGCCGAATTAGTGAGGGAATATGCAGATCAAGAGGTTGCAAAACTTCATTCCACTTTTGATTACTCTGCCGCAAAGGCGATGTTTATTGAGACTTCGGTTGAGGATGACTACTTAGATTTTTTGACCTTGCCTGCTTATGAGGCGATGCCTTAAGCGATTAATGCAGTAATTTCTGCGGCTGCACTGATTAATTCTGGAGTGTATGAAATAAGTTTCTCTTCAGTTGTTACTGACGTTGGAAGCGTGACATTAAGATATGCAATGAAGCGACCGTCGCGTGCACGTATCGATGCAGAAATACCGCACCAATCTTCATTATGTTCTTTGTAGTTATATGCAACGCCAGAAATCCGTGCTTGTAGCACTTGAGTACGCAGTTCAGCTGGATCTGTAATTGTCGCTTTGGTGAGGGATTCCAATTTGCCCGATAAGTATTTCTCTAAATCCAAATCACTGAGTGAAGCTAAATATAGTTTTCCGACCGAACCGCAATTAAGTGGCACCTGCATACCCGCAAGATCGACATCTTCGGGTAAATCCATCCGAATTTGATCGAGCACAATTAACTCACCACGTGCTGCAATTTCAAGAAATGCACTAGCGCCAAATAACGTTGAGATTCTTTCAAGCACAGGGCGTGCTTTACGGCTCATGGTGTTTGTATGGGTGGATGCTGCTAATTTAAATGCTCCACTTCCCACCATAAATCGACCTGATTCATCATCTTTTTCTACTAACTCAAATTCAAGTAAAGTATTAATTAATCTCCAAGCAGTTGCTCGGTTTATATCCATGGTCTTAGCTAGCTCTGGAATTGTTTGAGGACGCGGCGATTTGGCCAAAATATCGAGCATTGCTAAGGCACGCTCAACAGATTGAATCCGTTGCACCATGTGAACCGTTCCCTCCATTTAGATGAACAATGAGATTTAGATTAGCGCAATTGCTAGCCGTGGCATATCCCAAGGGTTACCCTTTCGCACATCGGGCAATTTATATATTACTAAGGGGTTTTAGCGTGAAAATGAAGGCAGCAGTTCTAGATGGCGTTGGTTCAAAATTCGAAGTTCGCGAAGTAGAACTTGATAAACCAAAATCTGGAGAACTCTTAGTCAAAGTTGCTGCAAGCGGATTATGCGCCAGTGATTTAAATGCAGTTGATGGAAAACGCAAACTAGTTCCTTTTCCTGCCGTCATTGGCCACGAAGCGGCTGGTGTAGTTGTTGAAGTCGGCGCGGATGTGACCGGAGTTGCTGTTGGAGATCACGTAATTATGTCTATCGTTCCTAGTTGTGGAACATGTGAATATTGCGCAAGTGGGCGACCAAATTATTGTTCGACCGCAGGAAATGCAATGTCAGTTGGTGGATTATTTGATGGAACTTCACGTCTGAGTCAAAATGGCGAAAAACTTAATCACTTTTTAACTGTTGCATCATTTGCCGAATATGTGGTTGTTCCTGCATCAGGTGCAGTTGTGATTCCAAAAGAGATGCCTCTTGATCGCGCAGCGTTAATTAGTTGCGCAGTTCTAACTGGATATGGCGCAGTTGTAAATACTGCCAAAGTTGAAGCTGGCTCAACTGTTGCAGTTTTTGGTTGCGGCGGAGTTGGCCTAAATATCATTCAAGGCGCACGCATGGCAGGTGCAACGACAATCATCGCAGTTGATGTGACTGAAGAAAAATTGGAGCTTGCTAAGAAAGTTGGAGCAACTCACGTTATTAATGCTGCCAGTGCCGATCCAGTTGCCGAAGTGAAGAAGATTTGCGGAGGGGTGGACTATGCATTCGAAGCTTTGGGGCGCGAAAGCACAATCCAGCAGGCCTGGGGAACCGTTGGCGTGGACGGAACCTTGATCTTGGTTGGACTTTTGAAAAATGGAGCGACAATTACTCTTGATGCCGGACCTTTTGTAAATGAACAGTCAATTAAAGGTTGCTACTTTGGCTCAGCAAACCTGAGAAAAGATGTACCGGCGTTAGTAAAAAGTTATCTAAATGGCGAACTTTTTCTAGACGAACTCATCTCCGAGCGGATAGGTTTAGAAGGTCTTAATTCGGCCTTTGATCGCTTAAGGGCCGGCGAAGGCGCGCGAAACGTACTGGTCTTTGACTAGAAGCGTTTTACGTAAGTACAAAATTCCAGATCACTTGCAGTCAACACGTGTATTGCAAGGGATATGGATGTATGACAAAACACATACCACTTACAAATAGGAGGAACTAAGTGAAGTTTTCAAAACTCACTAGCGGATCAGTAGCGGCAGCACTTGTTGTTGCACTTGCGATCCCAGCAATTGGTGCTTCTTCTGCATCAGCTGCGACTAACTACGCAAAGATCACCACTGCTTCACAAGGTGGCGGACTTGCTGGATTAGCAGCTGCATGTAAGAAAGAAGGACAGCTCAACGTAATCGCATTGCCTCACTACTGGGCAAACTACGGCGACATGATCACAGCGTTCGCAAAGACATACGGCGTCAAGATTGATGAAGCTAACCCAGAAGGTTCTTCACAGGAAGAAATCGATGCCGCAATCACAAATAAGGGAACTAACCGCTCACCAGATGTTTTCGACATCGGTTTAGCTGTTGCAGTTAAGTACCTAGGAACAGGAACATTTGCTCCTTACAAAGTAAAGACTTGGTCCTACTTACAAGGAGCTTCAACACTTTCAGCAAATGGTGAAGCAACACCTAACTACACAGGAACAATGACAATCGGATACAGCGGAGCGCTTGGAACAATCACAAGCCTCAACGACCTTTTAGATCCAAAGTTCAAGGGCAAGATTGCTCTTAACGGAGATCCTCTTGGTTCATCTGCTGCTATGAATGGTATTTACATGATTAATAAGGCACTTGGTGGAACATTTGACGATGTTTCAAAGGGTGTTGCATTCTTCAAGAAGCTAAAAGATGCAGGAAACTTCATCAACGTAAACCCAACTGAGGCAACAATCGCTTCAGGTCAGACACCTGTTGTTATCGACAACGGCTACATTCAAGCTGGCGTTGTAAAGCAAATGGCTGCTGCTGGCAAGGTTTGGAAGATGTTCACACCAGCATCAGTTGGTTCTACATACAACAGCGCAGTTTCAGCATGGGCACCACATCCAGCATGTGCACGTCTATGGATGGAATATTCACTTGGTGAAGCCGGTGCAGATATCTGGGCACAGGGTGGAGCTACTCCAACTCTTTGGGTATGGCTAATAAAGACAGCCCGCGCAACAGCAGCTGGCAAGGCTTCAATCGGTAAGAGCAAGGTTGTTGCTGAGGCTGCTACTGCAGCACAAACAGCAGCTGCCCGTGTTTACCTAAAGACAGCTTGGCCTGCAGCTGTAGGAACTAACTAAGTAGAAACGTCAATTCATTGACACAGATTCAATATAAGGGAACCGGTTCTGCCACTGGCAGGACCGGTTCTCGGTATTGGCGCAGTAAGACTGCTTACTTAGGAGTCTTACCATTCTTAATGGTTAGCGGATTATTTTTACTCTATCCAACATGGAATGTTGCATCTGGTGCTTTCCAAGATAATGACGGTAAGTTCAGTGTCAAAGTTCTTAAAGAAGTATTTAACTCTGGAGTTGCCCGCCACGCTTTTGCAAACTCTCTTGAAATTTCAGCTAAAACTGCGATCGCAGGCGCAATTCTCGGAGCGCTATTTGCTTGGGCGCTAGTTAATGGCAAGCAAGGTGGTTATTTCTACCGATTCTCAGTGGCTTTGAGCTCTGTGCTCGCCCAATTCGGTGGCGTTATGTTGACTTTCGCATTCTTGGCAACTTTTGGATTTAATGGACTCATCGCAAATATCGCCGTTAAATATGCGCCCAATACTTTTCTCGCAGATGCGTCATGGCTTTATGGAAAATTTGGCATCAGCGTTCTTTACACATTTTTTCAGATCCCACTAATGGTTTTGGTTTTCTTGCCAACTCTTGAAAACTTAAAGCCACAGTGGCGCGAAGCATCCGATGCTCTTGGTGGAAAAGCCTATGAATATTGGCTCCGAATCGGTATTCCAATATTGACTCCATCATTTGCTGGTGCAGCGCTCTTGCTTTTTGTTAACTCCTT
This sequence comes from Actinomycetes bacterium, assembly GCA_037138575.1. Lineage (GTDB taxonomy): Bacteria > Actinomycetota > Actinomycetes > Nanopelagicales > Nanopelagicaceae > Planktophila. The sequence continues at coordinate 4,688 of JBAXIC010000011.1, forward strand.
CTCTGCATATGCCACTGCTGCCACTTTAATAAATTTGTCAGATTTCTTAACTCCATTAGAAATTGCTACTGCGCTAACAAGTGAGACTGGTGGCGCTAATCCAGCCGAAGCTAAGGCTTTGTCCTTTTATATGGTAGTTGTCGTTGTAATTGCAATGAGTTTCTATGCACTTCTACGTCGCCGCGTGAGCAAATGGGAGCAACGCCGATGAAGCAATCCTTGGGAGTTCGAATCTGGCGCTGGACAATTATTGCCGTCATCGGCTCTTACCTTTTAGTGCCGCTCTATGCGATGTATGACTTCTCAACTAAGCCATTTGGATTTGAAGATAAGGGCCGAACTTTTAGAGCCTGGAAGATAATTCCAGGTCAACCTGATTTAATGCCAGCGATCACTCGTTCATTAATCACGGCAGCGATCGTTATGGCACTTATTTTGTTTCTAATTGTTCCCACAGCTATTTGGGTCCATTTAAAACTGCCTGCACTTCGCCGCCCATTTGAATTACTCTGCTTATTGCCATTGGCGATTCCAGCCATCGTTATTGTGGTCGGTATTGCACCGCTATACCGTTGGATTTCTATTCACATGACAGAATCCCCAATTACTTTAGCTGGTGTGTATTCGATGTTGATTTTGCCGTACACGTACCGCTCATTATCGGCAGCATTAGATGCAGTAGATATCCATACATTGGCTGAAGCTGCTCGAACTCTAGGTGCAGACACAGGCCGTGTGATCTTTGGAATCATTATGCCTACGATAAAAACAGGAATCGTTAACGGTTCATTCATAGCGATTGCCCTTGTTCTTGGTGAGTATACAATTTCTAACATACTTAATTACAAAACTTTTCAAGTTGTTATTGCACAGATTGGACGAACCAACGGAAATGTTGCTGTTGCAGTATCTCTAGCTTCGATTCTCTTCGTACTTGTACTTCTGCTCGCTATCCCTACCAAAAAACGTCGAAGTGCAGTTCTCGACGTTGACCTCGCCTAATAGATAAGGACCATAAGTTGAGCTCATCGACATATGTACAACTAGTTGATCTTGCCAAGCATTTTGGAAAGGTCAGAGCCCTAGATGGTTTGAGTCTTGATATCGCCCAAGGTGAACTAGTGGCTTTGCTCGGTCCATCTGGTTGCGGCAAGACAACGGCACTTCGTGCCTTGGCTGGTCTACAAGAATTGGACCGCGGACAATTAATCGTTGATGGCAAAGATGTAACTTTTCAAAGCGCTAACAAACGTGGAATGGGAATGGTTTTCCAGGCGTATTCACTCTTTCCACATATGACTGCACGCGAAAATGTTGAATACGGCTTGAAATTAAAAGCGCATAAAACCGGCGGCGACAAGCGTAAAGCTCGTTCTGGAGAATTACTAGAACTGGTCGGACTTTCAACACATGCAAATCACTTTCCTCATCAATTATCCGGTGGGCAACAGCAACGCGTTGCTTTGGCCCGAGCTTTAGCAATTTCGCCAAAGGTGCTCCTACTTGATGAGCCTCTTTCAGCCCTTGATGCCAAGGTGCGCACACAACTACGTGAAGAGATCCGGCGTATTCAGTTAGAACTTGGCACGACAACTTTATTTGTAACTCACGACCAAGAAGAAGCGCTAAGTATTGCTGATCGTGTCGGTGTGATGCGCAATGGTCAACTAGAGCAAATTGCTGCCCCAGCCGAACTTTATGATCGACCAAAGACCTCTTTTGTTGCCGAATTTGTTGGGTTAACTAATCCAATTTCAGGAAAAGTTACAGGTGAGTCGATTGAAGTTCTTGGAAGCATTGTTAAGACTCTTCCTGGTTCAGTTACTACAGGAACAGGAGTTGCACTTGTTCGACCTGAAAGTATTGATGTCGTTGCAAGTAAATCTGGAAATGCAACAGTATTTGCGGCAAGTTTTCTGGGAGCATCATGTCGATTAACTATTAACATGAATGACGGAACACATGTAACTGCCCAGCTTCCAAGCTCTGACGCTGCTGGAATCGGTGCAGGTTCGACGGTCTCGGTTTCACTTCTTGATATGCCGGTATTTGTTAAGGCTGCGGGATGATCTTTGGTTCAATAACAAAGCTAGAGACTTTTTGTAATGAGTTTGTTGGATTTGTAAAAGTAACTACCTCTGATGGTCACATCGGTTGGGGTCAGGTTTCTAATTACCACTCGGATATAACTGCCCAGGTTTTTCACCGCCAAGTTGCACCCTGGGTGCTGGGCAAAGATGCTTCCGATATCGGAGCCCTTGTTACTGAGGTCGAAGCGCGAGAACATAAATTTCCCGGAAGTTATCGCTGCCGAGCAAATGCTGGCTTAGATACTGCGCTGTGGGATCTTCGCGGTCGGGTTGAGGGCAAGCCAGTTGTAGAGCTTCTTGGTGGCAGAGCCACGAAACTGCGCACATATGCATCGTCGATGCGCCGCGATATAACGCCGCAAGATGAAGCGGCACGTTTAGTAAAACTACGCGATGAGTTTGGTTTTGATGCATTTAAATGGCGTGTTGGCGCCGAATGTGGAAACGACATTGATGAATGGCCAGGACGTACGGAAGAAGTTGTACCAGTTGTATCTCGCGCATTGGGTGACGGGGTCTCTAAATTAGTTGATGGCAATAGTGGATTTACTCCTAAGCGAGCCATCGAGGTAGGAAAACTCCTTGAAACCGAAGGAATCTCCCACTTTGAAGAGCCATGCAAATATTGGGAGCTCGATGAAACTAAAGAAGTCACTGATGCTTTAAATATAGATGTCACTGGTGGCGAACAAGACTGGAACCTAGATACCTGGAAACGCATTATTGATATGCGTGCCGTTGATGTTTTGCAGCCCGATGTTATGTATATGGGTGGAATTTGGCGCACATTAAAAGTTGTAGAGATGGCAAATAGAGCGGGAATGCCGATCACTCCTCACAGTGCCAATCTTTCATTAGTAACAATCTGCACTATGCATTTACTAGGAGCGATTCCAAATCCAGGAAAATATTTAGAGTTTTCTATTGAAGGCTTTGATTACTACCCTTTGCAAAAAGATTTGTTCCTAGGTAATCCCTTTGCCATTGAAGCTGGAATGATTCAGATTCCAGATGGCCCAGGTTGGGGAGTTGAAATCAACCCAGAATGGTTGGCAAAAGCTACATATCAATCATCAGAGCTTTAAGAATTAGCAGTCTTTCTGATCATTCGCTGATAAAACTTTCCTGGCTGACGACTGCTTGGTTGAGCTCCACCCATTTCTAAAAAGCCCAAGTTTTCATATGCCGCAATCGCTGAATCATTATCGGTCCAAACGCCTAATCCCTGCACCTGCCATCCCCGTTCAATAGCGTGATGATCCAAAAAATTAAACATGGTGCGCATTAATCCAACACCACGAAATTTAGGATCGGTCCAACATCCGCCTATCCAGCACGTTGATCCAAAATCTCCTTCAAGGATTTCTACGCTCATTAATCCAGAGTCCACACCATCGATAGATGCAACTATGAACGAAAGTTTGCCAAATTCATTTCGCCACTGCAGTTGATCAAAAAGCTTTTCATTTTCATATGTACCACCAAATGCATGCGGACTTTCAAGAAGTGATTGAAGTCGGATATCGCGAACTCTTTCCCAATTATCGGCAAAAAGTTCGACGCAGGTAATAGTTTGTGGCATTGGCAGATTATGCCTGAATTAACTCTTCTTATATTTCTTTGGCACAATCTTCCCGGCATGGTGCTTGGCTTTAATGAGCAAAGCTTCAGCCCAGGCAAATTCAAGGGCTAATACAAACAGGCCTGCGATTACTAAGGGCATCGTAAATGGCCCAGGAAGAATTATGAGCGCTAAACCAGCGATCACTAAGGTAATTCCAATAGTAAAAGCGAGGATCTGTCTGATTCTTTTAGGAATCAGAAGCCATGATTTCTTCATCAATCACTCTCATCTTTTTGCGCGGTGACGCGACCAGCATGGGCCTTCATCTCTGGATGTGTCTTGCTCTTAATGAGACTCGCAACTGTTGAGACGAGCAAGATACTTCCAATTACAGCAAGGCTAATAGGTGTTGGAATCTTTGGAACATTATGAAAGATCTCATGGGCATAGGTAAGGATCAATTTTGCTCCGATAAACATCAAAATAAATGAGAGACCTAATGACAGGTATATCAACTTGTCTAGCAATCCTTTGAGCAAGAAATAGAGTGCGCGCAGACCCAAGAGGGCAAAGGCATTAGCTGTAAAAACTAAGAATGTTTGTGAAGTTACTCCAAAAGTTGCGGGGATCGAATCCAATGCAAAGAGAAGGTCTGTTGAGGCTATTGAAATAATTACCAAAAACATTGGTGTGGCAAATTTCTTACCATTTAGCTTTACGAATAACTTGGATCCATGAAATTCATTTACCATTGAAAGGCGAGCTCGAAGAGTGCGCACCATCAGGTTATCGTTTGGTTCTGGATCTTCATCCCAGTGTTTGAACAACCCGAAACCGGTCCAAATGAGGATTGCGCCAAAGATTGCAAAAGTAAATGAAAATGTTGCAATAGCGGCAGCGCCAATTGCAATGAATACTGCTCTAAAGACCAACGCCAACATGACTCCAATTAGCAGAATCCTTTGATGGAAAATACTGGGTACTGCGAATTGGGCCAAAATAATTACAAAGATAAAGAGGTTATCTATGGAGAGCGAATATTCGACTAAGTAGGCTGCGAAGAATTCAGTTCCAAAAGTTGAACCAAAGTAGGACCAGACCCACAAGCCAAAAGCGATTGAGACACCCACGTAAAAGACTGTCCATGCAGTTGCTTCTTTAAATGAGACGTCGTGAGCCGTACGACTTGAAGTAAAAAGATCAATTAAAATGAGACCAACAATTAATGCAATTGTTACGGTCCAGATAATCGTTGAAACCTGCATATATATCTCCCTTGATAGCCATGAATAGAACATGGTCAAGGTCTCCCTAACCGAATGAACGGCCAGCGCCCCGGGTTTTTACACCGTATTGACGAGGTAGCTGTAGCGAGGTACTCCCCTTAAACGTGTAAATCCTAAAGCCAGTGAGGTAGGACCGCAAATCAATAGAATACGAAAATGCTAGTGAGCTGGACACGCCGCGTCATTAAGCACCGCCTTCCAATTTTAGTGTCCTGGTTGATTGTGATTGTTGTTGGCTTGCTGGCCGCCTCAAACCTCAATCAATATCTCACTACTTCCCTAGAAGTGCCTGGAAGTCAATCCGAAAAAGCTAACGCGCTCCTTTCCCACCACTTTGATGAAAATACCGAAGGTACTTTTACCGTGGTTTATAAGTATTCAAATGCAACCGATACCCAGATGCTTAGAATCAAACAAAGCATTTCCAACGCCGCTGAAGTAATTCCCACTGCGCGCATTGGGGCACAAAAGGCCTTAATTGGAACGCTCTATACAAATATCACCACCTCTTTTTCTCTTGCCAACGCGGCCCCTTACACAAATATTCTTCGAACCGAACTGGCTAAACAGGGATTATCAGGAGCCTTCGTAACTGGTCCCCCAGCGATTGAAAAAGATGTGACTCCGGTTCTTGAACGAGATCTGCGTCGTGGACAAGTTGTTGCAATAGTTATTGCTTTGCTCCTGCTTTTATTACTACTTGGTTCTACGTGGGCAATTTTCATGCCACTCATATTCGCAACTGCTTCTGTATCACTTGCATTGGGAATAATTTGTCTGTTAGCTCAAAAATTCTTAATGGTTCTATATATTCCTAATATCGTTGAACTCATTGGTTTAGGTTTAGCCATTGATTATTCTCTCTTAATGCTTCATCGATTTCGAAGAGAGTTAACAGTTAGTGGAAATGAAGCTGCAGCACTTGAAAGAACCATGCAGACATCTGGCCGCACCGTGGTGCTTTCAGGATTAACAGTTTCAATTGCACTCTCTACACTCCTGCTGGTTCCAGTCCCATTTGTTCGATCTCTGGGTTTGGCTGGAGTAGTTGTCCCACTTGTAAGCGTCCTTGCAGCCCTTACTTTGCAACCTGCTCTGCTCTCACTCATTGGTAACAGAGTTTTCAGCGATGGATACCAGGGAATCATGGGTAAGCAAGATCCACTTATTGGAATATGGGCGGGCCTCACACGTTGGGTAATTCCCCGCGCGAAATATGTCTTTTCTTCTTCCTTAATTTTGCTGCTTTTAGCGGCTTCCCTTGTCTTTAAGTTAGAGATCACCCCAAGTTCGCTCACAGCCATTCCTACAAATTTGGAGTCTGGCAGAGTGATTAATGAGATTACCGCCAAGGTTGGGCCGGGATTAATAACCCCGAATGAAATAGTGATTGATTTTGGTGCCCCTAACTCGGCGCTATCAACTCAAGCAGACAATGCCCGTTTTGCACTTGCAACGAAAATTTCAACCATGCCTCAAGTATTTATGGTGGCATCGGGTAAACAAATACCTTACGTTGATCCAACGGGTCGGTACATGCGCATGTATGTCGTCGGTAAAGACGCAATTGGTGAAGCCAAAACTCGGAGTTTAGTTAAGCAAATCCGAGCAGAAATCGCTGTTGCTAAAGGTTTTCCCGAGGGTGCAATGCTTTATCTTGGAGGCTCCCCCGCGCAAGGCGTTGATTTAATAGATGCAATTCTTGGTGCCTTACCTTGGATCATTGCACTCGTACTGTTAGTGGCTTTTTTACTTCTTGCACGAACATTTCGATCGATTCTTTTACCAATAAAAGCGATTGCTATGGATCTGATTTCAATATCTATCGCCTTTGCTGTGCTAGTGGCCGTCTTTAAATTCGGCATCGCCTCCGAACTACTTGGAACATATAAATTGGATCAAATTGAAGCATGGGTTTTGATCTTCATGTTTGCAGTTCTCTTTGGTTTATCGATGGATTACGAGATATTCCTTGTTTCACGAATGCGCGAAGCTAAAGATGCTGGCTTATCCAACAACCAGGCAATTATTCAAGGTATCGCTAACACCAGCGGTGTAGTAACCGGTGCAGCGATTATTTTGGTTGGCGCATTAAGCGGTTTTGTATTTGGCCACTTTGCTGGACTTCAAGAGCTGGGCGTAGGTCTAGCTGTTGGAATCATTATCGATGCCACGATTATTCGTGGACTTCTCTTGCCAAGTTCTATGGTCTTATTGGGCCGTTGGAACTGGTGGCTGCCACAGGGTTTTGCTTCTTTTTTAAACACTAAAGCCTCGCCCCTGGAAGAACCAGAAGCGAGGCTTTAGCCTACGTACGAACTACTTCGTAACTGTTATTGCGAAGTGCACTGATGGAAGTTGATATCCAAGTGCGAGACCAGCGAAATCGCGGTCGGCGGTCAAGATTGGCAACATTCCATAAGGAGTACCAGCAAATGACGGCTGGTTTGTATACATCAATGGATGCAGGTCGATGATGTGTGTACCTGGAGCACCTGTTGCCTTCAAGTGAATCACCATATAACCATTGGAGTTAAATCCGCATCCATAGCCGATATAGCTATTGTCATAAGTGACTGCCAAAGTGTTATCAAGCTGAGTCCAACCGATACCCTTCATAGCAATTGTGAACTCTTCGCCAACTTTAAACTTATTAGTTGGAACACCAGAGCCATTGCGTGCTTCAGGAATCGGATTTGGATCTGCTTTAGCAATACCAGCACTTAGAACCTTTCCATTTTTATCTGTGTAGTTGAAAATACTTTCTTGTACATAGAATGGAACTTGAGCTTCAACAACGTCACCCTTTTTAATCTGGATAACGTGGAATCCGCCTAGGTTATCTGGAATTTCAACTTCCTTCGAGAAATCTGCAGAAGTTACATCCACAGTTCCCAAAGGAATTCCGTTATAAATCCAGCATGTACTTGTTGGGCAGTTAACACGGCTGCCTACAACTGTTGACCACACCAATGTGTGAACTCCAGTTGTAACCATTCCTTTAACGTTAACTGTGGTCTTTGAGCCAACAACGCCCTCAGCCTTAGAAAGTGTTGCTACGGCGTTTGATGCAGGATCAAGACCTAGATTTGTAAGTGTTGTGCGAAGAGAAACTGTTGGTGTGACCTTCTTTGGATACACAATGTAGGCAGCTGGAGCACCAGCATCCTTTGTGATCTTGAAGAAAGCAGAGCCACCGTTAGCAAATGGAACAGGTGATTGAATGATATTCATGTACGTAATACCAATTCCATCTTGCACCTGAAGCACGTGGTTTCCAACGGCGCCTGAAGCACGAACAACAGCTGTAGCTGTTCCACGTGTCCACAGAGCCTGCATTTCACCAGTGAAGTTGTTATCCCAAAGAACTGAACCACCCGCGGTATAAAGGCTTGCACCTAGGCCCGTGTAAGTAACAGTAATTGGAGTTCCAACCGGTCCACTTTTTGGAGAGATCGAAACTTTACGGCTGATTTGATATCCACCGTGGGCAATAGATGCGCCACCAGTTACAGCATAAATATCATGAACTCCACCAAAATCTGATGGCACCTTAGTCTTATAAGTAAAGGCACCCGCGGCATCGGTTGTTACCTTTGCCATGACGATGTTGATCTTGGTGAATTTCACGCCCATATAGTTCACAGAGTTAGGCAAGACATCTGCCACCCATGTTGCATTGTTAGTGCCCCACACCAAAGTTAATTCAGTGTTTGCAACAAGTCCTGTCCCGGACACTGCAAAAGCATCTCCAATATAACCTTGCTGAGGTGTAACAACCAGGTTTGCACTTGGCTCAGGCAAAGTAAATGCTGGAGCTGTTGTGCCCGTGAAAGGTAACGCTGGCACTCCAGCAAGATCTGCTGGAGGTGTCAACGCAATTAATGTTGTAGCTGTATCAGCTGCCTGTGCTGGCGAAACAACTGCCAACACAAGCAGTGCGGCGAAGACCGCCTTTAATGCTTTCGATCCTTTATTCATTTTCTCTCCATTTTTAAATCTGTAGAAGGTATTGAAGGTAAAGAAATGCTCTTTATGCCTTTGGAAGTGCAAAGAGTGTTAGAAGTGAAGCCACTGTCCAGTTAGGTGTGAAAGTTCCTGTTGCGCCCTTAAGTACTGGGTTTACCTGAACTGTGCGGTAGTAGCTAACACGGTCATATGCTGTGCGGCCGTCTTCACCAACTACACGCTTTCCATCTACAACACGGGCAACTAGCTTTGTTGAAAGTACCTTCATTGTTGAAGAATCCTTAGCAACCATAGTCACCTTGTAGTTAATAACACCAAGAGTGCTATACAGAGGTGCAGCACCTGTCTTTAGAACAGCTGTCCAGAAAGCGATTCCGCTGTGGTTTCCGTAGCTCATCTGAATTGGATCTTTGATACCAGCGATTTCAATGTATGCCTTTGCTGTGTTCTTTGAATCCATTACTGCGCCACCCTGATCAGAGTTGTTTGCATAGACGCGGAAGACAATGCCTTGACCGACGATGTATTCGTTAGTGATTGCACAGCTAACTCCAAAGCGTGGTCCAAGAGCTCCTGAAGTTCCGCTTGCTAAAACAGTATCTACATAGATGTGAATAGGTGAAACTACGCCCTGTGTAGGCAAGCCAACTTTTACGTTAAGCACTGGTGAATCAACTGGTGCAAATGCTGCAGCATCAGCTGGTGTTAATGAGCCAGAAAGTGCTGCTGCGCCTGAAGCTGATGGTACCCATGAGCATTTTGCGATAAATGGTGCAACAGTTGTTGTTGCTACTGCTTCGCAGCCGACAATTACTTTACCGCCGAGCTTAAATGCAACGGTTCCTGCATTGTTAGCAGTTGCGTTGATAACGATTGGATCAAGTTGGAAGACTCCGCTTCCACCAGATAGTACAAGTGTTGATGCTGCTGGGGCTGCAACTGCAGCTCCTGCACCAACTACTCCGCCAACCAGAGCCATAGCTCCGATTGCAATTCCTGCGATTACTTTCTTCATTTATTTCTCCTTGTTGTTGTACGTAGGTAAAACTACTTAGTGATGATGTTTCCTGAGAGTTCCATTGAGAAACTAGTGGACTCAGTTGTGTTAACAATTCCCTTGCTGTTGATATTGAAGGCTCCCTTTACAGTCAAAGTTCCAGATGCTCCGGCGTACTTGCCAGTTCCACCTGTAATTTTTGCGCTGCCCTTCATCGTGATTGATGCAGGTGCTGTATCAGAATCCGCGCAACCCTGAGTGTTTGAATCAAAAGTAAGATTCAAAGTGTTTCCGCCGCCGCTTATGACACCTTTACCATCAAAGTTATCGCAAAGGTTTGCTGGTACGGCAGATGCGGTTCCTGACATATCTGTTAATCCACTGACGTTGCCTGTCCCGGTTCCGTCAACTTTGGTGACTTGAATTAAATTGCCATCACCAAACAGGATTGAAATCTTTCCTTTATATGTACCTTGAAAGGCAACTGATCCAGCTTTAGTAGCTGTTGTTGCAGTTGGCTTTGCAGTTGATTTAACAACTGGCTTAGTTGTTGTGTAACCAGTTGGGCACTTTGGTGCCGTTGCAGTTACTTTCTTAACAACGCTTCCTTTATAACAAGTAATTGTTTTCTTTGCAGCTGCATTAGCAGCAGTTGCATTTCCTGCGATTAAAGATAAAGCTGCGAATACAACGAGAATCCGCATAGTTTTAGATGTACGTAGTTTCATTTTTCTCTCATCTCTCCCTGAAGTTTTACTAGTTCGTTACATGCAAATCCTTTCATCGCATAATTTTTAAGAGGGCTTTTCGCTGAGGGTTACCCCTTGCCCGAATATCTACTGGGTCACTTTGAGTGCCACCTTTATTCTCTGGGTCACATATTTTCTGTGATTTACATCCGAGAGAGGTAGCCCCGTGTCCTAATTTGACATAGGGTTTGCGAATGAACAAAGCCATAGATGCAGATTTTTTAGCACTTCCATTAACTTCTGTTAGTGATGCAGCGATAAGTACAGCCACAGAAGCGGGCGCATCGCATGTTGATGTTCGTATCGAACGCACACGAAATGGGTTGTTGTCATTGCGTGATGCACGACCTGAAACTCAGAGTGATGAAACAAATGCGGGTTTAGGTGTTCGAGTAATAGTTGATGGTGCTTGGGGTTTTGCATCAGCCCCCGAAATCTCGGTTGACGTTGCGAAAAAACTTGCACTTACAGCTGTTGCTATGGCTAAGACCTCAAAGCCATTATCTACAGAGTTAGTCTCACTTGTTACCGAACCGATTTATGCAAATCAACAATGGGTATCTGATTATGAAATCGACCCATTCTCTGTCTCTGATTCAGAGAAGAAAGATCGCTTAGCCGATCTCAGTAATCGCTTACTCAAGAGCCAATCGGTTAATCACACTTCGGCTCACACGATGTTTGTTAAAGAACAAAAGCACTATGCCGATTCATATGGAACCAGCACCACTCAGCAGCGCGTTCGACTACAAACTCAGATTGAAGCTATTTCAATCGGCGACCATGGCTTTGAATCCATGCGCACACTTGCTGCTCCCGCAGGATTTGGTTGGGAGTGGATGGGTGACAAGCATTGGGATTGGGATGGCGAGATCGCCGAACTTCCAACTTTGTTAGCGCAAAAAGTTGCCGCACCTTCAGTTGAACCTGGACGTTACGACCTTTTAGTTCATCCATCTAACTTATGGCTAACGATTCACGAATCAATCGGCCATGCAACCGAGCTAGACCGCGCAATAGGTTATGAGGCTAACTACGCCGGTACCTCTTTTGCGACTCCAGATAAATTGAACACACTCAAATATGGATCGGCGTTAATGAACGTGACAGGTGACCGCAATACTTCACATGGTTTGAGCACCGTCGGTTTTGATGATGAAGGAGTTGCGGCACAACGTTGGGACATCATCAAAGATGGCCTACTAGTTGGTTACCAGTTAGATAGGCGAATCGCGGCTCGGGTTAATCGTGATCGAAGTAATGGCTGTGCCTTTGCTGATTCACCGTCACATGTTCCTATTCAAAGAATGCCTAATGTGTCATTGCAGCCAAATCCAACGGGTCCTACCTATGACGAAATGGTTGAATCAATGGATGATGGAATTATTATCAAAGGCGATAAATCTTGGTCCATTGATATGCAGCGCTACAACTTTCAATTTACAGGTCAGCAGTTTCATCGAGTCAAAAATGGCAAGATTGTGGGCCAGCTAAAAGACGTTGCCTATCAAGCAACAACTACTGATTTCTGGGGATCGATGAAAACCGTTGGTGGTCCTTCTACTTACGTATTGGGTGGTGCTTTTAACTGCGGTAAGGCACAACCGGGTCAGATTGCCGCGGTAAGTCATGGTTGTCCCGCGGCCATCTTCGACAAGGTAAATATTCTCAATACAGTTGCGGAGGCTGGAAAATGATTTCTGCTCAAGATCTAATTGAAAAAATTACTTCTGCTGCAACCTGTGATGACTGCATAGTTGTTGTACAAGATAAGACTCAAGCTAATCTGCGTTGGGCAGCAAGCACCCTGACAACTAACGGTGTTATTACTCAAAGAAGCGTCACTGTTATCGCTTTTGTTGCAGTTGAAGGCGGCATGGCAGCTGGTGGAGTAAGCCGTACCGATGTGGCATTAACTGATATTGAAAAACTTCTAGAAGAAGCGGTAGCTGCTGCAAAGGCTGCCGGGCCTGCCGATGATTACGCACCTCTTGCAACTAATCTCGCTATTGGTGATTGGAACGCACCTCATGTGCCAACTGGACCAGATGTGTTTTCAACCTTTGCGCCAGCTCTTGGCGATATGTTTTCCCGTTCAGTTGCTGATTCAATTGAACTCTTTGGATATAGCGAACACACAAGTGAATCAACGTGGGTAGGTTCAAAAGGTGGCTTGCGTTTGCGTAAAGATTCACCCGTCGGCCGTGTAGAGATGACAGGAAAATCCCATGGTCGCTCTCGCTCCACGTGGGCCGGGGTTGAAACCCGTGATTTTAAAGATGTCTCTGTGGCAGATATCGATGCTCAAATTCGTCAGCGCTTAACATGGCAAGCAACTACGGTAGATCTTGCCGCCGGACGCTATGACACCATTCTTCCTTCAGGCTCAGTTGCTGATCTATTTACGTACATGATGTGGGTTTCAACTGCCCGAGATGCACATGAAGGTCAATCCGTGTTTTCCAAAAAGGGTGGTGGAACCCGTATAGGTGAAAAGCTCTCAAATCTTTCGTTGCAGTTCTTTTCTGACCCGCAATACACGGCTCTTCCTGCATCAAATTTTGTCTCGGCCGCTGTTAGTTCACCATTCTCTTCAGTCTTTGATAACGGGCAACCCATTAAACGTGTTGACTGGCTCAAAGATGGTGTCTTGCAATCACTTATTCAAACTCGCGCTTCTGCCAAATTAACGAACTTAGATTTCACACCGATGGGTGAAAACTTAGTGATGAGTGTCGATGGTGCAAGTGGGTCATTGGAAGATCTCATTAAGAAAGTCGATAACGGCCTTTTGCTTACAACGTTCTGGTACATCCGAATGGTTGACCCAAACTCACTACTACTTACCGGATTAACTCGAGACGGGGTCTATCACGTTAAAGATGGTGAAGTTGTTGGTGCCACTAATAACTTCCGCTGGAATGACTCACCAGTATCGGCTCTTGGTCGTATCGCTCACGCAGGTACAACACAATGGACGCAACCACGCGAATGGGCCGGTGATATTACAAATATGGCAGTTCCGCCGTTAGTCATTAAAGATTTCAATATGTCGACAGTAAGTCCAGGAAGTTAATCCCTTTCTTCCCAAGCTAAATTAATTGTTTCGACAAAATGTTCTAATGGTTGCGCCCCTGAAATTCCGAACTTCATATCCACGACGAAAAATGGAACTCCGCTGGCACCAAGTTGCGCAGCTAAATCGCGATCTTCGATTACTTCATCGGAAAATTGGCCTGATTCTAAAATATTCATAGCTTCAACGGGATTAATACCGATGCTCTCTGCAATTGCACAAAGGTCAGAGTGAGAAAAAACCGGCTTTGACTTTTCGAAATATCCTGAATACATCGCCGTCAATAACTGGTCTTGCTTTCCAATTGTCTCCGCCCAAAGCAATAGGCGATGAGCGTCAAAAGTATTGCCAGACAAAGTTTCATCCAAGTTGTAGCAAAGACCTTCACCATCAGCTACGGCACAAACATTTGCCTGCATTGCAATCACTTCAGCCTCAGAAACTCGGTACTTACTGGCGAGAAGCTCCTTGGTTGGAACCGTTTCGGCCGCATCAGGTTGCAACTCAAACGCGCGGTGGCGAATCGTAATCTGATCTCTATGTTCGAAGTTTTCTAGAGCCTTCTCAAGCCTTTTCTTGCCAATAAAGCACCAGGGGCAAACGACATCAGACCACACGTCAATAATCATTGGGCAATTCTACTTCTAGCCATATGTGGGCGATACTTGAACCATGAGTTTTGAAGCCTCTGAACTTCCTTTGCCCCATTGGCGCAGACAGCACAAAGGGGAGCATCGTTTCCCGGTGGCAATGGTTGTCCTGATTGTTATCTTCTTGCAGTATTTATTGCCGTCAGAGCTTTCCCTACCTTTTCAAAAGATGGTCTGCTTCGTCGAAGCATTGCTTTTGGCAACGGTTATCCTCTTAGGATCAACCAGGATTTCAAGGCACCATTTTCCCAGCCGTGCAGCTGGAATGATTTTGACAACAATTATGACGCTATCCAACACTGGATCAGCAGTAAAACTTATAGATCAATTAATTAACGCTTCCATTACAAATGCCGGTCGACTCCTTTGGTCAGGTGGATCAATTTGGTTAACCAACATAGTTATTTTCTCTCTGTGGTACTGGGATCTTGATCGCGGCGGCCCGGGGGCTAGGGCGCAAGATTTAAAAGAAGTTCCGGACTTTTTGTTTCCTCAGATGTCTGATGAAAAGTACGCCGCGCCTGGCTGGCATCCAACTTTCTTTGATTACTTATACATATCAGTGACTAATGCAAGTGCCTTCAGCCCAACTGATGCAATGCCATTAGGGCGTTGGGCAAAACTTCTTATGATGATTCAGTCACTGACATCTTTACTTATGGTTGGCCTTGTAATTGCCCGTGCGGTAAATATTCTTCACTAAATCTAAGTTGGAAAGTTTGTTTTCTTATAAGGCTTTCCGCTTTGATCGTATGTAGTCCATAAACCAGATTGAACACCAACATTAAATGAACCAGAGCGAAGTTTGGTTCCATCTTTGCGAAACCACTCCCAATATCCATTCAACTTGCCTTGCTTGAATTTTCCTTTTGATTTAAGCGTTCCATTTGGGTAGAACTCTAAGTACTCCCCCACTTTATTTGGGTAAGAGGCGTTTATCTGAGCAATCTTGACTTTAATAATCTTCTTGAGAAGTGGCTTTGGAAAAGGCTTGTCTAATGAAAAATGAATGGAGCCTTTAGTCTGTATATATTTTGACAGTTCTTTTTCCAATAAGGAATTAATACCACCTCCGTAAGGGAAAATGGAGTTATGACCCTTGTATCCATCGAAGCCAATGACAGGAACTCCACTTATTTCAAATGTAGGAATTCCGTACTTGATGACTTCTACTGCGCTCGGTAACTCTTCCAAAATTTCTCTCCGCAGCTGGCTCAATATGCCTCTTTGTGCTTTGTCGAACTTTTTTAGATGCGCTGTTATTTGTGCCTTGCTCATGGATTAATAACGCCTGCTGACAATAGAACTAACACAGTTGTGCCAAGAAGAATTCGATAGATAATAAATGGCATAAAACTCTTAGTAGTTACATATTTGAGTAACCATGCGATCACGGCATATCCGACTACGAAAGCAATCGCCGTTGCCACAAAAGTTTCAGGCAATGTGAATACATTTGAAGCGGCACTTGGGCCAAAAGCATCTTTGAGTTCGTATAGTCCGCTTCCAAATACTGCAGGCAGCGCTAGCAAAAAGGAGTATCTCAATGCTGCCTCGCGGGTGTATCCAAGATAACGACCCATTGCAATCGTTGCTCCCGAGCGAGAAACTCCTGGGACCAAGGCAAGTGATTGCGCAAGGCCGTAAAGAATTCCATGCTTAGCATTTAATTGATCTAAATTTCTAACCTTCTTGCCATAGTGATCTGCCCATCCCAAAATCAGGCCGAAGATAATCATGACTGAAGCAATTAACCACAGTGAGCGGAAATCCTTGGTAATAATCTCCTTACCAAGAACACCGAGAACAACTACAGGAATACTGCCAATGATAATAAGCCAACCCATGCGAGCCAATGGCTTTTCATCAACGGTTGACTCTTTACGCATTACTACTTGCTTGAACCAAGCGAAGACAATCTTCTTGATGTCATTTCGAAAGAAGATAAGAACGGCAAGTTCGGTTCCTATTTGGGTGATTGCAGTAAAGCGAGCACCTGGATCTTGAGCTTTGCTAAAAAATTCGCCTGCAATACGAAGGTGGGCACTAGATGAAATAGGTAAGAACTCAGTAAGGCCTTGCAGAATTCCCAAGAAGATTGATTCAAACAATGAGTTCACCTTTGCATCCGATTAATAGTGCCTAATAGTAACCGGCACTGCTTTTTAAATCGCTTAAATCGTTATTTTTTCTGGTTTACCTGCGAAAAATCCAACGAGGCCAAGCAATATTCCAAGGGCAACAGGAACCATCAATGCTGAGCGCCAACTGAGAGTGGCATCGAAAATCGCACCGACAATTCCAGGCGCAAACGCGGCCATTAAGTAGCCGATGGATTGAGCCATGATTGAGAGAGATCGCGTCTCCTCAGCATCAACGCTTCGAGTCACTGTAAGCAAAAGTGATAGTGGAAATGTTATTGAAAGACCAATATTTGAAATCAATAGCCAAATTACTAAGCGCCAGCCGCTATCTAAAATTACTGCGGCGAAACTTGCAGAAATCATTAGACCCAAAAGAAATAGGAATGGCCGCATATTCTTTAATTTCGTAGCAAAATGTGGAGCGGCGATACCAACGGCTGAACCTAGAAAACCAGTAATTGATACAACTAA
Source organism: Actinomycetes bacterium (assembly GCA_037138575.1). GTDB lineage: Bacteria > Actinomycetota > Actinomycetes > Nanopelagicales > Nanopelagicaceae > Planktophila. The sequence goes on from JBAXIC010000011.1 coordinate 21,684, forward strand.
ACCGGCGTGACTCAATGTATATCCCTTAGAAACCAAGATTGTTGGTAACCAGGTAGCCGTGCCATAGAAGAGCATCGATTGAACTCCAAAGAAGACGGCGATGCTCCAAGCTGCAGGCTTTTTAAAAAGCGCCCTGTGAAATTTCGAGCTCGCTTGCATGAGTCCTTTTTCATGTGATCGTGAAATCCGAATTAACCACCACGTAGATGAGAAGATTCCTATGACAAGCCATGGCACCATCGAAAGTCGCCAGCCCCATGAGGTTGCCTCAGCCAAGGGAACTGCCACTGCTACCGAGAGCGCGGCAAAACTTCCCATTACTGTTATGTAAATACCAGTTAATAATCCTGAGTGATTTGGAGCATTCTCCTTTACCCAAACTGGCAGAGAAAAGTTAAGTACAGCAATTGCAATGCCAACCGTGATTGATGAAATAAAAAGCATGGGGACATTTCCGACCGCACGTAAGAAAATCGCGACCGTTAATACGGTTAGAGTCCAGGCAATCACTTTGTTTGTCCCGCCGATTTTTCCAACCAAGGGCATCAAAAACGCGCTGCCTGCAAAACAGAGCACCGAAAGCGATGTGAGAAAAGATAGGTGGAAAGAGCTCAAGTGGTACTGCTCTTTAAGAATCGGATAGAGCGGACTCATAATTGTCAGGCCTGCGCGCATATTTATTGCGGTAATAAAGATGGGTAGGCCTTTGCGAATCGCTTCACGATTAGTCATTACTGTTGAAGGCACCGCAAAAGCCTATCTGAACTATAGGAACAACCCTATTCTTCTATAGCCTTTGCAAACTGACTGGCGTATAAATCAAAGTAAAAGCCTTTATTAGCCATTAACTCTTCATGTTTTCCCTGTTCAATTATCTTTCCCTTATCCATAACGAGAATCGTGTCTGCGTCACGGATAGTTGATAATCGATGGGCGATAACAAAACTTGTACGACCTTGGCGTAATTTGGCCATTGCATGTTGAACCATTACTTCTGTTCGAGTATCTACTGAAGAGGTAGCTTCATCTAAAATCAAGATCGCAGGGTCTGCCATAAATGCACGTGCGATTGTTATTAACTGGCGCTCTCCATTAGAAACAGTTGAATTGTCATCAGAAACTAACGAGTCATACCCATCGGCAAGAGAGCGCATGAAGTGGTCGATATTTGCTGCCGTTGCTGCTTCCTTTACCTTCTCATCGCTAGGATCCTGGCTACCAAATGCAATGTTCTCTCGCATCGATCCAGCAAAAAGCCAAGTCTCTTGCAGAACCATTCCAAATTGTTTACGTAAGTCATCACGAGTAAATGATCGAATATCTTGGCCATCTAATGTAATTCGCCCAGAATCAACTTCGTAAAAACGCATTATGAGGTTTACCAACGTTGTTTTGCCAGCTCCAGTTGGGCCAACTATGGCAACGGTTTGGCCGGGGGTAACTCTTAGATTCAAATTTTCAATAAGTGGTTGCTCTTTGCTATAGCTAAAATCAACATTCTCAAAACAAACCTGCCCAACGGCACGTCCGATTTCAACGGGCTCAGTTGTTTCGGGCACCTGTTCTATGGCATCGAGAAGTTCAAATAATCGCTCTGCTGATGCAACTCCGGACTGAACGCTATTCATTAACCCTGCTATCTGGGCCAGAGGCATTCCAAAAGAGCGAGAGTATGAAATAAATGCCTGTACATCTCCAAGGGTCATAGATCCTGTTGCAACGCGATATCCACCAAGTACAGCGATTCCAACATATATAAGATTTGAAACCAACTGTGTTGTTGGTTGGATAATGCTTGAAATAAACTGGGCTTTAAAGCTTGAATCTCGGAGCTGCGTGTTTAACGATGAAAAATCAGCGATTGCACTTTCTCTACGGCCAAAGACCTTTACCAATGAGTGACCTGTATGCATCTCTTCAACGTGGCCATTGAGTTTTCCAGTCCAATCCCATTGGGCAACGAACTCGCGCTGGGAACGTTTAGCAATTCGTACTGAAAAGAAGATGCTTACTGGGATCGCGATCAAAGAGATTAAAGCGAGTTCCCAGCTAATCCATATCATCATGACCAAGACAGAGATGATCGTTAAAAGTGAGTTAAGAATCTGCGACAAACCTTGCTGCAGTGAGTTAGAGATGTTGTCGATGTCGTTAGTTACTCGGCTCAATAGATCACCACGAGATTGCGTATCAAAATAACTAAGTGGGAGGCGTCCAATTTTTTCTTCAGCCAAGCGTCGCAATCTAAAAACTGAACGTTGAGTTACTCCGGCCATCAGATATGCCTGAATCCACATTAAGAACGAGGCGACAACATAAAGAGCGATAGCTAAAAGTAAAACCTTTGCGACGGCGTTAAAATCAACTCCAATGCCTGGAACTACTGAACTTTTATCCAGCATATCGGCTAAGCGATCTTGTCCTTTTGCACGTAAACCTGCAACGGCTTGGGCCTTAGATACACCTTTTGGAAGTTGATGACCCAGGAATCCATAAAAAATATAGTTAGTTGCACGACCGAGAATCTTTGGGCCAAATGACCCCATCACAACGCTTACCGTAATAAGGGAAAGCACAAGCGAGAGAACTTTTCGCTCTGGACCTAACTCTTTGAGTAACCGCTTAAGCGAGCCTTTAAAATCCTTAGTTTTAGCGGGAGGTGCACCAAACATTCCAGCCATTGGCCCACCACGTGGAGCTCCACCGCCAACTGGACGTGTAGTACTCATGCAGCTTCCTCCGGACTTAACTGAGAAAGCACAATCTCTTTATATGTCTCGCACTCGCGCATTAAATCTTGATGCGTACCGATTCCAACTACAAGACCCTGGTCCAAAACGATTATTTGATCTGCGTTCAAAATTGTGCTCACCCGTTGAGCGACGACAATCATGGTCGATTCTTTTGCGTTACGTTCAAGAGCATTTCTAAGATTTAAGTCCGTTGTGAAATCAAGAGCTGAAAAACTATCATCAAGAATATATATTTTCGGATTTTTGATTACCGCTCGAGCAATTGCCAAGCGCTGGCGCTGACCACCTGAAAAGTTTGTACCACCTTGGGCCACCGGGGCCATCAACTGCTCCTCTTTCTCTTCAACAAAACTCTTCGCTTGTGCAATTTCTAGGGCTCTCCACATATCTTCTTCGCTAGCATCCCTGTCTCCGTACGCAAGATTGGAGGCAATTGTTCCTCCAAAGAGAAAGGCACGCTGTGGCACTAACCCGATGTTTTTCCAGACTTCTTCTAACTCTTGATCTCGTACGCTGACGCCATCAATGAGAATCTCTCCCAAAGTTGGATCTATAAATCTTGGAATTAAATTGGCTAACGTAGTTTTACCACTGCCGGTACTTCCAACGATTGCAGTGAACTGACCTGGTTTGGCGGTAAATGAAACACCTGAAAGAACTGGATGTTCAGCACCTGGGTATCTAAATTCAACATCTTTGAACTCAACCACACCACGTTTTTCTTTTGGTTGAATCGGATTAAGAGTTTCAATCACCGATGAAGGAGTAAGTAAGACCTCTTGTATACGTTCGGCGCTTGCTGCTGCCCGAGGAATCATCAGTGACATCATCACTGCCATCATTACGCTGGAAAGAATCTGCATAATGTAGGCAAGAAACGCCGTTAGATTTCCAATTGGCATATCGCCTGTATTGACAAGCTTTCCACCAAACCAAATAACGGCAACGCTGGTGAGGTTCAAAATAAGCATAAGAGATGGAAACATCACAGCAAAAGTTCGAGTAACACTCAAGCTTGTATCCATTAAATCTTGGCTGGCATCTGCAAAACGCTTTTCTTCAAAATCAGTTTTTACAAATGCTCTTATGACTCGTACCCCGGAGATTTGTTCCCGTAAAACTAAGTTAATACGATCGATTTTAATCTGCATGGTTCTAAATAGAGGAACAACTCGGCGCAGCAAGGCCCAGATAAGAAGTGACATCAAAGGGGTCACGACTAATAGCAACAATGAGAGTTTTGCATTTGTTTTTACTGCCATAATTGATGCGCCAATACCTGTGATTGGTGCACTGAGCATCATTGTTAAGCCCATAAAGAGCACCATCTGGACTTGCTGAACATCATTTGTATTTCTAGTTATTAATGATGGTGCGCCAAAGTTATTGAGTTCGCGGGTCGAAAATCTTTCTACAGCGGCAAAAACAGAACCGCGTAAATCAGCGCCAAAAGCCATAGAGATCCGAGCACTCAAGTAACCCAACAAAATCGATGATCCCATTACTAGGGCAGAAGATGCCAACATGATGAAGCCGATTCGCCAAATATATGAAACATCACCTTTAGCTACACCATTATTAATTAATTCAGCATTTAAATTTGGAAGATACAAGTTGGCAATTGATTGCACCAAAAGCAGAAATGAAATTGCTGTGACGGTATAGCGATATGGATGCAAGTACTCTTTAAGTAATTTAGTAAGCAATTCTTATCCCAACGCTTAATTGAAGTATGTCAGAGTCAAAGGTTTTTATCATTACGGGCAAGGAATACAATACTTTCATGAGCAAATTATTTGAGCCATTAACCCTACGATCCGTTACTTTTTCAAATCGGGCATGGGTTTCTCCTATGTGCCAATACTCAGCCGTAGACGGCTTTGTGGGCCAGTGGCATCAAGTGCATTTGGGTTCGTTTGCAACTGGTGGACCGGGTTTGATCATGGTCGAAGCCACAGGGGTAGTTCCTGAGGGCCGAATCTCAGTTGCCTGTCCTTCCATTGAAGATGATGCTCATGCCCAGGCCTTCAAATCTATTATTGATTTTGCACACGAGCATAATGTGAAGATGGGTATTCAGTTAGCTCATGCAGGACGCAAAGCTTCGACAACAAAACCTGGCAGTGACCACCTTATGGCAACTCTCGATGAGGGTGGCTGGCAAAGTGTTGGTGCATCACCAATTGCATTTCACGGATACATGGAACCGCACGAACTTACAGTCTCGGAAATTGAACAATTAACCTTAGATTTTGCTGCTGCCGCAAAACGTGCCGTTGCTGTTGGTTTTGATGTTATCGAAATTCATGCAGCACATGGATATCTACTTCATTCCTTCTACTCTCCCTTGGGTAATCACCGCACGGATGAGTACGGCGGAGATTTTGCTGGCCGTACCAAATTTCTTTTGGAAGTTGCAGAGGCGGTACGTCATGCAATTCCAGATGGCACGCCATTATTTGTCCGAATTTCTGCCACAGACTGGGTCGACGATGGTTGGAACTTAGTTGATTCAATTGAGTTAAGTGCGCAGTTAAAAACTCTTGGTGTCGATCTTATTGATGTATCAACCGGTGGAAATCTTCATAATGCACCAATTAAAGCAACACCCGGATTTCAGGTTCCTTTTGCAACTGCGATTCGCACTGAAGCATCAATTCCTACTTCTGCAGTTGGTTTAATCACTGAACCAGCGCAAGCTGAACATATTCTAGAAACAAATGAAGCCGATGCGATTTTCCTAGCCAGAGCGATGCTCAGAAATCCACGATGGGCCCTTAATGCCGCAGAAACACTTGGAGTGAAAATCCCTTGGCCTACTCAACTTGAGCGTGGCAGGACTCTGAATTAATCCGCTAATTGCAAAACCCTTGCAAGTAGCTGATTTTAACTGTTAATCCTGCGTTCAGATGGATTTAGTTGAAATTTCAACTAAATTGATATATGGTTCTCATGTGTCACATACAGTGACCTTAATCAGATATCTAACAAAGGAATATTAATGTCAGTTCTTTCAACTTTGCCAGCAGGTACATTCACAATTGACGCATCACACAGCCGCGTAGGTTTTAGCGCACGTCACGCAATGGTGACAAAGGTTCGTGGATCATTTAACGACTACTCAGGATCAGCAGTTGTTGCTGATGGTGCAGCTTCAATTTCTATCGAAATCAATACAGCTTCAATCGATACACGTAGTGCAGACCGCGATGGTCACCTACAGTCACCTGATTTCTTCGATGCAGCCAACTTCCCAAAGATTACTTTTGCTTCGACTTCTGTTAAGGATTCAGGTTCAGACAAGCTTGTTGTCGAAGGAAACCTCACAATCAAAGATGTAACAAAGCCAATCACAATCGAATTCGAATACACAGGCACAGCAACTGATCCTTACGGAAATGCACGTTTTGGTTTCGAAGGCTCTTCAGAGATCAACCGCAAGGATTTCGGTCTAGTGTGGAATGCCGCGCTTGAAACAGGTGGAATTCTAGTATCAGAGAACATCAAACTTGAGTTCGAAATCTCAACAATTGCTGCAGTAACAGCTGACATCGCTTAATTATTTAGCTGAGAAAAGGCCCCGAGAGAAATCTCGGGGCCTTTTCTGCTGTATCTGCCACATCACAGGTAAAAAGTGAACCCAATCATTGCGTGATTGTGAATTAGGAGCACAATCAAATTGCAAAAGCCTCTTTTGCAATTATTAGAGAGTTGGAAGAAAAATGAAGGCTCTAGTCTATGGCGGACCAGGTAAGAAGGAATGGAAAGAAGTTCCAGACCCAAAAATCCAAAAGCCAACTGATGTCATTGTTAAGGTAGAAACCACAACAATTTGCGGTACTGACCTGCATATTCTTAAAGGCGATGTTCCTGCAGTTACTCCTGGCCGAATTCTTGGCCATGAAGGCGTAGGAACAATCACTGAAGTTGGTGCCTCTGTGGTCAATTTCAAAGTCGGTGATCGCGTAATTATCTCCTGTATTAAATCTTGCGGCGCTTGCAAGAACTGTAAGGCTGGTTTGTATTCACATTGCCTTGGTGAAGAAGGCGTTTCCGGTCTGGGCTGGGTATTCGGCCACTTAATCGACGGAACACAAGCAGAGTTAGTGCGCGTGCCTTATGCAGATAACTCTCTGCATTTAATGCCTGCTGGTACAACTGACATCGAAGCCGTGATGTTGTCAGATATCTTGCCCACTGGCTTTGAGATGGGCGTTCAATATGGCGCGGTAAAACCAGGAGATGTGGTTGCAGTTATTGGAACCGGTCCTGTTGGATTAGCGGCAATTATCACTGCTGGTCTGTACGGAGCAGCGCGGGTGATTTCAATTGATCTCGATAAGAATCGACTTGAAAAATCCCGTGAATTTGGAGCAACAGATGTTGTTGTCTCCGGCTCTCCTAAATGGCGTGAAGAAGTTATGGCCATGACTGATGGTGCTGGAGTTGATGTAGCTATTGAGGCGGTCGGTATTCCGGAGACATTCGAAATGGCAACACAAATAGTCCGCCCAGGTGGCCATGTTGCAAACGTCGGAGTACATGGAAAACCCGTGTCTCTAGCTCTTGAGAACTTATGGATTCAAAATATCTCCATCAGTATGGGTCTTGTTAACACAAATACAACACCACTACTTCTAAAGTTGGTTGAGAGCAAGAAGATTGATGCTGCAAAATTCGCAACACACTTCTTTACTTTTGATCAATTTATTGATGCTTACGACACTTTTAGTCGTGCGGCAGAGACCAAAGCACTAAAGGTTGTTATCACACATAAGTAAAAGGTAAATTGCCTAAGCCGAATATCACGGTGAAATAGCTCCGGGGGTAACCTCTGGGCTATTTCCTTTCCAAGCACTAAAGTGTGCACATGATTAGAAAATCCGCTTCACTGCTAGCTCTTCTGCTATTAGCTGGATGCGCTCATCCATCGCAAGATGTTGCGCCAATCACTGCTATTAAATATGCAGTACCAAGTTCATGCAATCAGCCGAAAGTAATTGCAGCCTTTGATGCTCAAGTGGCGGGTTCTAAATATGTACCGACCGACTGGCAACCGTCTATTGGCACTGATTTGTATGATGTTATTAACGCGAAAGGAATTGCATGCACTTATGGAATTCAAACCGCTGAAATTGGCGGTACAGTCATGTGGGCTAATGATTTAAATGGGTTATGGGAAAGTAAGAAAACTCAATGGCTTAAAGATGGACAAGTTCAGATTGATCTTGCAGGTATAGATGAGACAGACGCCACAATTCTTAAAGAGGGTGCTACAGGCGCTGATGAAATGCATGTTTGGGGTGTAAATCTTCTCTACAAAGGTGTATGGATTCAAGTGAATGCCTCATTCTTACAAAATGTAGAAGAAGCATTACCAATTATTCAATCCACAATAGATTCTTTAACCGGCAACTAGTCAGTCTTCCCTAGAGAACTTTCAAAGCGTCAGGTTAAAACTATGCCAAAGAAAATTCATCCGTTAACCCTTCCGGCGATCGCCCTATCTTTAATGACTGTTATTTCTGCTGTAGCAGGTTTGAATGTGGCACTTCCTTCCATCGCAAGAGACTTAGGTGCCACGCAAACACAATTGACTTGGATCGTTGATGCATACACCGTGGTTTTTGCGGGTCTTTTACTTCTCTCAGGCGCATTATCTGATCGATTTGGCCGCCGAAATGGTTTGGTTTTGGGTTTGATAATTTATTTAGCTGTAGCTTCGTGGGGCTTAGTGGTAAATAGCGTGGATCACTTAATTATCCTTCGTGCAATTATGGGAATTGGCGCCGCATTCATTATGCCCTCGACGCTTTCGGTAATAACAGCCTCATTTCCACCTGAAGATAGATCTCGTGCGGTGGGCGTGTGGGTAGGCGTAGCTGGTGGAGGCGCATTTATAGGCCTATTTGGCAGTGCTTTTCTTATGCGTTATTACTCATGGCATGCATTTTTTGCCATGAATATGACACTGGCTGTGCTGGGATTAATTGGAGCGCTCACAGTTGTTCCGAACTCGGCCGATACAACAGGCAAAAAACTAGATGTTGTTGGCGGGTTAATTTCAATTCTTCTCGTTGGCGGCTTGGTCTATGCAATTATCGAAGGCGCAGAATTGGGTTGGGGTTCTATTCAAGCAATATTGGGTTTTGCTCTTACTGCGATTGCTCTTCCAACTTTTATTATCGTTGAACTACGCAAGGATGCTCC
>JBAXIC010000012.1:0-30433 GCA_037138575.1 Actinomycetes bacterium
ACTTCAGCTTTTCCTGCAGCATTCATAATTCGATTTCGTTGATTTGCCCTTGCTTCTACAGCATGGCGCGAGAGCACTTCGATAAGTGGGGCGCCGCGCAATGTTGCGGTAACAACCGCATCTACGAATCTTCGAATCATTACCGACTTCACTCGGCGGCCTAGTGAATCAAGAGTCACGTGAAGTGGTTGTCCTGTGCGAATCTCTGCAATTACGACTGCAAACTCTTTTGAAAGTTCGCCTTCGGCGGAGTCAGTAATCCGAAGTATTGCTTGCATAGGTGTTTCGCCTGCGGCGATTGCCAGCGTCATCATCTCGATAATCGCAGGAAACTCGGCCTCAATCGCCTCTCGGTGCTTCTTAATCTGCGACGTAAGTTCTCTATCAATAAGAATGAAAATAACTCCAGCAGCGAGAGTTGTAAATAGCGCTGTTGCTAAGAAATCTTTGCCAGATGTAGTCATTAACACCATTACTAATGCCGCCGTGGAAGCGCAGTACCCAAATTGGCGGATTCGGAAGTCTTGGTAATCCCGTTCGGTTCGCTTACCAAGTTCCTCTAACCGTGAATGAATTCCAGTGCGATCACGCATACCCGCTGCGCTGATATTGGCTCTTCGCTCGATTATCTCAAGAACTTCAATTTCTTCATTGACTGCAAAAAGTAATGCTCCAGGAATAGCAAATAGCATTGAGATAAAAATAATTTGAATCATCGCTTCCCACTTCCTAAAGTTTATTAAATGAAGAGATAGATATTTTGGTGAATACACGAGGAGTTTGCGGTAGGCGTCCAAGTCGATTCATCCAAAGATATGCAATCGCTGTCATAACCAAACCCGTAAGTAAAATAAATCCACCCGTTGGTGTTGAGAATGCAATTGCTGTAGATGGTTGTGTTGACAAGAGAAGCAGTAGGATCCATGGTGCAACTGCAGACATATGAGCAGAGTTTTTTATCCACCCATGTTTAACTTCAATTTCCTTGCGTAAAGCCAAATCTTGTCTCAAAAAATCTCCAAGAGTGCGAAGAATTGCTAACAATTCGCTTCCACCAAGTGCCTTTGAAATAAGCAGTGCTTCAAATATCTGATCACTTCCATGGTGATTAAAAAGGTTCTTTAACTCTTCAATAGATTTTTCAAGATTTCCATGCTGGAAAAGAGAGTTTCTGAAATCTACAAAGGCAGGTCGAAGAATTTCAGGACCTCGAGTTGCTAGTCCAACGAGAGATTCAGAAAGGGAGAGTCCAGATTGTATTCCTGACATTAAATGATCAATAACCTCTGGCCAGACAGCTATTAGTTCAGCCTGTTTATGAGTTTTCTTTGAATTCAGGGTAACAAAACTAGCTCCTGCAGTTAGAGTGCCAAAAGCAAGCGCGATCGCGAATGAACCCGTTGATAAAAGTACCAAAGCTGTTGCAACGCAAGCTAGGGAGACTGCATAAATCCTTGTTCTCATTTGTGCCACCATTGTGAAACCGGTGCCCCAATTGCAGAGAATTTCTCAGGGTGTGGAAGCGCACCAATTCCTCTTTCGTAATCCTCACCATTCCATTTCCATAGAGATTCAATCTCAGCTCGATCATTTTCATATCTGCCTGTTACTGCGGCAACTTCCTGAACGCGTCGAACTCCTTGATTATCAAGTGAAACATGCACAATTAAATCAATTGCAGATGCAACAGTTGGAGCAATGAATTTATGTGAAATATTTTCGCCAGCAAGTAACGGCAAAGTTTGCAATTTAACTATTGCATCCCTTGGTGAATTTGCATGTAATGTCCCCATGCCTGGTAAGCCAGAGTTAAGAGCAATGAGCAGATCTAAGGCTTCAGCTTCACGAACTTCACCGACAATAATTCTTGATGGTCTCATTCGTAGTGACTCTTTTATTAATCGGCGAAGTGGAATTTCTCCCTCACCCTGTAAATTCGCGCTCCTAGTTTGCATTTGTACCACATCTGGAAGTTGAGGTGACAGTTCAAAGACTTCTTCGATTGTTACAACACGTTCCATGCGCGGAATTGCGCCGGCAAGAGCATTAAGCATTGTTGTTTTACCCGATTGGGTTCCACCACTTACTAGGATATTTAATCCTGCTTCAACTGAATATGTAAGAGCTTGACCTATTACAGTGCTCATAACACCACGTTTTACAAGGTCATTTACCGACATATTGCGCATCAGATGTTTTCGAATATTTACAGCCCAGTGTGCGGCGGTAATTTCGGGAATGGCAACATGAAGTCGGCTTCCATCAGGTAAACGTGCATCAACAAATGGGTGAGATAGATCTAATCGCCGACCACCCCACATTAGTGCGCGTTCAACGATATTTCGTACTTCCTCAGCTGTAAGTAAGAGATTTGTGAGTTCACTCTTACCCGCTCTAGCAATAAATATTCTTTCTGGGGAGTTAATCCAAACCTCTTCTATCGTTGGATCTCTCATGTAAGGGGCAATTGCGCCAAAAGTTATATCGATATCTAAGTCCATATGGGGAATGTAGAAGGGTGACTGACAGAGTGCAGCCATCAGTAGCTATAGCGTGGATAAAACCACTTTGTCTAGGCGATTCAAGAGTGTGAGTGCATTTTCACCCACCCGATATTCAACAGTTGCAGCAAGAATAACTAGGGAGTTTTCCACAGTTAAATGCGGGGTGGAAATCAATCTGATAAGCAATGATTCGGCATTACTTCTTTTTGACCTCATTAGAATTATGCATTCATTGATTCCGATTCTTGCAACACAATCTTGCTTGCGGGTGACATCTTTTAATGCCTCTGAAAAGTACAAAATATCAGCGGCATTAACTCGGTATTCTTTTGTGTCTCCATCGGTGCTGGTTTTTCGAAAAATCACTCGAATGAGGGAGAAACGAGTTCCAGTGCGCTCACTGCAAGCTATCTCTCCGTTGAGTAGTTCATAAAAGTACGTAGGAGCGGCGAGGTGGGTTTGTGAATCATGTATTCCATCATGTGAAAAGAGAGAAGTTTCTCCGCCTCGATAAGTTAATCTCTCTTCCATGAAACAAGATCCTGCCAAAGCAGCTAAGGCTCGCGCACTACTGGCAACCCTATTGACTATCGAATCAGTAGTAGTTGGCGCCCTTGGAATTTGGCTTATTGTTCTGACGTTAACCGCAAAGAGCGTGGAGATACTTCCACTGCTTGGTGTCTTAATTTTCATCGTCTTGGGATCTGGCGGATTATTTGCCGCCGCGCGTGGATTTCGAAGCGGGAAATATTTCGGACGGGCACCCGCGCTCTTGGCCAATCTCATAGCCATTGGCGTTTCTAAATATCAATTCGCCGCAGGTCTCTACATAGTTGCTGTGCCACTGTTTATTTTGGGCGCAGTTACGGCAGTTGCAGCGATTCGTGCGATTCCTGAGAGCCACTCTTGAGCCTTCGGCAGAATTTCTGACATTTGTGGGCGATCTCGCGCTCAGAATGTTACTTTCGAGTATTAGTTAGCCGTACCTGGCTATAGGCTTGGCCTAATTAACACCAAGAAGGGGTTCATCAGTGTCGGAGCAGGATTTTGGTGCAAATGATTGGCTCGTTGATGAAATGTACGAGCATTATCTAGAGGACCCAACTTCTGTCGACTCAGCGTGGCTTGAGTATTTTAAAAATCATAAACCAGAAGTTCTTGCAGAAAAGCCGGATACTCCAGTTTCAAAAGGTGTTCCACCGATTCCAAAATCTGAGATAAAAGCTGCCGCTGCCGAGCAGAGACCAGTTGTGCAACCGGAACCTCCTGCCCCGGTGCAACCCGTGCAAGCCAAACCCGAAAATGTTGCACCAGCGCAACCGGCACCAGCGCAACCGGCACCCGCACCAGTTGCACCCGCACAAGTGCAACCTGCACCCGTGCAACATGTGCAACCTATTGTTCGCGACACAGCAACGCCGCAGCCAAAGCCTGCAGATCCAGTTGCAAAACCAGTTCCAGTTTTAATTACACCGAGTGCTGCAACATTAGAAATCTTGCGCGGTGTTCCTGCCCGCGTTGTACAGAGCATGGAAGCTTCGCTTTCGGTTCCAACTGCAACTTCAGTGCGTGCAGTGCCTGCAAAGTTAATGATTGATAATCGCATCGTGATTAATAATCACTTGAAGCGCGCTCGCGGCGGAAAAGTTTCATTCACACACATCATTGCTTATGCAATGATCAAAGCTGTTCGAGCAATGCCAGAGATGAATGCCTTCTTCGGCGAACTCGATGGCAAACCAGCTATTGGAAAACCTGAACACGTAAATCTGGGAATCGCTATCGATTTAGCTAAGGCCGATGGCACGCGCCAACTTTTGGTTCCATCAGTTAAGGGTTGTGAGTCTTTAGATTTCGCGCAGTTCTGGGGTGCGTATGAAGCAGTTATCAAGAAAGCTCGCGGTGGTTCACTAACCGTTGATGATTTTGCTGGCACAACATTGTCGATCACCAATCCAGGCACGATTGGAACTGTTCACTCTGTTCCTCGCTTAGTACAAGGCCAAGGCTTGATTCTTGGCGTTGGCGCACTGGATTACCCTGCAGAGTTCGCTGGTTCAAGCGAGGAAACCCTTGCGCGGATGGCTATTAGCAAGGTTGTAACACTTACAAGTACCTACGACCACCGAATTATTCAAGGCGCAACATCAGGTGATTTCTTGCGCAGAATGCATGAGTACTTACTCGGCGCCGAAGGTTTCTACGATGAGATTTTTACCGCACTTCATATTCCATATGAGCCAATCCGCTGGGCAGTGGATAAAGAGTTTGCCCGAGATGAAGAGATTAGCAAGACAGCGCGAATTCAACAGTTGATTCACGCATACCGTACTAACGGCCACTTAATGGCTGACATTGATCCCTTGGAATATGTACAGCGTTCTCATCCTGATTTAGATGTTGTTACACATGGTTTAACGCTCTGGGATCTTGATCGCGAATTTGCAACGGGTGGTTTCGGCGGTCAAGCCTTTATGCGACTTAGAGATATTCTGGGGATTTTGCGCAGTTCATACTGTCGCACAATTGGCGTGGAATATATGTACATAGATAATCCAGAAGAGCGCATGTGGATACAAGAGCGCGTTGAAATTGAGGCCCAGAAATTTCCTCGTGAAGAACATCTACGTATTTTGCACAAACTCAATAGTGCAGAGGCCTTTGAAAACTTCTTACAGACCAAATTCGTTGGTCAAAAGCGTTTCTCTCTTGAAGGCGGCGAATCAGTAATTCCACTTCTTGATGCAGTGATTTCATCTGCTGCAGAACTTGGCTTGGATGAAGTTTGTATTGGCATGCCACACCGCGGCCGTCTTAATGTTTTGGCAAATATCGCAGGTAAATCTGCAGGCCAGATCTTCCAAGAGTTCCAAGGACATTACGCCGAAAACCAAGTGCAAGGTTCTGGTGATGTTAAGTATCACTTGGGAACTGAGGGCACCTTTACTGCTAACTCTGGCGCGACAACAAAGATTTATTTGGCGGCAAATCCATCACACTTAGAAGCCGTTAACCCAGTTTTGGAGGGAATTGTTCGCGCCAAGCAGGACCGCCACAATGTGAAAAATGCTTACTCTGTACTGCCTATTTTGCTCCATGGGGATGCCTCTTTTGCTGGACAAGGCGTAAATGCCGAAGTTCTTCAGATGTCTCAGTTAGCTGGATATCGCACTGGTGGAACCATACATATTGTTGTTAATAACCAAGTTGGATTTACAACATCTCCAATCTCTTCTCGATCTTCTCGCTACTCAACTGACTACGCCAAGATTATTCAAGCTCCAGTTTTCCATGTAAATGGAGATGATCCAGAAGCGTGTGTACGTGTTGCACGCCTAGCCTTTGAATATCGCCAAGCATTTAATAAAGATGTTGTGATTGACATGGTTTGCTACCGTCGTCGCGGGCACAATGAGGGAGACGAACCAAGCTTCACTCAGCCAATGATGTACAAACTCATTGATTCAAAACGATCAACGCGTCACCTTTACACTGAAGCACTCATAGGTCGCGGAGATATCACTCCTGAAGAGGCCGAAGATGTAGCACGCGATTACCAGGCTCAACTTGAAGCTGTATTTGCTGCGGTGAATAATCTTCAAACAGAGTCAGATCCTAACTTCAAGGCCCCGGTTGCACCTGATGCTCATGAAATCATCACTTCAATTTCTGAAGACGTGGCGCGCGAAATCGCGGCAACACAAACATCAATTCCTGAGGGATTCAATGTTCATCCAAAACTTTTGCCACAGTTAGCAAAGCGCGTTGAATCACTTAACGATGCAACTATCGACTGGTCAACAGGTGAAATGTTGGCATTTGGTTCACTTCTTAAAGAAGGTCGACCAATCCGTCTTGCCGGACAAGATGCGCGCCGAGGAACTTTCTCAAACCGCCATGCAGTCATTATTGATAAAGAAAACGGTAACGAGTGGACGCCACTTCGTGCGCTAATTTCAGATGAAAATCAATTCTTTGTCATCGACTCATTGCTCAGTGAATACGCCGCAATGGGCTTTGAATACGGCTATAGCGTTGAGCGCGAAGAAGCTCTTGTTTTATGGGAAGGCCAGTTTGGCGACTTTGCCAATGGCGCACAAACGATTATTGATGAGTTTGTCTCCTCCGCCCTTCAAAAGTGGGGTGAGCGTTCTTCCGTTGCACTGCTTCTGCCTCATGGATACGAAGGCCAAGGCCCGGATCACTCATCAGCTCGAATCGAGCGGTATTTGCAACTATGTGCCGAACAAAATATGACTGTTGCTCAGCCCTCTTCACCTGCCTCTTATTTCCACTTATTACGCTGGCATGCAAAGAACCCAACTCGCCGCCCAATGATTGTATTTACACCAAAATCAATGTTGCGATTAAAAGCTGCCGCATCTGCCTTGAGTGATTTCACAAGTGGATATTTCCAACCCGTGATTAGTGATGATTCAGTTACAAATGCAACGCGTGTAATTTTCTGTTCTGGAAAGGTTTATCACGATTTAATTGCAGAGCGTGCAAAAATTGGTGAAAGCTCAACTGCAATTGTTCGCGTGGAACTTCTAAATCCACTTCCAATTGATGAGATGGTTGCTGAAGCCAACAAACATCCGCAAGCTAATTTGTTGTGGGTACAAGATGAACCAGCAAACCAAGGTCCTTGGTCACACGTTGCTTTACGTACTTCAGAGCAACACGGTGGCCGCGGATTTGGTTCACGTATCTTGCGTCGCGTGTCACGTCGTGCAAGTGCATCTCCTGCAACTGGAAATCACCATTTGCATGAAGATGAGCAAAAAGCATTAATGCTTGAAGCTTTTACGCGCTAATCGCGTAATCTCTTTGCCCGCCTGTAACGAAATAACACAACGCCAACTATCTCGGTGGGAGTTATCCAGCCCCACGTACGTGAATCAGTGCTCTCCATTGAGTCACCTTCAACCCAGTAAATATCACCATGAAACTTTTGCACGCGTTTTACTAAAAAGATTCCTGGCCGATCTTCTCGTTCCACGATCACAGCTTTTCCAATAATTGAATCGCCAACCGCGGCCAAGGCTGACCCACCTTCAAGCCAACTGACTACGAGCCAATCTCCATCTCGGTAAGTGGGAAGCATGGAGTTGCCCATCACTTTGACTGTGCCAAATTTGCCCATGCGCGGTATTCTCGCACTTGTAGTTCTGCCAGTCGATGCGAACTGCGTGCTCATGGCACGAATCTAAAAATAGGGAGAAAACATGTTTGCACCAAAGACAACCGTCTACGCACACTGCGATCTTCCATGTGGTGTTTACGATCCAGCCCAAGCAAAGATTGAGGCTCTTTCAGTAAAGGCATGCATGGAAAAGTACGCAGCAAATACAGATGCAGATTTCCGTTCACGCTCAGTTGCAATTAAAGAAGAGCGTTCACACCAAGTGAAGGAACATCTCTGGGTTTTGTGGACAGATTATTTCAAGGCACCACACTTTGAGGCGTACCCACAGTTGCACTCACTATTTAATGAGGCAACAAAGCTTGCAGGTGCTGCAGGTACAAAAGGAACTCAAGATGTTGCAGTTGCAGATAAGTTGATCGGAAAGATTGATGAAATTGCAGAGATTTTCTGGGCAACAAAGAAAGCTTAATTTAAGAGATTAAAGATTGCGCGGCGGTGCGGGCGAGGAATGAAACTCGCTCCACCGCCGATCTTTTTATCATCGCTGCTGCAATTTGGCGATCACCTTCGTAAACTTCACATTCAAAAGTTAATTCGCGGTTTTCGACATCGATACATCTAGACACCCCACGAAGTTCGGCGCCGATTGATGCAGGACTCAAAGTAATCATTTCAAAACTTATGGGGATAGTTGTTTCTTCCGGCTCTAAATGTTCGTCCATCGATATGATTGCTGCGTGTTCCATTAATGAGACTAAGTGAGACTGAGAAACTATCGGTAAGTCACCGATTCCCATTGCAACTGATGTATCACCTGCGCGTACAGCCATGACCGTTAAACCAACGGTTCCGATGACTTCATCTGCGGGTTTCATGATTTATAACCTACCCGCTTAACGCTTAACTGTTGGGATTATCGCCTTCATTGCGATAGCGAATTTCTTCAGTATGTTCGATGGTAACTTCGCGATGTTCGACCTGACCAAACTCATCAATTTCAATAGAGATTTCAGTCATACTAAATTGAGTTAAAACTTCGGTAAAGGCGCCCGCCATCTGGCCATGAATTTGGCTAAAGATGGAATCATGTAGATCTTGAGGCGCTTCTTCATTACAAGTACGGCGCAAAACTTCTTGAATTAATGAATGCATCTGACGCTCATGCACTAATTCAGCTTCGCATGCTGGGCATTGTGCGACGTGGTTTTCAAGGTTTGCAAGCTGTGGTGCTCCAATATTTCCTTCAATGAGGAGCACAAAAGAGTTCAGGATTTCATTACATGGCGGTATAAAGTTCAAACTCATGCGTCCGCCTCCTGATCATCAGATGCAGACACTGTGGCAGAGGGCTTAGTTTTAACGCTGTAACCAAGTTCGCTCGCATACTCTGTTAACCGCTCACGCAGCTGTTTTCTTCCCCGGTGCAATCGAGACATCACCGTTCCTGCAGGAACTCCCACAATTTCAGCAATCTCTTTATATGAAAAACCTTCAACATCGGCTAAGTAGACGGCAATTCGAAACTCTTCTGGGATCTCTTGAAGTGCACGTTTAATATCACTATCGGGCAGGTTTTCAAGGGCTTCAACTTCAGCTGATTTTCCCTGATCGCTTGTATGCGAAGCTGCATCGGCCAACTGCCAATCCTCAATCTCCCCCGAAGAGAGTTGTGGGCGCCGTTGATCTTTTCGATAAGTATTAATAAATGTCGTAGTTAAAACACGATACAGCCAAGCCTTTAAATTAGTTCCAGCTTCGAACTGGTGAAACGAGGCGAAGGCTTTTAAATAAGTATCTTGAACTAAATCCTTGGCATCTTCTGGATTTCTTGTATAACGCAGCGCCGCTGCATATAACTGGTTTGTGAAGGCAAGGGCATCTCGCTCAAAGCGGACGGCACGGTCTGCTGAGCTCTCTTTAACTAATTCAGTCGATGTCATTGAAGCGCCAAGATTATCGTTAAAAGAGCGTCTCTGGCTCGCCCAAATCAATTGCTTGCGTAAGTGCTTCACCGTTATTGGCAACAGAGTTAACAGCCGATGAAACTGGGCGGGCAACCACAATTGATTCAGGCGATTGAACAATCATCAAATTTCGCAGGGCCTCCACCTCTTTATTCTCAGAATCTAGCCAGAAATCCCAACGATCGCGTGGCATAAAGACTGGCATTCGGCTATGAATTGTTGCTAACTCTCCCTGGGCTTCCTGCGTAATGATTGAAGCACTTTCAATCACTTCACCAGTCGACGTACGCCAACTGCTCCAAATTCCAGCAATTGGTAACTGCTTGCCATCGCGGGCACTGATATAGAAAGCCTGCTTTGGCCGATACTGACCTAATGCCGTTGCCCATTCGTAATAACCCTGCGCCGGAATTAAACAGCGTCGTAATTTAAAGGCATCTCGAAACGTTGGTTTTTCATGCACACTTTCACTACGTGCATTTATTGCCCGAGATTGAGATGCTTTAGCTTCATTCAACTCATGTAGCCATGGTGCTATTAATCCCCATGAGACAGTTGCTAAGTCTCGCGCAGGACGTCCTAAATCTTTTGAAGCCGACCTAACGATATAAATCGGATTTGTAGGTGCAATATTCCAATTCACTGGGATCGACTGGGCTGGTGAATTTCCCGTAACTTCAAACTGCTCCATAAGCTCACGCATATCTGCACTTTGCGCATAGCGACCACACATAAGTAAAGGATAAGCGTAAAACTAGGAGATTGTTCTCCGCGATAGACTTAGCCGATGATGAATAACGACGCACACTGGTCCGCGCTCTTTCGCGGCAAAAAACCAGTAGATCTCTCCGTTGTAATTCCCGGATCCAAGTCAGTTACTAATCGCGCCCTTATATTGGCCGCTCAAGCTGAATCCCCGTCGATACTTCGCAGACCACTTGTTTCAAGAGATAGCGAACTTATGGTTGCTGGCCTTCGCGCACTTGGAACCATGATTGCCGAAATTTTCATTACCGTTAATGGAGTCGAAGAACTTGCGTGGACTATTACTCCTGCCCCATTGCGCGGCGGTGTAAAAGTAGATGTTGGTAATGCTGGAACCGTAATGCGTTTCCTGCCACCGCTAGCAGCACTGGCTACAGGAGATGTTGAATTTGATGGTGACCCACGTTCATACGAACGCCCACTTGGACCAGTGATTAAGGCGTTAGAAGAGCTTGGCATTTCTATTGATCATGATGGCCGCTACAGCTTGCCAATGAAATTGCATGGAACAGGAAATATTCCAGGTGGCGCATTAACTATAGATGCCAGCGAATCCAGCCAATTTTTATCAGCACTTCTCTTAGTCGCTCCAAGTTTTGACAATGGAATCGTTGCAATGCACAAAGGTGGATCTTTACCATCGATGCCGCATATAGAAATGACCGTTGATATGTTGCGAAATTTTGGCGCACATGTTGATGTTGATTCCGCCTCTCAATCATGGAGCGTTAAGCCTGGAAAACTCCATGGCAAAGAGTTAGTTATCGAACCAGATCTATCTAATGCCGCACCATTTCTATCAATTGCAATGCTCTGTGGCGGAAGTGTGACTATCGCAGATTGGCCAAGTAAAACGACGCAACCTGGTGACCAACTGCGTGGCATTCTGACGGAGATGGGAGCTCAGATTTCATTCAGTGATCGTGGATTGACACTTACTAGTAATGGTGAAATTCATGGAATCGATATTGATTTGCACGATGTTGGTGAATTAACACCATCAATCGCAGCGCTAGCAGCACTAGCCGATTCACCATCGCATCTTCGTGGTATCGCGCATCTGCGTTTACATGAAACCGACAGATTAGCTGCACTAACCCGGGAAATAAACGCCTTGGGTGGAAATGTTGTTGAAGAAGAGAGTGCATTGCATATAACTCCTGCGCCATTACATGGCGGTGTATTTCATACCTACGATGATCATCGACTAGCAACTGCCGGCGCAGTTATCGGTTTAGTTGTGTCAGATATCGAAGTTGAAAATATCGCGACTACAAGAAAAACTTTGCCGGACTTTCCAGGGTTGTGGAGCTCACTTCTTGTCTAAAGAAATCTCTGGTCTATGAGTCCGCGCGAATACGATGAATCAGATGCCCGAATTAGGCCATCTCGAAGCACTCGGCCCCGAAGTAAAGATCGCCCCAGCCACTCAGAAGCGATTTCCGCGCTAGTAACAACCGTTGATCGTGGGCGTCAAACATGCATCACCGATGATGGAACCATTATTACTGCGATGCGAGCACGCGAGCTAGGACCAAAATCTGTCGTAGTTGGTGATCGAGTTTCGATAGTCGGTGACGTCACAGGTAACGAAGGAAGTTTAGCTCGAATAGTTTCCGTTAATGAAAGACGCAACTCACTCAGTCGTACCGTTGATGATTCGGCGCAAGTAGAGCGCACAATCGTTGCCAACATCGATCAATTAGTAATTGTGGTTGCAGCATTTAATCCCGAGCCCCGTCGTGGACTCATCGATCGCTTTTTAGTGTCAGCCTTTACTGAAGGAATTACTCCTAAATTAGTGGTTACTAAAACTGATTTAGCTGAGGTTCCAGAGTTCCTGGCTGAATACGCAAAGTTAGGTGTTGAAATTTTGCACACGGCGATTAAGAGTGATTCACGTGAAAAAGATTTAAAGGCATTACATGAAATGCTTTCGGGCAAAATCTCAGTTTTAGTTGGTCACTCAGGTGTTGGAAAATCTACATTAATTAATGCACTTGTTCCTGATGCAGATCGATTAACTGGAGATGTCAACGCTTCTACCGGACGTGGGCGCCATACCTCTTCAAGTGCAATTGCACTTGCCCTTAATACAAGCGATGGTTGGATTATTGATACACCAGGAATCCGTGCCTTTGGTTTATCGCATATTGATGTCAATCGAATCGTCGATGCCTTTACGGACTTATCCCTTGTTGCTGCAACTTGCTTGTCTAACTGCTCACATGCAGAAAGCTCTTGCAAACTCGATGCTTGGGCCGCCCCTCATGGGGTTGTTGATCCAGAGCGAACGGCGAGGTTAATGAGTCTTCGTTCGTTGCTATCGGTCAAAGACCAAGCGGTTTTTGCGCCAGAGGATTAGTATTCAATCCTTGAGAGTTTTATTATAAATAAAGCGAGGAAAAGCGGATTATGAGCGAGAGTAAATACGCCGAAGATTTAGCGCTTGCACACTTGTTGGCCGATATCGCTGATTCAATCTCACTTGATCGCTATCAATCCTTAGATTTAGTAATCACAACAAAACCCGACAACACTCCAGTTACAGATGCCGATCGCGCCGTTGAAACTGCGATTCGCCAAGCCCTATCTACACATCGCCCTGATGATGGCTTGCTAGGTGAAGAGTTTGGAAGTGACATCACAGGTGCAAAGCGTTACTGGGTTATAGATCCAATTGATGGAACTAAGAATTTTATGCGCGGGGTACCAACATGGGCAACGCTCATCGCACTTGTTGAAGTTGCCGATGATGGAACACAAGAGGTCGTAGTTGGAGTTGCAAGTTCGCCAGCACTTGCTCGCCGCTGGTACGCATCACGTAGCGCCGGAGCGTTTGTAACTTTCAACGGCTCGACTCGAAAGATTTCAGTGTCACAGGTTTCAGTTATGACCGATGCATCAGTGGCTTACTCAGATTTTGTTGGATTTGATTCGCGTCTTGCCGCATTTAACTCAATTCTAGAAAAAGCATGGCGCACCCGCGGAATGGGAGATTTCTGGTCACATATGTTGGTTGCCGAAGGCGCAGTCGATATAGCTATCGAACCCAGGTTAGCGCTTTGGGATATGGCTGCTCTAGACATCATTGTTAGAGAAGCAGGCGGAGTATTTACCAACACGGCAGGTGAAGCCGGACCCTTTGGCGGCAGTGGAGTTTCTACAAATAAGGCAATCAACCAGATGCTTATACAAGCATTAAATGCTTAAGTTCCCAGCAAAGGAAGTTTAAAAATGGCAACAGACTCACCCTTGGAACCACTAACGCTCTCCATCGAGGGAATGACATGTTCTGCATGCGTTAACACAGTAGAGCGCGCACTCAACAATCTTGATGGTGTACGAGCCACAGTTAATTTTGCAACTGAGACCGCACATATTTTAGCTCCAGCAGATTTTGATGTGAAAGAGTTAATTAAAACCGTTGAAAAATCAGGGTACAAGGCCTCAACCGCGCGCGATGCCCAATCAGTAACTCTGCACAGCAAGAAATCAGCCCGAGCGCTCTTTTTTGCTTTTATCTTCACGGTTCCAGCAGTAATGATCTCTATGGTCATGAGTTGGCATCATCGCATTGATATGTGGATCATTACTCAATTAGATTCATTTGGTATTGCACGACCACTTTATTCGGCGACAGCATGGTTAGTAATCGCACTAAGCGCGCCAGTTGTATTAATAATTGCATGGCCAATACACCGTGCGGCATTGCGAAATTTAAAACATCCAACGATGGATAATTTGATCTCACTTGGTTCAATCGCCGCCTTTTCATGGTCAATCTATGCAAATTCAACGGGTGAGGGTGATGTCTATACCGAAGTAGCGGCAGGCGTGGTCTTCTTTGTAATACTAGGACGCTTTCTAGAAACTAGAGCAAAGGCACGTGCAGGCGCAGCGCTTACTTCTTTATTGGTTTTAGGTAGCAAGGAAGTAACTATTGTTCGTGGAGGATTTCCACTCATTGTTCCAATTGAACAACTGCAAATCGGTGATGAGTTTGAAGTTCGCCCAGGAGATCGTGTTGCAACTGATGGAATCGTTGTATCAGGTGAGAGCGCCGTTGATAATTCAATGCTCACTGGTGAAACTAAGCCAGTAGATGTTCGCCCAGGTTCACAAGTAATTGGCGCATCGGTCAATCACAACGGTCGCTTAATCGTGCGTGCAACACGGGTTGGTAGCGATACCGAGCTAGCTCGCATCACTGCAATGGTTATTAGTGCGCAAGGAAGCAAAGCTCCGATTCAGCGTTTAGCCGACAAGATTAGTTCGATATTTGTACCCATAGTCACTTTAATTGCAATTGGAACATTTGCTGGATGGTATTACTCAGGCTCAACTTTGACTCGTTCAATTTCTGTTGCAATTACAGTTTTAGTCATTGCCTGTCCATGTGCGCTTGGTTTAGCAACACCGGTAGCTCTACTTGTTGCATCTGGTCGCGGCGCACAACGCGGAATAGTTTTGCGTGAACCACGAGTTCTGGAAGTCGCACGAAAAGTTGACACAGTTGTTTTCGATAAAACGGGAACATTGACGCAAGGTGTGATGAAGGTGCAAAGCGCATTCATTTCAACGGCAGCTGGTTCTGTACTAGGCGCTTCATATGCATCACTTGTAAATGATGTAACAATCCTGTCCTCTGCTAATGCTCTTGAATCTGCAAATTCGCATCCGGTAGCCCTTGCAATCTCGCGTTACGCACTAGGCAAAGGTGCAAAAAACTTTATTGCAACTGAGTTCTCTATTACCCCTGGATCCGGTGCAGCGGGTCGGGTGGATCTTGGCAGTCAGTCACCAGTTGTGTTAATCGGTTCGCCCGATGCCATTGCCCATAGCTGCACCGATTTTCATCCAGAGATAAAGTTGGCCGTCTCCGCAGGACAAGCAGAGGGATTAACTGTTTCAGTATTGGCATGGGATGGAGTTGCACTTGCCGTTTTTGCAGTTGGCGATCAACTTAAATCTGATGCAGCCGAGACTGTTGCAACTTTGAAATCTATGGGAATTACTCCGTGGCTTGTAACAGGCGATAGTAGTGAAGTTGCCGCAACGGTTGCCGCAACAGTTGGAATCGAAAGTGTGCACGTTGTTTCTGCTGCCCGCCCTGAAACTAAGTTAGAGATAGTTGAGCGGCTCAAGTCAGAGGGTCATTGTGTGTTAATGATCGGTGATGGGATCAATGATGCTGCTGCGTTAACAGCGGCGGATTTATCTATGGCGATGGGAACCGGCACGGACACTGCAATCTCTACTGCCGATATCACTTTGATGAATACGGGTTTGGGAAGTGTTATTTCAGCACTCAAACTGGCAAAGAAGACGTTAAAGATCATTCGTTTGAACATGGGATGGGCGCTCATTTACAACGTCATTGGACTTCCTATCGCAGCCTTTGGCTTGCTGCAACCGATCTATGCCGCGGCTGCCATGGCCCTATCCTCACTTTTTGTCGTTACCAACTCCCTGCGCATTAAATAAAAAATCTCGCTCCGAGGAATCCGAAGCGAGATTTTCTTACTGTTGTGCGTAGTAGCGGGGGCAGGATTTGAACCTACGACCTCTGGGTTATGAGCCCAGCGAGCTACCGAGCTGCTCCACCCCGCGTCGGTGACGCAATCTTATGTCCATCAACAGATAAAGACCAAATCCATGCAACTACCCGCATGAATCTGGTCTTTATCGTTATGCCCTAATTATTTATAACTGCATATTATTTCTTAGTCTGCGCATTTATCGCAGAATCAATCGCTGATTTCAATCGCTTCTGCGCTTTGTCATAAGCGGCGAAATCTCCCTTTGCAAGTGCAGCTAATCCATCTGAATATGCCTGCTTAGCACTAGCCAATGCATTTGCAAGTGATGAGTTAGTTGTACCAGTCGTACCAGTTGAAGTTGCAGTTGATGTTGCAGTACCGGAGTTTCCACCAAATACTTGATCGAGTGCACCCTTTAGAGTGTCGTCATATCCGATTTGATCTCCAAAAGAAACCAGAACTTTTTGTAGTAATGGATATGACGCGGTATTAGCAGTTGCACGAACATAAACTGGTTGTACATACAGCAGGCCGCCACCAACAGGAAGTGTTAACAAGTTTCCAAGGACAACATCTGATCCGCCTTGGCGAAGAAGTGACAATGAGTTTGCAACCTCTGGTTTTGCCTCAAAGTTAGAAGCGACCTGTGAAGGACCCGCCACGTTTGTACTACGAGGCAACTGTAGAACCGAAATCTTTCCGTAGTTTGGACCGGCATCAGAGTTAACAACTGCAAATGCAGATAAGTTTTCACGGCCACCTCGTGGAACAAAAGGCGTTGTCAGCGCAAACTCTGGTTTTGATTCACCAGGCATTTGTAGAGTCAAATAGTAAGGAGGTTGTGCGCCTGCATTGGCACCAAAGGTTGATGGATCACGTGGAACGCGCCAGAAATCTTGGCCACCATAAAATGCTGCAGCTGTTTGAACGTGATACGAAGAGAGAATCTCGCGCTGCACGCGGAACATATCTTCTGGATAGCGGATGTGGTCAAGGAGGGCCTGAGAAATCTTGCTCTTTGGCTGCACAGTTCCAGGGAATGCTTTACTCCAAGTAGCTAAAACAGGATCTTTAGTATCCCACTGATACAAAGTAACTGTTCCATCATAAGCATCAACTGTTGCCTTTACTGAGTTACGAATGTAGTTAATGTTTTGATTTCCCTGCGCAGTTACTGAAGTTGAGTTTGCAGTTAGCGCATCTGAAGTGGCACTAGAGAGTGAAGTCTGCTTAGAGTATGGATAGCCAGCACTTGTTGTGTAGCCATCGATTATCCAGAGAATCTTTCCATCGACTAGGGCTGGATATGGATCACCATCAAGAGTTAGCCAAGGGGCAACCTTTGCAACGCGTTCGCGTGGATTGCGGTTGTAAAGAATCTTCGAATCTTTATTAATTAATGAAGAGAGCAGGATTCGCTGTTCTTGATATTTAAGTGCAAACACAATCTTGTTGACTAGCGAACCAACAGGCACGCCACCTGTTCCTGAATAAGTAACGTTCTTTTGACCGTTAGCTGAGGCATCATCTGGATAGTCGAACTCAACGGGAGTATTTGTTTTGGCTCCACCGATAATTGAATAATCCGGGACGTTTTCACCAAAGTAAACGCGTGGTTCGAAAGTTCCAAGGCCCTTTGTTGGTGGCAAATCACCAACGGCAAAGGATGGTTTTCCATCGGCATCGCGTGCATTTCCGAATGCTGCAACAAAACCAAATCCATGTGTGTAAACCAAGTGATCGTTAATCCAGTTTCGTGATGGGTTGCCAGCGATATTTAATTCGCGAACTGCCACAACCGTGTCACGCTTAACGCCATTAACTGTGTAACGATCGATATCTAGTGATTCAGGGAAGGTGTAATAAGGCTTGATCTGCTGTAATTGGCGGAATGTCGCCGAGATTACATTGGGATCCATCAAGCGGATATTTGAAATAGTTGCCGCGTCTTTAGTCAGTTGACCTGCCGAAGTTGTAAGCGTTGCCTGATAATCACTAACAGTTACATCATTTAGCCCATAAGCGGTGCGGGTTGCATCGATGTTGCGCTGAATGAAAGGGGCTTCTTTCGAAGATTCACTAGGCTTAACTTGGAACTGTTGTATCGCACCTGGATAAATTCCAGCGATGAGTACTGATGAAACTACTAATAGCGCCGTTCCTGCTGCCGGCAAAACCCATGAACGTCGAACGATATTTGCAAAGAAAAGCAGCGCACAAACAACTGCAATCGCAGCAAGAATCGCCTTAGCTGGAAGCGTTGCATTGACATCTGTATAGGTAAGGCCTGTTATCAACTTACTTTCTTTAAGCGCCAAGTGATAGCGATCAAACCAATAAGCAACCGCCTTCATTAATACAACGCCACCAAGAAGTACCGATAACTGAACTCGTGCAGCAACAGTTGTGCGATCATCTTGTACCTGAAGGCGAATTCCACCGTAGAGGTAGTGAACAATAGATGAGGCAATGATTGCGAGAACTAATGTAGATATTCCCCATGCAATGATGGTCTGCCAAAAGGGCAATCTAAATGCGAAAAATGAGATATCCATATTGAACTGAGGATCTTTGACTCCAAAATTAGTGGAGTTCTTAAAGAGCAACCATGTTTCCCACATCGCTGAACCCGAAGTTCCTGCGAAGTAGAAAAGACCAACGGCTAGTGCTGTAACAACCCAACGCTTAATGGGTTCGATCTGTGCGCGATAACGTTCTAGATTGTCAGCTTCGATAGAAAGCGGTACATAAAGCGGACGTCGCTTGTAAGCAATGACAATATTAAGCAACACAATTGAGGAAGTGAGCAATCCGGCCGCGATAAATAGATAAATTTTGGTTGTAAGAACAGTTGTCCAGACCGAAGTGAACGCAACTGATTTAAACCAAAGCCAGTCTGCATAAAAACCACTCAGTGAAAGAAACACTCCTGATAGGACGACCAAGATTCCTATTGTTAGTGCAAGAGGACTTCGGCGGCCTTTGAAATTGAACTGCGGGGTTGCGTTACTCATCATGGTCATACGCTAGCGCACCGCGCAGGTGGCTTCATTATGCAGAGTTGCGGTCAGGCTAGGCTTCGAGGTAGAAAAAGATAGGCCTAAAGCTACTTATTAAGCGCAAGAAGAGCTTCATTGAGAGTGGAGACAATCACTACCTGGATCCCTGCAGGAGTATGTGCAATCTCTTGGCGATTGCCAATTGGGGCCAAAAAGAGTGTGGCGCCAGCTTTTTGAGCCGCTCGAATCTTCTCGTTGATGCCACCAATCGCTCCAACCTTGCCATCGGTCGAAATTGTTCCGGTACCTGCCACATGTCGTCCTCGAAGCAGATCTTTTTGCGTCAGTAGTTCAATGACGCCAATTGCAAAGATCATTCCTCCACTTGGACCACCAGTTTTCTTAACATCAAAGGTGATGTTTTTAATGTGAAGCTGATCAGCGGAAATTCCATATTCAGGATGCAAACGTAAGAAAGAAAGGGCGGCCGTGGTTGCATAGTCCTGCGAATTGACCATGTCAGCCTTAGCTTGCTTGCTTTCAGATTCTTGAGTCGTTCCATCGGGATAAATTGCTGCCCTTGGGTAAACCGCTTCATCGGCCTTTAGCCATGAGTAGATAATCTCTGGTCCGATAAGCCAGGTGTTGGGGTTTGTGACTCGAATCGACATCAAATCTAAGCGACCGGTTGCTGGATAAGATTTTTGATTTTTTACCGTAATAATCTTGTCAAAAATATTTTGTGCTTGTCCCGGTAAAACAATTGCAAATGGTAAAGGTGCGACAAGAGCAAGAGCTATAAAAATAGTGAGAAGAATTAATACCAAACGGGGAAGAGGTGAAAAGCGCACGGTCTTATTTAGTAGTTCTATTTAAGATTTCTTAAGAAAAGGATTATCGTCATTAGAATCGGATGCAGGATCTGGTTTGATCAGCTTTCTTTGATTCGGTGGTGCAGTTTCAGGTGCAGCCGATGTGAATTGGCTGGCTTGTGATTGCGCAGCTTCGGCCGCCACATCACGTGCCTGCGAATCACGAAGTGAATCCTGAAAACGTTGAAATTGACCAACAGAGCGTTGTGTCTCTTGCTGAAACTTTCCTTGAAACTTTGTTACCCATAAAACATAAAGAAGCGCGCCGGCAAGACCCAATGCTGGAACAACCCACCAGATGAGTGCGAGAAAGGAGCTGGACATAGGGCAATCCTATCTCCAGTAGGCACGCGGCGCTAAACCGGGCTGAATCAACGATCATTATTGGGAAGAAATCAGATGGCTATCTGGTTACAGCACTGGGAGGATTTATACATGACGCCATTTGGTTTTACACCGGATAGTTCTGATGACCCTGAGAAAAATAAAGATGGGGATGCTGTTGACTTTGCAGCCATGATGGCGCAAATGCAGCAACAGATTCAGCAGCAGTTTTCTGCATTAGGAATGAGCACACCAGGTTTTACTCAATCCAATGAAGCTCTTCCTAAAAATATAGTTAGAGACACTGCAAAGAAGTTTGTGACTGCTAAAGGCTCTGCTCCGATTGGCGCCAATGATGTAGCAAAGATAGAAGAAGCGTTTTCAATCGCTGAACTATGGCTTAACGAAGCAACGCTTTTCCCACAAACAACTGCCTTTGGAAATCCAGCGATGGCGCGCACTGATTGGGTGGATACGACACTTTCTGGGTGGCAGATATCAGTTGAGCCATTGGCAATTGGATTAGCAAGTGCCATCTCTGAGCTGCTCAATAACGCTACAGGCGAATCGGATCAGAGCGAGATTGAAGGTGCAATGCAGATTCCTGTTGGAATGATTGCAACGCTTCTTCGCTCATTTATCGGCTCTTTAATCGCC
Source organism: Actinomycetes bacterium (assembly GCA_037138575.1). Classification (GTDB taxonomy): domain Bacteria; phylum Actinomycetota; class Actinomycetes; order Nanopelagicales; family Nanopelagicaceae; genus Planktophila. The sequence goes on from JBAXIC010000012.1 coordinate 20,778, forward strand.
ACTCAACTGGGTCAATCCATCGGAGGCCTTGCCTCAAATGTGACAGGCATCCATGATGTTGGCCTGCCACTTGTTGAGCCCGTCTATCCATCTCTAGTTCCTCAAAACATTGAAGAGTGGGGCCAAGATCTCAATATTCCAATGGATGAAGTGCGCATTTTTCACGCTCTTCGAGAAAGTGCATTAGCTCGACTTTTTGCTCATAACCCTTGGCTGGTTTCCTATATTCGCTCAGCAATCTCTGAGTATGGCAAGGGAATCCATATTGATATTGACGCTATACAACGTCAAGCACAGGAAGTTTTTGATGCAGCAGCTCAGGATGGGAAAGAGTTTGATCCTACGAATCCTGAAAGTTTCAATATCGCGCTCAATGAGGGGATATTTACTCCAGAGGAAACACCTGCACAGCGCGCAGCCCTAACAAAGGTAGAGACGGTACTTGCACTCATTGATGGGTGGAGTGAGGATGTTGTTGCTCATGCCGCAGGAGATCGCTTACCAAATCTCGTTGCGTTACAGGAAACTTTGCGTAGACGACGCGCAACTTCGGCGCCGGCTCAACAATTATTTGCGACCATGTTTGGTTTACAAGTTTCACCTAAACTTGCGCGCGAGGCGACGGTTTTTTGGAAAGCAGTGCGCGATGTAAAAGATATCGAAGCGCGCGATCGAATTTGGAGCGGCATCTTGCCAACTTCAGAAGATTTGTTAACTCCGCAAAGATACTTAGCCAGCATTGAAATTCCTGATGATTTATCGAGTTTATAAATCTTTGCAAATAAACTGCAGATAGAAAAGCGAACTCCCCGGCCGCTAATTCTGTATCAGCCTTCCCCTTGCTGATATAGAACAGTTTTCCGAGGAGTTCGTAGTCGTAACGTAAATGTATTTGGCCGCAGAATCAACTGACAGGCGCTTTGACACAACCTATTTTTCTCGTGTAGGGGAGTTTTTTATGGCGCTAAGAACATAGTGATTTAGTCGACATTCAACTTTTGCTGCTCTTGGTAGTTCCAACATTTGCATGCTGTTCCGCATTGTGAGAGTAGAAATCTCTCTGATAGAAAATCCCTCAACACGTTCTTGAGGTTGAGAAGGCAACTCACTAGTTCGAGATACCGTGGATGCCGTGGACTCCACTCGCCCAATCTTTGAGGAGCTCGGCGCCGGCCAAACCCTGCCCGGAATCAGCGAGGGGGAAATTATCGTGATCCGATCGGCCCGCCGAAAGAAAAATATCTCCGCATATCGCCAAGGTGGCCGAATTGTGGTCTCTATCCCTGCTCGTATGAGTAAGGCAGATGAGCGGGCGATGGTCCCAGAGATGGTCGCCAAAATCCGCGCCCAAGAGGCGGCCATAACCATGAGCGAAGCAGGCTTAGCCCAACGGATAGATGAGATTTTGATGGAGTTAGCCCCAGAGATCACTCTGCGACCAGCCAGCGTGGCCTGGCGGGCAATGCGCGAGCGCTGGGGTTCATGCACCAGCATTGATCGAACTATTCGCATCTCAGATCGACTTAAAGGCTCTCCCGGTTACGCCCTGGACTATGTGCTCTTTCATGAGGCTATTCACCTTGAGTATTTCGACCATGGAGCACAATTCAAGGAGCTTTTAGCCCGGTTTCCCAAGGCCGATCTGGCTAGTGCCTATCTTGATGGTTATGAGGCTGCGGAGACCGCGCTCGCAGCGCCGGAAGCGTTGAAGAAACTCCTAGGCGCTCAGTAGTTGACCCCTTAAAGGCCCAAAAATTTCATACACAACTGCGCCTATTTATGCTCATTTGAGCGCGTTGAGGGGTATCGTCACGCTTAACAGAACGCTCGCCCCGCACGGGGAGCAACTCCCCAGGGATTGCAAGCGTCGATTGGAGGACAAGACAATGACAGTAGAGACATACAAAGGTGACGCTTACTGTGTTAAGTGCAAAGAGAAGCGTGATTTCGAGGGAACCGTAAAGGTCTCAGACTCAGGTCGTCGCATGGCACAGGGTATCTGCCCAGTGTGTGGCACCAAGGTCAATCGCATCCTTGGCAAAGCACAGTAATTAAATTTCGCTCATCAATAATTTTGCTTCAATAGATAATCATTGAGGCTTAATTAGAAAAGGTTTGAGCGTCTAGCGTTATGAAAACCCTCAGCTCCATCTGGAGTTGGGGGTTTTTCACGTAGTTAATTGATTGGCCGCTCTTTGGCCATTCGATGATTGGCTGAAATTAGTTCATAGAGTGCATTAGCTTCAGAGGAAGCGTCGAGTTCATAGAGTGCATTAGCTTCAGAGGAAGCGTCGAGATAAGAACCAGTTGAATCCCCAAAGTTTGCAATTGTGACAACTATTTACACTGCGTGAGAAGAAATTGCGCTGAGTGATAACAATCTCACTGGCTCCACAGAATTCCTTCACTCAGAAATCTCGTTGCTAGTCATAGGTAAATCTTCACTTATGACAACCACCTTAAACCCAGTGCAGCCACAAACTCGCGACGATTCACAAACTCGCGACGATTCACAAACTCGCGATGATTCACAACTACCCTCCAAAATAGAGATGGCAAAAAGTGTATTTCCTCGGCTCAAGAATGGGGTGTACATAAGCACCTTAATCGCGGCAAATGAGCGTTCTATTACTGTTGCGACTTCAAACTATGGAATTCAGATCAATCATAAGAATGCAAGATCAATCATTGAACAGTTTACCGGGATTTTAAACTCACTGGAGATTGCTCAGAAGTTAGATTTGCCAATTACGACTATTGAATCAGTGATTAAAGAACTGCTCGCCGTCAACTTTATTGACACGCAACGAAATACAATCAAACTCAACAATCGATTCCACTCTTCAATTGCGGCTCGAGCTTTGCATACGCAAGATCAAAGTAACGATGCCGCATTCAGCCAGCTACAAAAACGATTAGCCCCAGAGTTGAGCCACACAACATGGCTAGACGGCGTTCTTGATGGTGGAGTTGATGTAATGACATCAAGACAAAACTTTGGAGTCGAAATCATCGGAAACTCGCGAACCGCAACTCTGCTGTATTCAATCCTCCTAGCGAGCGGGGTAACCAACACCAAAATCTCACCATCTGCCTCATTTCAGCATCCAACTATTACCGATAGTGATTTAGGCTCAGGGTCATTGAGAACAACTGACGTGGGCCTTAATTTTAGGAAACGTCTTGAGGAGCTTTCGAGGGAGTGGTCACTTTTCCCTATTGCATCTTCATATGCCTTGGCGCAACGCGGTGCAACGAAACCAAGAGTTCCAGAGAAAAATCTAAGGATTATTTGTGGAAAATTTGATTCACAGTATGTCGAACACTTGCTAAAAGATGGACTCGACCACTTTTTCGTTAGTCGAATTCCTGGGCATGCCGCAACGATTGGCCCTTTTGTTAAGCCAGGTATATCTCCTTGCAGAGGATGCCTAGCTCGAACAGAGGCGGCGAGAGTGGGTGGTTCAGAACTTTCAACTCCATTAGGAACAAGTGATGAACTACCAGTAGCCATCGCTCATCACGTTGCTTCTCTAGCAGCACATGCAGCCTTGAAATTTATTGATACCGGAGAGTGTGAACTTGAGGCTTCACAAGTAGTCATCAACTTTCTTGATGCTTTCAATCCAAAGGTACAACATTTTCCGCAGCATCCAGATTGTGCTTGCGTATGGCCTAACGAGGATCTACTTCTGTGACTTATGCACAAGTACGTAATTAGATTTTTTAATTAAGTGAGGGTTTGAGAAGAATTACCCAAAGCTCATATTTATAAATACAAACTATGTGAATAGCTCTCACAAACCATGTGAATAGCAAACACGCCTATCCAACAAACATCCAATACGTAATGAGAAAAGAGAAGCAATGAAGCCTTTATTCGTGTCAATGGTTAATGCAGAATTAATTTTACGTGACAAGCTAACGCGATCCCATCAAAAATTCTATGCGCGGTTGCGTGACGAGCAAGGCGATGTTCCCGGTTGGGTATTAGTGGTTCTTATGACTACTGGATTGGTAACGGCAATATGGACCATCGCCGCACCGCGCCTAACTGCGATCCTTAAGAACTCATTAGATGCTATGAATGGAATTCGATAGGTGAACCTAACTTTTATTCCACTTCAAAATAGTCGTCTGGGAAAAAGTAAGCCGCGTTTTGGCTCAAATATTTCTGGGATCCTTAAAAATAAATATCACCAAGACGATGGAACCGTCGAGAGCGCGCTTGTCTTGATTCCACTTCTAATTCTCTTCATGATTGCGGTTAATTTGATTGTTGCAACCAATCTACGCAATGGTGACTTTGCGATTGCCCAATCGGATGCATCCAGTAGAGCAATCAGCGGAGAGGTGCGTGAATCAGATCAAGTAATTGAGCTTGATTCTCCAAACCCTTTTACCCATATGAAGTTACTGATTTCAGTGCACAGAGATTCGTTGCCTCAACTGGTTCCTGGACTCTTGGCTCTGCTCGGGGGTAAAAATTTGGTTGAAGTCAACGGCGCAGCAGTCATGGAAATTCTAAATTGATATTCAAGTTTCTCCCGATATCGGGAGGCCTTCGATTCAAATTGAAGCAATTGTGTTTCCAGCGTGAAAGAAAATCCCTGCTAAATGAATCGGGAAGCGCGATTGTCGAGTTTGTAGCACTTGCAATCCCGTTATTCATTCCAATCTTTATTTATCTCAATAGTTTTGCATCGGTGAGCGGCAATGAAGCGGTTATTCGCGTTCTCGCCCGTGAAGGAGTTCGAGCATACGTATCGAGTGACAATGACTATGAAGGAAGGGCGGTATCAGCACAAGCAGTTCAACTAATTGCAAAACACCTCGGACTAGCTTCGGCAGAAATTGATTCTTTGAATGTTCATTATGAATGCTCGCGCTTGCCATGTCTTAGCGCTAATAGCCGAATTCGATTGACGATTTCTTACACTGATCTTCAGTCACACCGCACCATAGAAGCCTCTGCCCAGGAAAACATCAGTCCATGGAAATGAGTTTGCGCCTTCGAGCAAGCAGGCAGAATCTCACAGAATTTACAAGGAGGTTTCGTGGTGAGCGAGGATCTTTGAGTGTTGTAATTATTGGTCTATTCGTTATTACCATCGCTTCGCTGATGGTTATGACAGATGTTGCCGCAGTAATGGTTGCAAAACGATCTTTAACACAGGCCACCGAAGCAGCAGTAATTCGCGGAGTTCATACACTAGATCGCGACGCCTATTACACCGGCAAAGGAACAATTCTTACGACTCCTTTGGCTTTGATTAATAAGCGCGAACACTCAGCAATCCCAATAGATTGCAATCAAGCAGTTCTCGATGTTGTGTTGGAACTTCATAACTGGAGCAGCGACGACACAACAATGAAGCGTCAAGAACTAGCCGGGATTGCCCTTTCTGATTTTTCCTGCGATGGAACATCAATTGCAATTTCTACATATGCAGAAGTTAAATTCCCTTTTACTGTTCCATTCACATCGATGGAGTCATCCTTTTTAACGTCATCTGCAGGAAGCACAAATCAAGTCCAAGAGGGCCTGTATCTTTTTGGTATCCGCTTGCATTAATCGCATTCACTGAAGGTTTTCCCATAACTCTGGCTCCGCTATCCTTGCGACATGGCCGCGCGTGAATATCAGTTAGAGATAAATGAAATCGACGCGACCCTCGTATCTATCGAAAAAGTTTTAGACCTTCCAAAACTGCGCAAGCAAGCAGCTGAACTTGAAGAAGAGGCAGGTGTACCGAATCTCTGGGATGACCCTGAGAGTGCACAGAAAATCACAAGCCGCTTATCTCGCGTTCAATCTGAAATTGCCAAACTTTCCGGACTTCGCCAGCGCGTTGAAGATTTACCGATTCTCTTTGAACTAGCGGCAAGTGAGCCAGATGGATCAGGAATTACAGATGCCGAGCAAGAGCTTGATTCAGTTAAGAAATCGATTGGCGAGCTAGAAGTTCAAACTTTACTTAACGGAGAATACGATGACCGCGATGCGCTGATTACTATCCGCTCTGAAGCAGGTGGTGTTGAAGCTGCCGACTGGGCTGAAATGATTATGCGAATGTATTTACGTTATTGCGAGCGTCATAATTTTAAAGTTGATGTGCTTGAAACTTCTTATGCCGAAGAGGCTGGAATCAAATCTACGACATTTCGCGTCACGGCTCCTTATGCCTATGGAACATTGTCGGTAGAGCAAGGAACTCACCGCTTAGTTCGCATATCCCCATTTGATAGTCAGAGCAGACGCCACACTTCATTCGCCGGTGTCGAGGTAGTTCCAGTTGTTGATCAAAGTGACCATGTTGAAATTGATGAGAAAGAGATACGTGTTGATGTGTATCGATCATCAGGACCTGGCGGGCAAGGCGTTAATACAACTGACTCTGCAGTCCGTTTAACACACATTCCAACTGGCATAGTTGTTTCTTGCCAAAATGAACGTTCACAGATTCAAAACAAGGCAACTGCAATGGCTGTTCTTCAATCAAAATTACTCGAACGACGTCGACAAGAAGAGCAAGCGAAGATCAACGCGCTAAAAGGAGATAACTCTGGCTCTTGGGGAAATCAAATGCGGTCATATGTTTTAGCGCCGTATCAAATGGTGAAAGATTTGCGCACAGATTATGAAACTGGAAATACTTCGGCCGTCCTCAATGGTGAAATCGATGAGTTTATTGAAGCCGGAATCAGATGGCGTCGAAGCTCCTAATTTTATGGCATCGCAGTTCCTGAATTAAAAGTTAAGCAGTTCCATGAAATCTTGAGGCGTAGTTTGCGATGCACCCTCGGGAGTTAGCACCGCCCGGAGAAAATAAGCTTTCTTAGAATAATTAGCCTAAAAATTTAGGCGTGAAGGGTAATTAAGCACAATCTCACACTTTTCTTGCCCTTGTTTACCTGTCATATCCGAGGAATTCCACCACTCCTGCATAAACTAAGGGCAGGCCGAGAGCGGATTCCCCGATATCCGCGCCGCAGATGCAATGGGAGATTTAGATGATTCGCTTTGAGAACGTTACGAAAATCTACCCAGGTCAAGATCGTGCCGCGCTTGATTCAGTTAATCTTGAAATCGTTAAAGGTGAGTTTGTTTTCCTCGTCGGACTTTCAGGTTCAGGTAAGTCAACTTTCTTGCGTTTAATTTTGCGGGAAGAGCGTCCAACGACAGGAGTTATCCATGTCGCCGGAAAAGATTTAGGAACTCTGGCAACGCATAAAGTTCCCGAGCTGCGCCGCCAAGTGGGCACGGTTTTCCAGGATTTCCGCTTGCTTCCAAACAAGACAATTACCGAGAATGTGGCATTTGCTCTCCACGTTCTTGGATATTCACAAAAGGAGATTAACCGCGAAGTTCCCGAGGTGCTTGAACTTGTTGGCCTTGAAGATAAAGGCGATCGCCTACCATCAGAGATATCTGGCGGAGAACAACAACGTGTCGCCATCGCGCGCGCATATGTGAGCCGCCCACCAATTTTGATCGCAGATGAGCCAACTGGAAACTTAGACCCAGCAACATCAGTTGGAATCATGAAGTTACTTGATCGCATTAACCGCGAAGGTACAACTGTTTTGATGGCTACTCACGACGCTGGAATCGTTGACCAGATGCGCAAGCGCGTTATTGAACTCGATTTAGGCCATGTCATTCGCGATCAAGTTCGCGGTGTCTACGGATACACGGGATAAGGCAAAGGGGCAGAACATGCGCGCACGGTTTCTCTTAAGCGAAGTTGGTATAGGCCTACGCCGAAATATGACGATGACTTTTGCAGTCATTGTTACTACCGCCATATCATTGTCATTACTTGGTATCGGTCTACTTTCAAATGCACAAGTCGGTGCGATGAAAGATTATTGGTATGACAAGATTGAAGTATCTGTATTTCTTTGCGGATCTTTATCTGAATCGCCATCTTGTGCCGGCGGAGTAGTCACTTCAGAGCAACGTCTACAAATTCAGCAAGACCTACAAGATATGCCAGCTGTGAATACTGTTTTCTACGAGTCTCAATCACAAGCATTTGCACATTTTCAAGAGCGTTTCAAAGATTCAGCAATTGCAGCCAATGTGACCGCTGATCAACTGCCAGAATCTTTCCGAGTAAAGTTAAAGGATCCAACTCAGTTTGCAGTAATTGTTAGCGCATTTTCCGGCCGCCCTGGCGTTGATGTTGTTCAGGATCAGCGCAGTATTTTGGACAAGTTCTTCAAACTATTAGGCGTTCTACGAAATGGTGCATTATTAGTTGGTTTGGCATCGGTACTAACCGCTGCATTATTAATTAGTAACACTTTACGTATCGCTGCATTTAACCGTCGCCGTGAAACAGGAGTAATGAAACTCGTTGGCGCCTCATCCTGGTCGATTCAGCTGCCATTCCTCCTTGAAGGAATCATCTCTGCAATCGTCGGTTGGGCATTAGCCACTGGACTTCTTGCAGCGCTTAAAAGTGTTATTGATTCCAAAGTTGCTCCGCTTCTGTCCTTCACTAAGTTCTTTGGTTGGGGCGAAGTCTGGGTCTCATCAGCGTATCTTTTGGCAACAGGCCTATTTGTTTCAACGGTCGCCTCTGTTATTACGCTTCGCCGCTACTTAAAGGTCTAAAGCCTTCACTTAGTTAAGCTCCAAAGCCTTCACTTAGTTAAGCTCTAAAGCCTTCACTTAGTAAAGCTCTAAAGCCTTCACATAGTCATCGCGGTGAAATTTAGAAGTTTTGGTTGATGTTTAGTAGGCGACAGGGTCTATGAATCAACTACGGAGGTCGTGCTAGGTGAGCATCTAATGAGAGAATTAAGCTCTTAATCCTTTAGGGTTCACTCCAGGTTCGCTGGTTGTGGAAAATATGGAAGGGCGGTGATGCGATTATGGTTAAAGAAGTTGGCCGCAAAGTCATTGCCCAGAACAAAAAGGCGCGTCACGACTATTCAATTGATGATGTCTTTGAGTGCGGCATGGTTTTGATGGGTACTGAAGTCAAATCACTTCGCCTCGGTCGCGCTTCGTTAATTGATGGTTTTGCCATGATTACTGATGGGGAGCTTTGGCTCAGCGGAGTTCATATCCCTGAATACACCGAAGGTACCTGGACTAATCACACGCCTCGTCGCGATCGCAAACTCTTAGTTCACAAAAATGAACTTAATAAGTTGATTGGAAAGCTCAAGGATTCAGGTACAACGCTGGTTCCGCTTTCCCTTTACTTTAAAGATGGAAAAGCAAAAGTTGAGATCGCAGTTGCCCGAGGTAAGAAAGCTCACGATAAGCGAGAAGCTTTAAAGGCGCGCGAAGCAGATCGCGAAGTAGCACGCGTTGTATCCCGTGGATCTTCAGGAAAGAGTGGGCGAGCCTCCAAGCGTTACGAGGAGTAGTTAGGCAATTGCATGTCCGGTCTTTCTTTCAATTATGGGCTACTCGTTTTATGACTTACACTTAATCCACCGCCGCCTAGTACGCCTAATTTTTTAGGCTGATTTAGCGACGGCAAGTAGTGCAAACTACTTTGACAACTACATAGAGAAGAAGAATTACGTTTCTTTTTCTCCAAGCTTTATGTGCACCTGTACAAACATTTAGGCACAAACAAACTTGGGGGTGAACGGTCTCGACTTTGGATGTTGAGGCAGGGGAAGCGGGCCGA
>JBAXIC010000013.1:0-30174 GCA_037138575.1 Actinomycetes bacterium
TGGTGAGTAAGAATGTTCAAGGATGGTGGCGCTATGCCTTTGTAAATGGCGGGGTTACGAAGTTTTCTTTAAAGCCTTGACTAGGGCCGGTACATCGATTGTTGCGGCACCCCAAATATTTTCAGGATTAATACGGTGATAGATGTGGGCTAATCGAGTTCGCAGTCCGATGATTTCTACCCAATTTACTTGCGGATATTGCTGCTTGGTTTCATCAGAGAGTTGCCTTGCTGCCTCACCTAATATTTCGATAAATCTTTCAACTGCAGGCCCAATAAATTCATCATTGATAAATACTTCGTGACCCTTTGCTACCGCAGAGGCAATCTTTCCTGCATATTCGAGAATATCTACAATTCTTTGATCATCAGAGCGGCTCATAGAGCCATGGCTTCTTCACGAATATGAGAATCTCTAGGTTTTAATCCGCCACGTGAAATTAAGTCAACTGGGATCTTTAAGAATTCACGCAATTCATTCTCTAATCGAAACTCATCGCTGAGGGAGGCGCCTGGTAAGAAATCAACCAAGAAATCTATATCACTGGTCTCTGTATCCTCACCCCTAGCAACACTGCCAAAAACAGCGACATTGAATGCTTTATGGCGCGCTGCAATAGCCTTAATAGCTTCGCTATTTTCTTTAAGAAATGCCATGCGCTCACTCATACCAAAAGGATACCAGCCAAGAATTTAAGGCGGTTCTTTGTGCAATTTCCCGCGTGAAATCTGGCTTGGCTGGGTCAGAGTTTGCCCTTGATTAGGACTGTAAATCCCCCGGCTCTGCCTTCGAAGGTTCAAATCCTTCACCCGCCACCAGTTAGATCTGAAGAGGGTTTCCATACTCCTTCAGGAGAAGAGCCAGGTTAGATTCATTTCTCTCTTTATTGCCATTTTTCCATAGGCCAGCTTCTTGACTATCGTCAACAAAATTCAAAGTACTAAAACCTTCGATGCGATGAACAAGAGTCCCAACTCGTCGGGCTTGGAAATACCACCAGAGATCATCGGTATTACTTGAGAGCTTTACATACGTCTCTGCATCTTCGGCATCTGAATGTAGAGAACCAACAGGAAAAAGCGTTCCAGCACCAGAAGTAGGAAGTAGATCCTTTTCTAACCCCTCGCTCTCACAATATTGTTTATCCCAGTTGGCAAAGCTTTCTATTTCGCCACTGTCTTTAACGGTGACTCGATGAGTTCGCGAAGCGATTATCGCCCTCGGATTCAAGTGATGAGAAATCATCAACTGCAAAAAGAGATCAGCATCGAATTCAAGATCGTCATCGATAGCGATTATCGGAAGTTCTTTAACTTTACCGAGTGTAGGAATAAGTTTTTTAGCTGGTCCCAAATCTTGGCACTGCACGATAGTAATAAATCCATTTTTTTCTAACTCAGTAACTTCTGCAGGCAACTTTGAAAAATCATCGACTGCGATATTGAGAAGAATTTCCTTCGGTGCCAAGCTCTGATTTCGCAAACCTTTGAGCACATTTGTTAAAGAGGCAAAGCGGGGTTGATGACTTGTGAGAGAAACCACGAAATCCCAATTAACTTTATTCTCGATCAACAATGGTAGATAAAGCAGTTGATTTGAGCGCTTAATGGCAAGATCTTGTTTGTGAATTAGAGTTTCGATTTCATGTAACTTCTTTGACTGCTTAGAGTTATAGGAGGTGAGTTTGCTACCGATGGTCCGTGAAGATTTCACCAGATATGACAATAAAACCAGGGCGAACAAGCCTTCAACTACTAAAAGATAGGTCATGGGCTAAAGGGTAATCTCAATTTCTCTAACCTGGGACCGCAAGGCGCAATTTATGATGAGAATCCAGCATTTAGGATGCAATTGGGTCGCATGTAGACAAGTTGAACTCGGCTTTATAGCCTTCGTCAGTACCCATCGACTTTTAGGAGTTATTGTGAAGAAACGTTTAGGAATTTTCGCTGTTGTTGTTTTTGCAGCTGCACTCACACTTTCTGGCTGTGCCAAGAGCGACTCAGCAACTACTGATTCAGCAGCATCATGTGCAAAGGCAGATCTTGCTACCGTGGCTGCTGGAAAACTAACAATTGCAACGGGCGAACCTGCTTATTACCCATGGATTATTGATGACAAGCCGGAAACTGGAAATGGTTTCGAAGGAGCGGTTGCTTATGCCGTAGCCAAGCAACTTGGATTTACAAATGATGAAGTTGTATGGGTTCGAACAACATTTGATAGTGCAGTAACACCTGGCGCAAAGACATTTGACTTTAACTTGCAGCAGTTCTCAATTACGCCAGAGCGCGCCAATGCCGTTGATTTCTCATCTCCTTATTACACAGCCCCACAAGCAATTGTTTCTTACAAGGGCAGCAAGATTGATGGAAAGACAACTCTTGCAGAGCTTAAGGATGCAAAACTTGGCGCCGCAGTTGGCACAACTTCACTTGATGCCATTTCAAATCAAATCGGTGGAAAGCCACAGGTATTTAATGACAACGCTGCTGGTGTTTCTGCACTCAAGAACAAGCAGATCGATGGATTGGTAGTTGATCTACCAACTGCCTTCTATCTCTCTGGTGTTGAAGTTCCAAATGGAATCATTGTTGGACAGCTGCCTTCGACAGGTTCGGGGGATCAATTCGGTCTCTTGCTTGCAAAGGGCAGCAAGTTGACTTCATGTGTTTCCGCAGCGGTAGATGCAATCACTAAGGATGGAACACTGGCGGCAATCACTGATAAGTGGCTTGCAACTGATGCTGGCGCGCCAGTATTGAAGCCATAAGCGTAAAAAAGAAGTAAACACGGTAGTTTGGCGACCATGTCAGAGCAAATAAACTCTGCTTGGTCGCCAAGCTCGCGTGAAATTGAAAGGCGCGGGGCTCGCAGGCGAATAAGTAGAAGGCAAGCAAGCATTGCCGCAGTTTCATCTTTATTAGTGCTTGGCACATTAATTAGCATCACAATCACTTCTCCCGGCTGGGCCGTGGTTAAGAAGACTTTTTTTGACATTAACTATGGACGTGAAGTTTTCCCAACTGTTATTGCAGGGCTTTGGATCAACCTTCAACTAACTTTTATAGGTGGATTTTGTATTGGGGTAATCGCTTTAGGACTTGCCCTTATGCGCACTACGAAATCACCGGCCCTTACTCCATTTAGATTTCTAGCCACCGCCTACGTCGATATCTTCCGCGGGGCGCCTTTAATCTTGATTATCTTGCTAGTTGGATTTGGTGTTCCAGCGCTTCAATTAAAGGGCATACCAAGCAATGTTATTTTTCTTGGAACAGTTGCAGTAGTACTTACATATTCGGCATATGTCGCCGAAGTTATTCGAAGTGGAATTCTGTCAATCCATCCAAGTCAGCGAGCAGCTGCGCGATCACTTGGACTAACTTCAGGTCAAACTATGAGATACGTGGTTTTACCTCAAGCAATTCGCCGTGTTGTGCCACCACTTCTAAATGACTTTGTTTCATTATTGAAAGACACTGGCTTGGTTTCTATTCTTGGTGTTACCGATGCGGTTCGAGCTGCACAAATTAACGCAAGCCGTACCTTTAATTACACTCCATATGTTGTTGCCGCCATAATGTTTTTATTGATTACGATTCCGATGACACGCTATACAGATCGAGCAATCAGGGCGCGCACTAATGCCCAGAGCTCGGAAGGGGTCATCTAATGACCAATGTGCTTGAGATAAGCAACATTCGTAAATCCTTTGGAAGCGAACTTGTTCTAAATAATCTCTCTTTAGCAGTTCCTGAACATACAGCCACTGTCTTAATTGGTGCATCTGGTTCTGGAAAATCAACGTTATTACGTTGCATTAATTTGTTGGAATCTATCGATGACGGTCAAATCTTCTTAGATGGTGAAGAGATTTCAGATCCACTCATTAACGTAGATGAAGTACGTCGCAAACTTGGTATGGTTTTTCAATCATTTAATCTATTTCCACACAAGACCGTAGTTGAGAACATCACTTTGGCACCGATAAAGGTTCAGGGTAAGAATAAAGATGAAGCGATTACGGCAGCTCTTGCTTTGCTCAACCGTTTTGATTTGGCGGACAAAGCCGATCAGTACCCTGATCGTTTAAGCGGGGGACAGCAGCAACGTGTTGCAATCATCCGTTCACTTGCGCTTAATCCGCGGCTGCTTTTGCTTGATGAAATTACTTCCGCTCTAGACCCTGTCTTAGTAAACGAAGTCTTAAGCATTGTCCGCGATTTAAAGAGTGATGGAATGACAATGGTTTTAGCAACGCACGAGATGGGCTTTGCTACACAAGTTGCCGATGAGGTCTGTTTCTTAGAATCTGGAAATATTCTCGAACGAGGATCTGCACAAGATGTCTTGCAAGCTCCTAAAAATCCTAAGACCCAAGAGTTCTTAAAACGAGTTCACCAAGCGGGAAGGTTATAGATTTATAGTATGAGCGCATTTAATGAACGTTTACAACCAGTTAGAGATCTAATCAGGAGTAAAGGCTTAGATGCAATTATCTTGCGCCGTAATCCAAACCTAGCTTGGGCAATTGCCGGCCGCGTGCATGTACCAACAACAGTTGATGCGGCTTGTTTTGATTTGATAATTACACATGATGGCGCAATGGCGGTTACAAATGCAATTGAAGCCCCACGCTTAATTGCTGAAGAGTTTCCTGAGGAGATAGAAGTAAAAGTTATTAAATGGATAGAAGGTCGTGATTCATATCTTCCAGTTGGTCAAAAAGTTGGAAGTGATCAATCAGGAGCAGACCGTTTGGATTTAGGTCTAGAGATTGAAATGATTCGAGAGTCGCTAATTTCAGAAGATGTAGATCGATACAAGAAGATGTGTGTTGATTCTGCAGAGGCTCTAGGTAAAGCGATGAAAGAGAGCTTAAGTTCAGATCGCGAAATTGACATTGCAGGCAGAATCACACAATCACTGTGGCGCTCTGATTTGGAGATTGCCTATCTAGGGGTGGCAGGGGAAGATCGAGTTCAAAAATTCCGTCACGCCCTCCCCACTTCGAAAATAGTCGGTAATCGAGTCTCAGCTTCCATTTGCGCTAAGCGAAAAGGCCTCATCGCCACAATAACCCGCATTGTTACTTTTGGAGAGACTTCAGATTCCCTAGTTAATGAGTACATGTCACTATTCAACGTTGAAGCTTCGATGTTGGATGCCACGATTGTTGGCCGTCCTTTTTCCGAACCTTTAAATGCTGCTATTGCCGCATACCCACTCAACGGTTTTGATGCCGATGAGTGGACTAAGCATCATCAAGGTGGACCAACAGGCTTTTTGCCCCGCGATTGGACAGCAAATCCGACAAGCTCGCGCCTAATTCAAGAGAACCAGCCCATTGGGTGGAATCCGACGGGTAAGGGCTTCAAAGCTGAAGACACAATTCTTGCCACGCAATCAGGCGTAGAGATACTTTCCATTGATAGGGATTGGCCCAGTTTTGAAGTCAATGGTCGGACCAGACCATTTCTTCTTAAAAAATAGCGCTTATTACGGTCCTATAACGAAGCGCAAAATCCCCCTTTTACCATTGACTAGCCGTATTTAGAGTGGCACCCTCCTCCAAGAGGTCTTACCACTTGGGGGTTCAATGAGCACTGTCGCTCTGGTCGCACTAGCGCGACCTACCTTTGATCTCATATGCGCACAAGCTAATTTCGATAGTGCCAGAGCATTACTTCTAGAACTTGGCGCAGATGTTGTTGGACCAAAAGAGTTAGTGATGACAGTTGACGATGTTGCTGCAGTAACTCTTCCAGAGGCAGATATTCATATTCTATTTATGGCATCTTTTTCAGATGCCTCACCAGCTGTAGAGCTATTAGGAAAAGTTAAAGGCCCAGTCCTTGGTTGGTCCATGCGCGAACCAGGTGAAGTTGGCGAAAGACTTAAATTGAATTCAATGTGCGGAGTAAATCTTGCTGCACATGCATTGATGAATGTTGGTCAATCGATACGACACATTCATGGAAATGCAGATGAACCACACGTACGCGCAGCAATCAAAGATGCGCTCGCAGGAATAATGCCAGAGGCAACTACACCACCGAATATTGTTGGTGAACTTGCAACTGAAGAAGATGCGCAAAAAGCTTTTGATTGGTTACTAGGAAAAAAGATTGGAGCAGTTGGCGAAGCGCCAATCGGATTTACTCCTTGCGTTTATGACGCATTACAAATTCGTTCACTATTCGGATTAGACATTCGCCAAATAACTATTGATGATGCTTTTGGAAAAATCTCTGAAGTCAAAGAAGAAGCCCGTGAACTTGCTTATGCAAATGCAGTTGCAGCACAGCCTTCACTTGCAGCAGTCAATGTAAGTGAAGCTAAAAAAACTTATGGAGTTGAAGTTGCCCTAGATGAATGGCGCGCAGAAGAGCTGCTAGATGCAATTGCGATCCGCTGCTGGCCAGAATTTCCTACTGAAATGGGGGCTTGTATTTGTTCATCTCTTGGTCGTCTTTCAGACCGAGGCACTGTTACTACCTGCGAACGAGATGTACTAGGTGCTGTAACGATGATGGTGTGCGAATCATTGGGCTCAGATGAAAACTACTTGGTAGATATTGTCGACCTTGATGCTTCAAAAGGTTTAGTTCGATTGTGGCACTGTGGTTCGGCGGCTACAAAACTTGCCGCTGATCCAAAAAATGCAACGCAATCAATTCACTGCAACCGTAAATTAGGTGTTGCAGGTAATTTTCCGCTCAAGACTGGACCAGTAACACTGTTCCGCATTGATCGGGATGTAGATCCGAGCAACCGCACGGGTTTACGCATGGTTGTGAGTCGAGGGGAATCAATCCCAGCTCCCAATCACTTCCAAGGCAATACCGCAACGGTTATCACTGAACCTGATGCCGCTGCATTAGTGAATGGAATAGTCACTGGCGGATATCCGCATCACTTGGTCATCTCGTGGATCGATGTGCGACCAGGTATTCGTCAAATGGCAAAGATGTTAGGGATACCCCTCACAGAATGGTAAACAACAATCAAACCCTCGGAAAGCAAGGATAAAAATGAAAACTAAAGGACTAATGACCTTTGCTTCACTCCGTGCTGGTGTAATTGCAGTAGTTGCTACGGCACTTGTAATTACTCCACTTGCGGTTGCACGTGCTGCTGATGCACCAACTTTCGGCAAGGCATGTACAACTGAAGGCGTAAGCACCGGACAAATGACAACATCACTCATTTGTGCACAAAACGCAAATGGAAAACTAACATGGCAACGTGTTCGTTTGGGATCAACAAATGCAGTGCCTGTTGGAACTTCAACCCCACCAAAGGGAACAATTGAATTTCACCACTGGCGCCCAGAGGACAAAGTAGTTCTACAAGCAATTATCGATAAGTACCAGGCTAAATATCCTGGAACTTATATCAACCAGGTAATTATGAGCTCAGTGGATTACACCAACTTGGCATTTGCAAAGATCAGCGTTAACAAGAAAGCTGCACTCTTTGTAACAAGCCGCGGCGGTCAGTTCAATCAGTTCTATGCAGGTGGAATGCTTTCAAGCCTTGCGAATCAACGCTTTATTAAGCAAAACGTCATTCAAAGCGCGCTGACTCCAGGAACAGTAAATGGCGTTGTCTATGGACTTCCATATCAATCTCTATTTAACAATCCTTTGTACAATGCAGATCTGTTTGCAAAGAATGGCTGGAAAGTTCCAACAACTTGGACACAGACACTTGCATTCTGTAAGACAGCAAAAGCAGCTGGATATATTCCATTTGCTTGGCCAGGGGCCACACGCGGTAATGCAGGCCAGATCATCAACTCATTCTTGATGAACTCTGCTCCAGATCTAGCTACTCTTACAGCTCGCATTACAGCAATCGATACGGGTAAGGCAGATCTAACAGAGCCTTGGTTTGTTGATATCGCTAACAAGTACAAGGCAATGGCAGATGCCGGCTGCTTCCCAGCAAACCCAACTGGATACAACGACACCGTTGCTCCAGCTGATTTTGCTGCAGGAAAGGCGGCAATTTATCCAACTGGCACATTCGGTATGAGCACAGTTACAAAGCTCAATCCAGCAATGTCAGGAAAGATGAAGATGATGTCACTGATCACTACTGACTCAAAGCCTTTGTACCAGGGAATCACAAACAACACATTTATCTTGAGTGTTAATGCCAAGTCATCTGCTTCAGATCAGAGGATTGCAGCATCATTCATGTCATTCCTTGCTCAAGCTGAAAATGCTCAGGCATATGCTGTTGGAACTTCACAGCATGTTTCAATTATCAACGTTGATTATTCAGCTAACGTCGATCTTTTGAACACATCAGACATCATGGGTAAGAAGCTATTACTTGCACCACGCTTCTTGTTCAATAACGTCAACAACGTCCGTAACCCACTTGAAGATGCATTGATTGCAATAACAGGTGGAGCAGATGTAATGAAGACACTGACTGATACTTCTAAGACCATTAAACAAGGTCTGACTTCTTAAGGAGTATGAAGTTAGTTCTCTAACTCGTATCCAGGGCACCCTTGCTAATCGTGGCAAGGGTGCCTCTGGGGCGCGCAAAAAGAAAAAGAAAGATTCGAAAATCTTATGGCTTATGGCGTTTCCTGCTATTTCGATCTATTCATTTTTGTACCTCTACCCAGCACTTTCAAACCTGCTGTACTCAACACAGCGTTGGGATGGAGTTACTAAACCTGAATTTGTTGGTCTAACGAACTTTGTTCACTTACTAACCAATGATGATCTTTTCCGGAAGGTTCTCGGCAATAACATACGATTCACAATCATCGTTGTAGTCCTTCAGACCTGTCTTGGTCTACTTTTTGCCACATTTCTTACTAAAAATACAAAAACAACTATCTTTTTACGAACTGTCTATTTCTTCCCGACGATTCTCTCCTCTGTTTCAGTGGGATTAATCTGGACATTTCTTTATGACCCAAACTATGGATTTATTAATGCGACGCTCAAAGCTATTGGCCTTGATAAATTAGCGCTCAACTGGCTTGGTGATTCTAAATATTCTCTTTATGCAGTTGCCTTTACGCAAATTTGGTTCCATACCGGACAGATGGTTGTTATTTATGTTGCTGGTTTGCAGCAAATTCCAGCCGAACTTTATGAAGCAGCTGAAGTTGATGGTGCCACAAGATGGCAGCAGTTTAAGAATGTAACCTGGCCAATGGCCCTACCAACAACTGCAGTTGTGGTCGCATATACAACAATTCAAACATTCCGTGCATTCGACCTAATCTATGCCATGACCCAAGGCGGCCCACTCAATTCCTCCGACCTTCTTGTAACAATGGTTTATAACACCGCCTTTGTTGGATACAAGTTTGGTTATGCGGCCACTCAGACCATCTTCTTGGTTTTACTGGTAATGCTAGTAACGTGGCTGCAGCGACGTGTCCTTCGTACAAATGATGGGACCAAAAAATGATTTATAAGATCTTTAAGAATTCAATGTTAACTATTTTCGCAGCAGCAATATTAGTTCCAAGTTCTATTGTTATTTTGGGTTCATTTAAAACGGATGTCGAAATTTATACAAAGCCATTGGCACTGCCTCTGCATTGGAATCTTAATAACTTTAGAACGCTAATTGCCACGGGTAGCGTGTGGACCCCTTTTAAGAACTCGGTTTTTGTAGCAGTCTTTTCAGTACTTATTACGATCTTTTTGGCGAGCATGGTTGCATTTGCAATTGCGAGGTCAATTACGATTACAGGGAAAGTGCTATTCGCAATGTTTTCTATTGGTCTAGCAATTCCGGGTCAAGTTAATATCATCCCGATTTTTACGCTTTTCACAAAACTGCACCTGAATAACTCGCTTTATGGACTGATTCTTGTAAATATTGCATTGACGTTGCCGATCTCTGTTTTTATTATTTCTGCATTTTTTAGAGATCTTCCAAAGGAATTATTCGAAGTAGCTAGCATTGATGGTGCAAATCAGTGGAGGGTATATCGTTCAATTGCCATGCCCCTTGCTCGACCAGCAGTCGGTGCAACCTCCATATTCCTCTTTGTTATTTGCTGGAATGACCTTTTGTATCCATTGATGTTGATTAATGAGTTGGGAAAGAAGACACTTCCATTGACTTTGATTGATTTCAGAGGTGAATTTGCAACAAGCTACAGCATGCTCTTTACTGCAATCATGGTCGCATCAATTCCTATGGTTGTTATGTATCTTCTCTTCCAACGCTCTTTTGTCGCCGGCCTTACCGCTGGTGCAGTAAAAGGGTGAGTATGAGTCTGATAGCCAATTTGGCTCCACAACGTGCGGCGCGAATAGCAACGGAGCTCATTGAACTCATCGAGCTGCAGAAATTAGCCCCCGGAGATAAATTGCCACCGGAACGTCAGCTCGCTGATTTACTCGAGGTTAGTCGTCCCAGTTTGCGTGAAGCTTTACATATTTTGCAGGCGCAAGGCCTCGTGCAGATAAAACATGGTCAGGGCACATATGTTCAAGAACCTTTAGTTGCCCAAGAACTACGCGCTTCCATGATGTCGAAGACTCACGGTCTCAATGAACTTTTCGATGCGCGCGAGGTTTTAGAAGTACCAGCATCTAAATGGGCCGCTCAAAAAGCAACAAAGGAAGATATCCGTTTATTGAGGGCAACTTTAAATCAAATCGATACGGTAACTGCCACTCTTCCAATTGATTACATACAGTTGCAGACTTTGGATGCCAAATTTCACTTAACCATTGTTGGTATTGCAGGTAATCGATTTATAAATCAAACCCTGAATGTCTTGCAGGACGTAATGAAAATGTCCATGGAAACTACCTTGCGTCTTCCAGGTCGATCAGATATTTCTCGCAACGAACATAATGCCATTTTGGCTGCCATTGAAAATGGAAATGGAGAGTTAGCCTCGAAGTTAACTTTGCAACACATTACAGGCGCCCGTGCTACGGCTTTAGCGGATGCAAAGAAGAAAGATATCAATTGAGTTCAGTGCAAGCTGTGTGCGTTGGTGTAATTACTGTTGACACTATTGCGCTAGTTGAAAAATATCCACTCGAAGATGAAAGAGTAATTGCACAAGAGATTTTACGTGCGGGTGGCGGACCAGCGGCAGTTGCTGCAGTTACCTTGAGTCGCTTGGGTATCAAAAGCGCAATTGTGGGCACTATCGGAGACGATGAAGATGGCAGAGAAGTAATTCGAATTTTTGAAAAAGAAGGTATAGATACATCTGGAATTTCCATAGGAGCTAATTCCACGGCAGGCAGTGTGATTGTTGCATCCAAAGAACACAGCGCTCGAGCTATAAGTACACGACAACCAATGGATCAAGCACCGGCTAACTCTGCTGCAAAGAATTTAATTGCCAGCGCACAATGGGTTCATGTAGATCACGTTGGAGTCACTCGCCTTTCAGAACTTGGCATTTCAAGAGGCACCGGCCCTCAGATTTCATTTGATGCCGGATACGGCGTAGAGAATTTTGACCCGATTACAGTTGATTTATTTGTTCCGACTGATCGTCAGATGGCTCTTCGCTATCCAGGGATAGATTTAGCGATTGCTCTAGAAAATGATTCGATAAAAGCAGGCAATACTGTTGTAGCTACACAAGGATCTGCAGGAAGTGCTGGCTTTTCACCTGAGACAGGCTTAGTTACAGCCTCTGGTTTTAGCGTTGAGGTCACCAGCACGTTAGGCGCAGGCGATGTTTTCCATGGTGCACTTGTTGCACAGTTAATCCAAGGCCACTCACTTCAAGAAGCAATGCTGCGTGCCAACGCGGTTGCCGCGCTTTCCTGTCGTGGGCTAGATGGCCAATCAATGATTCCAAATACCCCTGAACTCGATGCATACCTGAAAGGCAAATAAATGAGAGCACCACTAACTAAATTGGCACGTCCATCTGGGGCCCTGGCAATGGTTGCAGTGGATCAGCGCGAAGCATTGCGCGGAATGTTTGCGGCACATCAGAGCACCCCAGTTCCTAATTCTCAATTAACACAGTTTAAAGTCGATGTAGCGCGCGAATTATCACCATATGCATCAGCACTTCTTGTTGATCAAGAGTTTGGGATTGATGCAATAATCGATCAAAAAGCTTTGAAAAGTTCATGTGGGCTCATTGCCGCAGCAGATTTGCTTGTCGGGCCAGCAGGTGGGGCTGCTACAGATACTGCAATCGATCCTGAAGTAGATCCGATTCGCATGCGCGACATTGGAAGCGTTGGATTAAAGTTTTTAGTCTTATGGCGAAATGATGAGTCACCAGATGTGCGCGCAAAATTAGTGGAAGAGTTTAATAAACTGTGCACAATTTCAGGTCTGCCATCCATAATTGAAATAATAGTTAAACCACCCACCGATGCCTCAAATAGTTTCAACCGTGAAGAAGAGTTAATAATCGCCGCTCGTGAAGCAGCAGCATGGAAACCAGACCTATATAAAGCAGAAGTCCCATTTCACGGTGAAGGTGATTCAAATCTGATTACAAAGAATGCCGAGAGAATTTCAGAGGCAATTGGATCTCCGTGGGTCGTTCTTTCAAATGGTGTCAAGCAACCATTTTTTAACGGTGCAGTAAAAGCCTGTGCCATGGGCGGGGCTAGTGGATTTCTAGCTGGTCGTGCAGTTTGGGCAGACATTGTTGCGGCTTCAGATATTCCTAAAGCACTTCGCGAAACATCGATTCCACGCCTAGAACAGCTTGCCGAGATCGTCGATACTCATGCCAAACCTTGGAGCAGTTGGTAGTTAACCCCAGAGCTCTTTAATTTCAACGACGCGACCTTCATTAATACTCTTATGGGCAGCAAGGCCGGTGACCACGCTGGTAACACCATCTAGCAAGGAAACTTCAGCGGGAGTCGAATTTAAAATCGCATCGCGGAATTTTGTGTGTTCGATATAGGAAGCACCGTAGTGATGGCCCATATATTTAACATCGAAATTATGAACAATTTTCTGTTCGCTTCCCGGCCCACGACTAGCCCCTTGCTTCCAGCCAGAGAGTTTTCCGATTGTTTCTCGGCGAGAAGCACGCACAACCTGCGACGGTAAGAAGGATTCGATCTTTCCTTCATCACCAACAATTGTCAGAATCTCTTTATCAAAAGAGCCTTCACCAAACATGCACAGGTCTAACATTCCGCGAGCACCATTTGCGTATTCCAAAACCACATAAGCATTATCAAGCATATTTGCTTGCTTACCATCGTAATTTTCATCTAAGTGATTAACGCTCTGACCACCGGATGCATATACACGCACTGGATGTTCACCTATAACAATGTCCATCAAGTTAAAATAGTGACAACATTTTTCTACTAAAGTTCCACCAGTCCGGTCGGCAAATCGATTCCAGTTATCAACCTTTGGATAAAAAGGCTCGCGATGTTCGCGAATAGAAACTTGGTGGATTTTTCCTGCATCACCCTCTTGTGCGCGGGCAATTGCTTCGGCAACTGGTGGCATGAATCGATATTCAAGACCCATCCAGGTCATTGCACTTCTATTCTCATCCCAAGCCAGAATTGACTTCAAATCTTCGATAGTTGTTGCAAGTGGCTTCTCAATGAAAACGGCTAAATCTGTTGCAAGAGCATCTTTTAAAACTTGGGTGTGTGTGTCGTTAGGCGTGGCAACAATGACCGCATCAACCAATCCACTTTCTAGCAGGCCGCGGTGATCGCTGAAGATTTTGGCGCCTGGAGCCTTTTCAAGAGCGGCCTCTTGCGAAGGTACATGGGGGTCACTAATTGCTGTTACGGCGCCTCCGCCCATTACTTTAATATTTTCGATATGTTCGCGGCCCATACTGCCTGCGCCGATAATTCCGTAGCGAAGCTCTGATTTCATGGCAACAGGTTAGACCACTTAGAGAAATTTGGGCAGGGGGCTAGACGAAACACGCTCATCTGTCCTAGACTCCCGCAAGAGGTCAGACCACTACCCATATATAGACGAAGAGAGGCATGTGTAGATATGGCAATAACTCCACCGCAGTTTCTGCTCCACCACGATGGCGACAATGTCGCCGTTGCGATGACAGATCTGCAACCAGGAACACTTCACGGTCGTTCCGTGAAGCAAGGTACAGAGAGCTCCGCGGTTTTAAATCACGCGATTCCTCTTGGACATAAATTTGC
This sequence comes from Actinomycetes bacterium, assembly GCA_037138575.1. Classification (GTDB taxonomy): domain Bacteria; phylum Actinomycetota; class Actinomycetes; order Nanopelagicales; family Nanopelagicaceae; genus Planktophila. The sequence continues at coordinate 14,142 of JBAXIC010000013.1, forward strand.
ACTCGCGGATCTTTCCGAGGGCGACGCAATTATTAAGTACGGCATCAAAGTCGGACTTGCTTCAGCTGCCATCAAAAAGGGCGATTACATTCACACACACAACATGAGGAGTTATCGATGGGAAGCAAGCCGCGCTTAATGGGATACCGCCGCGAAAACGGCACTATGGGTATTCGCAATCACGTAATTATTTTGCCTCTCGATGATCTTTCAAATGCTGCTGCAGAAGCTGTTGCAAAAGTTATTCCGGGCACGATGGCACTACCGCACGCATTTGGCCGTTTACAGTTTGGTGAAGATCTTCAATTAACTTTTGACACTCTCATCGGTACTGGAATGAATGCGAACGTTGCGGCAGTTGTTGTTATCGGTATCGAACCAAAGTGGACACAAAAAGTTGCCGATGGAATTGCTAAAACTGGAAAGCCGGTTGCAGCGTTTTCAATTGAAGGTAAGGGTGACTTGCAAGTTATTCAAGAAGCCAGCCGTGTTGCAGCTATGTTCTTACAAGATGCATCAGGACTTGTTCGTACAGAAGCTGAAATGGGCGACATGATCATGTCAATCAAGTGTGGCGAATCAGATACAACTTCTGGACTCGGTTCATGTCCAACAACTTCTCAAGCCGTTGATCGTTGGGTCGCAGCTGGTGGAACAGTATTTTTTGGTGAAACTTCCGAATTAACTGGTGGAGAACATCTCATTGCCGATCGTTGCATCGATGATGCTTGCCGCGATTTGTTTCAATTAACGTATGACAATTACATCAAGGTAATTGAATCAACTGGAGCAAACCTTCTTGGTTCACAGCCGACTCAAGGCAACATCGCCGGTGGTTTAACAACTATCGAAGAGAAAGCACTTGGAAATATCGCTAAGACTGGATCGGTCCCAGTTGTTGGCGTGCTAAAGCCTGCTCAAATGCCTGATGCGTCAAAGCCTGGTTTGTACTTTATGGACTCTTCATCTGCGGCAGCCGAATGCATCACTCTTATGGCTGCTGGTGGTGCGGTAATTCACTTATTCCCAACAGGGCAAGGAAACGTAATTGGAAACCCAATCGTTCCGGTGTTGAAGTTGACTGCAAACATCAAAACTTCAAAGTCAATGAGTGAGCACATCGATCTAGATGTTTCAGGTCTGCTTCGTTATGAATATGACTTAACAAAGGCTGGTGACATGATGATGGATGTCATTAACGACACTGTTAATGGTCGACTATGCAAGGCCGAAGTTATGGGTCACCGCGAGTTCACATTTACAAAGTTGTACATCTCAGCGTAATGATTCTAATTTCAGAAGATGTATGGGGAACTCCCTTCCAAACACTGGAGGGGAGTTTTCCTATTGTTCGAAATGATGATTTGTGGAACAACCCCGATGAACTTAAAGCATCGTTAAGAGATGCCACCGCACTCGTAGTTCGTAACCGAACAAAAGTAACTGCAGATGTAATTGCTGCTGCGCCCAAGTTGAAAGTAATTGCACGCGCAGGTGTTGGTTTAGACAATATTGATATCAAAGCTGCAGATGCTGCAGGAGTTGTAGTTGTTGCCGGGCTTGGTGCTAACGCAGTAAGTGTTGGTGAGTTAACTCTTGGCTTAGCACTTGCGCTTTTACGTAATATTCCGGGCCATGATGTTGTAACTCGTGCTGGAGGCTGGGTGCGTACACCAGGACGTGAACTCTCGGGGCTTACATGGGGATTGCTTGGATGCGGTGCCACGGGTTTAGCCACTGCGCAGTTACTCAAGGGTTTCAACTGTCCAGTAATTGGATATGACCCCTATGCAAAAAATCTTGCAGGAATTGAATTAACAACATTTGAAGATGTCTTAAAACGAAGTGATGTCGTGAGTATTCATATGCCGTCAACAACTGAAACTAACGGGATGATTAATTCTGCAACGCTTTCTCTAATGAAACCAGAAGCGATTATCGTCAATGTTGGTCGAGGTGAAGTAATAAATGAGGCCGACTTAATCGCTGCCTTAAAGGCGAAAATTATTGCCGGGGCAGCACTGGATGTACGGGCACAAGAACCGCCAACAAAAGGGGCTATTGAAGAGATCCCAAATCTAATTCTTACTCCGCACGTTGCTGGAATAACGAGCCAAAGCCAATTAAGGATCACTCAAATTCTCGCATCGAACATTGAGTTAGTGCTCAATTCAAAACCTGCAACACATGCAGTGGGTGCTTTGAAGGAAAGTAGTAACTAATGCCTGTACTCAAAGTTAGCTCTGCAATTACGACTGCTCAATCTTTATTAGAAGCTGCTGGTGTTCCATCGCAGGAAGCCTCGACAACCGCACGATGCATTATTGCAAGTGATCGCTGGGGTATTGGCAGTCATGGATTAATGCGTCTGCCTTTTTATCTTTCACGTTTGCAAGCCGGTGGTATTAATCCAAAAGCGAATTTAAAAACTGTCACTGATCTTCCAAGTCTTGTTGTCTTTGATGGAGATGATGGACTAGGTCACTGGCAGCTCCAAAAGGCAGCTGAAGTGGCATCTGAACGTGCACTTGTAAATGGAATTGCAGCAGTGGGAGTTGGACGTTCCAATCACTGTGGCGCACTTGGTATTTATGTATGGCCAATGATTAATCGGGGCTTAGTTGGAATCGCATTTAGTACGGGTCCGGCAGTGATGCCACCGTGGGGCGGTAATAAAGCTTTGCTTTCAACCTCACCTATAGCCGCTGGTATTCCAACAGATCCTCCAACAGTTGTTGACTTAGCAACGAGCGCTGTTGCACGCGGGAAAATCCAGGCGAAAGCACAAGCTGGTGCCGAACTAGAACCAGGGTGGGCTTTTACTAAAGATGGTGCACCAACTACTGATGCGAAAGAAGCGCTTGCTGGAATGCTTGCACCACTTGGCGGAGTTAAGGGTTATGCGATTGCAGTTTTAGTTGAGTCGCTAACCGGCATGTTAATTGGCCCTACATTGGCGAAAAATATTCCGGATATGTTTGCAGCCGATCAAGATGCATTACCTCAACAGATTTCTCACTTTGTGATTGCAATAGATGCATCAAAATTATCGGTAGATGGAAACACTGGCAGAACAGTTGAATTTGCCCAAGAAGTCAAAGCTGCCGGAGGTCGTTTACCAGGCTCAAACCGAGTTAATCCAGAGAAATTAAATGCAGATGATGAAATCACTATTACCGATCAAGTTTCTGAGCAGTTGAAAAACTGGTCCGAAAAGTTAGGAATTTAAGTGGTTAAAACTTACATACCGGGATTTGCGTTAATCGCTGCACTTGTAGCAGTTGCCTTTGAAATAAATCATCTTCAATCTGCAATCAGCCCACTGGCACTTTGCGTGGCTTTTGGTTTTCTTGTTGCAAACTTTATTCAATGGCCGACATTTGCTGGACCGGCAACAAAAGTTTCAAGTAAGACAATTATGCGAATTGGGGTTGCTTTACTTGGAGCACAAGTAAGCGTTGCTTCACTTCGTGAAATCGGAGTTAAAGGCGTAATCACAGTTGCAATTGTAGTTAGTTTTACAATTTTTGGAATTCTGGGTTTATCCAAGTTATTTAAGATGTCTGGCGACCTTGGTTTACTCATTGGCGTTGGATTTGGGGTATGTGGGGCGACCGCGGTTGCTGCTATTCGTCCGCAAACGCGTGCTACTGAAGAAGAAACTTCTTATGCAATTGGATTAATTTCACTGTGCGGAACGCTTTCAATCTTTTTACTTCCTCTTATCGGACACTCTCTCAACTTAGATACAAGAGAGTTTGGTTCATGGGCAGGAGCTGCCGTTCATGACGTAGGCCAGGTAGTCGCAACAGCGTCAGTGTGGGGTGATAGTGCTGATAAGTATGCAATCGTTGTAAAGCTTGCAAGAGTCTGCCTATTGGCGCCAATTGTTTTGATCTTATCTATTCGTCACCGCCGCTGGTTAACGTCTCAAGGTAAAACTGAAACTGCGTCCGCAAAAATTCCATTGATTCCATACTTTGTACTTGGTTTTATTGCAGTTGCAACCTTTCACAACATAGTAGATCTCAACGCCCGCTTACTTGCTGACATTGTTTTCACCAGCAAACTAATGCTTGGTGCGGGTTTAGTTGCACTTGGCTCAGGTGTGAGATGGAAATCGATTCGAGCAATCGGACCGCGCCCAATGGCTATGGGAATGATTGCCTGGGTAATTGTGGCTGGGGTAGCTCTAGCAGCGGTAAAGATTACGGGTATTTGACCATACCCCCGGGGGTATGTTAGTTTTTCCTTCTAGTCATTTATAGAGGGAGAATTAAAGATGTGTTCACGTACTACTTGTTTTGTTTGTAAGAAAATTACATGGTCAGGTTGTGGCCAACATGTAGAGCAGGCTCTTGCTGGCGTTGCCGAGCAAGATCTTTGTAAGTGCTAGCCCTGAAGTTCTCTATTTTATTTTCCTGATTTGAAGTGTTCAATTAAGAACAACGGAGAGGCTGCCAAATGGCGCGCGTAGTTATTTTAGGTGCAGGAATCGCAGGGCATACAGCCGCACTGCACGCAAAGAGATTATTAGGCAAGAACAATGAGATTGTTGTAATCACACCTAACTCAAACTATAACTGGATTCCTTCAAATATCTGGGTCGGCGTCGGCAAGATGCAAAAAGAGCAGGTAATTTTTCCGCTTGCTCCTGTTTATAAACGCAAAGGAATCGAATTCCACCAAGCGCTTGCCAAAAGTATTTTTCCAGAGGGCGATTCAAAAACTGCTCATCCTTTTGTTGAAGTGTCATATACCGATCCATCTCGATCTAATGAAATTGGCCGAATTGAATATGATTATTTAGTAAATGCCACGGGACCAAAGTTAAATTTTGCAGCAACTCAAGGCTTAGGTCCCAATGGTCATACAGTTTCAGTTTGTACTGCAGGCCATGCTGTTGATGCCGCCGCGGCTTTAAAAGATGTTATCGCCGTGATGAAGTCCGGTAAAAAACAAAGTTTGGCAATTGGCGTAGGTCATGGAACTTGCACATGTGAAGGCGCAGCTTTTGAATACACCTTTAATGTAGACCACGAACTTCGTGCCGCTGGCGTGCGGGATATGGCCGACCTTGTCTACATCACTAATGAATATGAACTTGGTGATTTTGGCGTTGGGGGAATGGTTTTCACGCAACGCGGTTTTCAAACCACGAGCAAGCTCTGGACGGAATCCCTATTTCGTGAGCGCGGGGTCCGAGCAATCTTGGGTGCGCACGTTGAAAAAGTAGAGCCAGGCAAGATTTATTACGAACAGGTCGATGGCAATAAAGATGTACTGGAGTTTGATTTTGGAATGCTTCTGCCGCCATTTAGAGGCGTAGATCTGCAGGCTTTTAACAAAGCCGGTGAAGATATCTCTTCCCAAATCTTTGCACCAAGTGGCTTTATGAAAGTTGATGCCGATTATTCAAGCAAGGCCTATGAAGATTGGAAAGCTTCAGATTGGCCAAGTACATATCGCAACCCTTCATATCCAAATATCTTTGCCGTCGGAATTGCCTTTGCGCCTCCACATCAAATATCGAAACCCCGTAAGTCACCAAATGGAACAGTGATCGCGCCTTCTCCTCCTCGTACCGGAATGCCCTCAGGAATTATGGGCAAGCTTTCAATTTTGACTATAAAAGAGTTAATTGAAAAAGGCGATAAAGCCCATGCACATTCAGCATCGATGGCCAAGATGGGCGCAGCATGTGTTGCATCCTCTGGCTCCGGGCTTACTCAGGGATCAGCAGCAGCAATGACAATGTTTCCAATCGTTCCCGACTACGAAAAATATCCCAATACTGGTCGCAGCCTAAAAGATACATATGGGGAAATTGGATTAAGCGGTCACTGGATTAAACTGCTTTTGCATTACATGTTTATCTACAAAGCCAAAGCCCGCCTGGGCTGGCAGTTCATACCGGAGTAGGAGAAAAGCAATGGAAAACCCAAATGACTCAATTGCTCATGCACCACTTCCAACCGAGAAAACTCTGCGCTTTCGTAAAAATCTTCTGATTCAAATATGGCGCTTCGCAGCGATTAACATCAAGATGCTGAACATGATTCGCAAGGGGCACCACCAGGATTAAGCTGGTTTGACATACCCCGGGGGGTATATGTAATATCGCTCCAGTACCTCAGAAAAGGAGCAGTTATGGCCACAAAGAAGATCGCTCACGTTCTAACGGATGAAGAGCAAATCATCGCTATTGCTAAGCGAATCAAACGTGCGCAGGGTCAGCTTGGCGCAGTTGCTCGCATGCTTGAAGAAGGTCGCAACTGCGAAGAGATTGTGACTCAAATGTCCGCAGTTTCTAAAGCGGTCAATACAGCTGCTTTTACTCTGATCTCTGCCAGTCTCAAAGAGTGCATTGTCGAAGGAAAATCCAACTCTGATGCGGTAACCGCTCAGCTTCAAAAACTATTTCTAAGTTTGGCGTAAATATGAAAAAATTAGTTGCCCTAGTGTCATCACTATTTCTGTTAGCGGGTTGTACTTCAGCTGCAAGTGCCACGAATTTAGATTCTGCGGGCTTTGCAAATAAAGTGGCTGAGTCAGGTGTCGTGACTCTTGACGTGCGTTCTCCTGGCGAATATATGGTGGGCCATATTCAAGGTGCAATCAATATTGACGTTGAAGGTATGCAATTCGAATCCGAGATTGCAAAGTTAGATAAAACCGCAACATATGCGGTCTACTGCCACAGTGGTCGCCGTTCAGCAATTGCGGTTGAAACGATGCATCATGCAGGTTTCAATAATCTTTTTAACTTAACAAATGGCGTTGCCGACTGGCAAGCTAGCGGCCTTCCTTTGGTGACAAACTAATGCGCGTTGTAATTATCGGTGGTGTAGCTGGTGGGATGTCTGCTGCTACACGTTTACGCCGTTTAGATGCGAACGCTGAAATTATTGTTCTTGAAAAAAGTGGGCATGTTTCTTATGCCAACTGTGGACTTCCTTATTACGTTGGCGGAGTAATCGAAGATGAAAACGCTCTATTACTTCAGACTCCGGAGTCACTGCATGCCCGTTTTCGTTTAGATGTTCGCGTAAATACTGAAGTTCTAGCTATCAATCCAGGCAAAAAAACTGTTGCTATTAAGAATCTTGATAGTCATGAAACTCATGAGATTGATTACGACAAACTAATTCTTAGTCCTGGCGCTGCTCCCGTTGTTCCGCCAATTCCTGGAATCGAACGCGGCATGACGCTTCGGACAGTAGAAGATGTTGAAAAAATTGCCGCCCGAGTTGGCGCAAAACCTAAGAACGCTTTAGTAATTGGTGGGGGATTTATCGGGGTAGAAATCGCTGAAAACCTTATTCATAAAGGTATTCAGACTTCATTGGTAGAGGCAACTGATCAAGTGTTAATGCCGCTAGATCCAGAGCTTGCGACTTTAGTTTCCAAAGAGATGGTTAAACAAGGTGTGAACCTCTATCTTGGTGCAAGTGTTGTAAGCATCGGCGCCGATAGTGTTGAACTTTCTAACGGCGACACAGTGCCAGCCGAGATTGTCATTTTGGCAATTGGAGTTCGTCCAGAGATTGGCTTAGCTAAAGCTGCTGGGCTAACTATTGGATCTCGTAATGGAATCAAGGTTGACGATTTCAATCGCACAAGTAATGCCGATATTTATGCTGTTGGAGATGCAGCTGAGAAGACGGATGCGCTAGATGGCAGTGCAACTCTTGTTCCGCTCGCAAATTTAGCTAACCGACATGGTCGTGTTGTAGCAGATCACATTACTGGCCGAACAATCCGCCCGGTAAAAACAATTGGAACCGCCATCGTTAAAGTCTTTGACTTGATGATTGCAACTACTGGTTGGAATGAAAAACGATTAAAGGCAGCAGGGCGGTCATATCAATCCATACATACTCACCCAAGTTCACATGCTGGCTACTACCCAGATTCAAAACAGATGAGCCTTAAACTTATCTTTGAACCAACATCTGGTGAGATTCTTGGCGCTCAGGGCGTTGGCGTTGAAGGTGTAGATAAGCGCATTGATGTCATCGCAACCGCAATTCGCGGAGGAATCACAGCTCCCGAACTTGCTGATTTAGAGCTCGCATATGCTCCACCTTTTAGCTCAGCAAAAGATCCAGTAAATATGTTGGGCTATGTCGCAGAAAATATTGTTTCTGGCTTAACTCAGGTCGCACAGTGGGATCAAATCGATGAGTACGTATCAAATGGATACACCCTTGTTGATGTCCGTAGTGTGAGCGAATGTGGTCGCGGAATGATCCCTGGGGCGATAAATATCCCTGTAGATGAAATCCGTGAGCGCCAATCCGAACTCACCAATAAAAAAATATTGGTGAACTGCCAAGTGGGTCAAAGAGGTCATACAGCTGCGATGCTGCTTAAAGAACTTGGCTTTAATCCTGTAAATCTCGACGGTGGATATCTCACTTGGAGTAATTCACCAGCAGCAAATAAAACTTTCATACCAAACTAAGCTAAAGAAACGGGATCAAAAATGTGCAGTAGAACAACTTGTCGTAAGTGCGGAAAACCATCTTGGTCTGGATGTGGCAATCACATTGAGATTGCTTTAAAAGGTGTCGCTAAGAAGGATCGCTGCCAAGGACACCAAAACGACCCTAAAGAGCCAGGTCTTTTTAGCAAGATGTTTGGAAAGAAATAATTCTAAAAGCAAAGATCTTAGTTGGGCTCCAGTTTGGGCTTTTGGGACTCCTTTTCCTTAAACCCTCTGGAGCCTTACTAAGTGATGCCAGTTATCTGCATAGTTTTGCCACCTTGTTAACTTTCGCTGCAATTGCCATCTTTATTGCGGCATATGTTGCATTAAAACCATCTTTACGAATCTCTCCCATTCCAAAACCCGGTGCTGCGCTTATAGTTGTTGGTATCTATAAATGGTTCAGGCACCCTATGTATCTGGGAGTGTTGCTTATTGGCGCAGCCTTCTTACTTGGAAATCTCAATCTTGTTTCAATTTTGATTTGGATAGCACTTTTAGTAAACATGGTCATTAAGGCTCGTTATGAAGATGAACTGCTCTTAATTCGCCACCCAGAAGCAAAGATTTACCAAGCTAAAACCCCAGGATTAATGGGAAGAAGAACGGAGAAATAAATGGCAACTGTAAATATAGACGAGGCTCAGTTTGAAGAGTTGATAACTAAAGAGGGCACTGTCCTTGTAGATTTTTGGGCTGCCTGGTGTGGACCTTGCCGTTCATTTGCGCCGGTTTATGAGGCAATGTCAGAAAAATACCCCGATTTAGTTTTTGCAAAAGTTGATACCGAGGCCGAGCAATCTCTTTCTGCCGCAGCCGGAATTACTTCAATTCCGACGTTGATGATTTTTCGCGACAGCATTTTATTATTTAGCCAGCCTGGTGCACTACCAGCATCTGCATTAGAAGAAATCATCGGTAAGGTTGCAGCCCTTGATATGGATGATGTTCGCAAACAAATTGCTGAAAGCAGTGAGTCAAAATAATTGTGAATCCGGCACAGTTATGGCGAGAAAAGCTGGAGTCTTGGGCGATACCTCAAGAGATTTTAGATCAAGCTCCTGAGAGTCCTTGGATACATCCACCTACTCTGTTTCAAATCCCGCAATTAATTGAAATGACTCCTTCGCATGAAAAAGCATTTGATGCTTTGCCAGATAATGGATCGATACTTGATATCGGATGCGGTGGAGGTATAGCTGCATTTGCGATGGGAAAAAAAGCTGGAAAAGTAATTGGTATAGATCATCAAGAAGAGATGATCGAGATGTTTTCAGAGAATGCGCGCGCCCGCGGCATCGAATCTAAAGTTCATTTAGGTTTCTGGCCCGCGATTTCTGCAGAAGTTGAAAAAGCAGATGTAGTCGTAGCGCACAACGTTGTTTACAACGTATTGGATATTGTTCCTTTTGTTCAAGCATTGAATTCGCACGCAAATAAAAGAGTAGTTATCGAAATGCCACAGCACCACCCACTTTCAAATTTAAGTGCTGCATGGAAGCATTTTTGGAATTTAGATCGCCCAATAAAGCCCACGCCGAAGGATCTGCTGAATGTTTTAAATAACTTAGGGATCAAGGCACACATGCAGCTCTGGAGCGCACCGGTTCGAACTGAACAAAACTTCGATCATGCCGTGGAATTCACGAGAATCCGACTTTGTTTAGATAAACGACAGGATTTCGAGATTAAACAGTTCCTTACCGACAACCCAATGCCCATTCAGAGGGATTTAGCAACGATTTGGTGGGATATCACCGCAAAATAGGGCGGTTTTTGAGCGTAAAAGTAACCAATTCGTTACCTATTGTCCCTATCTCGCCGGGGTAATCACCCCTAGATTTGAGCGCGTTACCAGGCCTTGATCTCATCAAACCTGATGACCTTTCGAAAGGCTCGACTCTAGAGAAAAGGAAAACAATGTCAGATGTAAACAATGGCATTTCCCGTCGTTCAGTACTTAAGGGTGCTGCAATCGGAGGTGCTGGACTAGTTGCTGGTGGATCACTTCTTGCAGGTTGCGGAAAGAAGAAAGTCACCGGAGATGTCCACTTCACAATTCGCGGAAATCTAAGTGATGCTGGTTCTAAAATTGCAATCGCAGCAAATGATGCATACACAAAGAAGACCGGTAATAAAGTTATTTCTCAGGCAGTTAACTCAGATGACTTCCAGAATAACTTCGTTCAGATTATGCAAGGAACTCCAGATGATGCATTTGGTTGGATGGCCGGTTGGCGCACCAATGCACGTGCTGATTCAGGACTTCTAGCAGATGTTTCTGAGCAGGTAAAAGCTCTAGGAAGTTCACTATCTGCTGCAGCAATCCAAGGTGCAACAAATCCTTCAGATGGCAAGCAGTACATCATTCCTACTACTTACTACCCATGGGGACTTCACTACCGTAAGTCAACAATGACTGAGCTCGGTCTAAACCCAGAGAGCATTGCAACATGGGATGACCTAATCAAGTTGTGTGAAGCTACACAGAAGAAGGGTCTAGTTGGTTACGCACTTGGCGACAAGGGCGGTTGGGAAGCAATGGGAACTTTCGACATTCTCAATATGCGTCTAAACGGATACCAATTCCACATTGACTTGCTCAATGGTAAAGAAAAGTGGACTGATGCCAAGGTTGTAGATGTATTTACACACATGGGTCAATTGATTCCTTACATGAACAAGAACGTTCTAGATATTTCATGGGATGGCATGCGCGATCTTCTACTACAGAAGAAGTGCGGCGCCATGATGATGGGTTCATGGTTTGCTAACGACTTTAAGGCTAAGTCACAAGCAGATTATGACGATCTATGGATCGTTCCATTCCCAGAAATCAATCCTGCGTACGGTGTTGACTCAATCGATGCACCACTTGACGGTATTTCAGTTGCCGCAAATGGTAAGAACGTCGAAGGTGGAAAAGACCTTGCAGGATTCTTGGGATCAAAGGAAGGTATTGATGCAGCTGTTGCCGCTGGAGATACAAATATCTACATCAGCAGCGACTTCGATTCATCTTCATACGATGCATTCAATAAGCAGAAGCTTGCAGTTCTTGGCGCAGCTAAGAACATTGGTTTCTTCTTAGATCGCGATACTCGCGGTGACTTTGCAGGTCCAGTAGTTGGTCCAGCAATCCAGAGTTTCCTAAAGAATCCAAAAGATCTAACAAAGATTCTTGATAATACTCAGGCACAATGGGATGCACTTCCTGCACTTTAATTCGTGATAATTAACGAATTAGTCTAAGGTTAAGAAATGAAAACGACGACTGCGAAAAAGAAAGTTCGCAGTCGTCGTTCTCTTTCCCGGAACGATCGTTTCACTCTTGCTGCATTTATAGGTATTCCAACTTTGATGCAGATTATTTTTCTTTGGTTACCTGCACTTATAACAATCGTTCTTTCCTTTACTTATTGGAACGGTATTAACGTAAGTGATATTAAGTGGGCCGGTTTAGCAAACTATAGAAATATATTTTTTGGTACACCAGTATTTTATGAGGCTTTAAAAAATAACCTCATCTGGTTGTTGTGGTTTACATTCCTTGCAACTCCACTAGGAATTTTATTGGCGTATCAAATTGACCGAAAAATTAAAGGTCACAAACTTTTCGAAACTGTTTTCTATATTCCTGTTGTGCTTTCATTGGCAATCATCGGAATTATCTGGAACTTCATGTTTCAACCAGGTGGATTCATTCAAGGTGTAATGGGTCGTGATATTGGAAACGCAGTCTCGATTTGGGGTAATTACAGCATTAATACCTATGTAATTATGGGTGTTGCTTCTTGGCGCCATATTGGCTACATCATGTTGTTGTATTTAGCTGGGTTAAAGTCAGTTGATCCTTCACTTCGCGAAGCAGCAGCTATCGATGGCGCAACAGAGTGGCAAACCTTTAAGAAAATAGTTCTTCCAGCGATGCGCCCAGTAAATATCATCATTGTCGTCATTACGATTATTGAATCTCTGCGCGCTTTTGACTTGGTTTACATTATTTATGGCACAAGTACTGCCTGGCCACTTCTTAATATTTTGGTCTTCCAAAACTTTGCCGGTCAGGGCATTTCAATGAAGGGTGCGGCTTATGCCGTTATCTTGTTGGTGCTGTGCATTGGTCCAATTCTCTTGTACCTTCGCAACGTATTTAAGGAGGATCTAAAGTGAGCACAACGATCGTCCAAAATAAAGAGTACAAAAATAAGCAAAAGATCAAAGACAATTTTATCTCCGCCTTTATTGGCTTCTTTGCCTTTGTTTGGATTTTTCCGATTCTCTGGACAATCTGGACTTCACTTCGACCATACAACGACATTATTTCCTATGGTGTCTTTTCTTGGCCTCGGCACTTAAACCTAGACAATTATTTCCACGCTTTCCGAGTTATGGGCTTAACCCATTACTTTTTAAATACTCTCTATGTGACTATTCCCGCGGTCCTTTTGACTCTGTTTCTAGGTTCACTCATCGCCTTTGTTGTTTCACGCTACTCATTTAGATTCAATCTAAGCCTTCTCTTGCTATTTACTGCTGGAAACATGTTGCCAATTGTTTTGACTTACATTCCAGTGTTTTGGTTATACATAAAGATTGGTGATCTTTTGGGAAATCGATCACTGTTGTACAACAACTACCTTGGAATTGTCCTTGTGCATGTTGCTTTCCAAGTTGGTTTTGCAACTTTCGTTTTGTCGTCTTACATGAAGACTGTTCCAAAGGAAATTTCAGAGTCAGCGATTATTGACGGAGCTTCTGTATTTAGACATTACTGGAACGTCATGCTTCCACTATTGCGTCCACCTCTAGCGGCCCTTGGTGTACTTATGAGTTGCTGGATTTATAACGACTTCTTTTGGGCATTGATTTTGATGTCAGAAGATTCAAAGCGCCCAGTCACCTCGGCGTTGCGCCAACTTCAAGGTCAATACATCACTGACTTTAACTTGCTTGCAGCTGGAGCAAGTATTGTTGCCGCACCAACAGTCATACTCTTCTTTGTACTGCGCAAGCAGTTTGTTTCAGGCTTAACTCTCGGCTCAACAAAGGGATAATAAATGAAAGCAATTCAGATCACCGCATTCGGTGGTCCAGATTCCATGCACCTTGTAGATCTTGACGATCCCATTGCTGGCCCTGGGCAAGAAGTAATTGATGTAACTTCTATTGGTATTAATTATGCCGATACGCACCAAACAGAAAACTCATATTTGTCTCCACAAAAACTTCCCATGATTCCAGGTCTTGAAGTTGTCGGCATTGCTAATGGTCGACGAGTTTTATCCCCAGTCGATGGTGGGGGATACGCCCAAAAAGCTCTTGCGCACACAGCAGCAATGATTGAAATTCCAGTGGGAGTTTCTGATGAACAAGCGTTGTGCATGTTGGTTCAAGGCGCCACTGCCTGGCATACATTGAAAACCGTTGGCCACCTCAAAGCCGGCGAGACAGTAGTAATTCATGCCGCAGCCGGTGGCGTGGGAACAATTGCAATTCAATTAGCAAAGCTCTGGGGAGCAAAAGTAATTGCTGTTGCTTCCACTGAAAGTAAGCGAGCTCTTGCAACCTCTCTTGGCGCAGATGTTGTGATTGATTCAGATCAAGACAAACTCCTCTCTGCAATTCTTGAAGCAAATGGCGGTAAGCCCGTTGATTTAGTACTTGAGATGGTTGGTGGGAAGACTTTTGATGCAAGCCTTGAAGCTTTAGCGCCATTTGGACGTTTAATAGTTTTTGGAATGGCATCACGCACTGCACCAACTCCAATTCATCCTGGAGCGCTTATGGGTGGAACCAAAACCGTCACCGGCTTTTGGTTGGCACATTGCTTTGGCAAAAAGGAACTTCTGCATGATGTAGTCGTGGATCTATTTTCATTAGTAATCGAAGGAAAGTTAAAACCAGTTATTGGTGCAACTTTTGGGTTAAGCCAAGCGACTCAGGCCCACGAAGCGATGTTGGCCCGCGAAACCACTGGCAAAATCACGCTAAATCCAGCGCTATAAAAAGGCGGTTTTTCCAAAGTAGTTGATTGCCTGTACGCTCAGACCTCGATCTGCCCCCCTAGCTCAGTTGGTAGAGCGTTTCCATGGTAAGGAAAAGGTCACCGGTCCGATTCCGGTGGGGGGCTCGAAAGAGTTCTTCACTAGGTGAAGATCGTTTTTACCAGCACAACCCTTGGCGGGGTAGCTCAGCTTGGTAGAGCAAGCGGCTCATAATCGCTGTGTCGTGGGTTCAAATCCCGCCTCCGCTACTAGTTCCACCCGCGTGAATTTCGCGCATCGAGAAGGCTCGGGTAACCTGAGCACCTCGTTAATCAATGAAGGAGTAAGACCATGGCAAGCAAGAGCGCGGACGTACGTCCAAAGATCACCATGGCATGCGTTGATTGCAAAGAACGTAATTACATTACTAAGAAGAACCGCCGCAACGATCCAGACCGTATGGAACTTAAGAAGTTCTGTCCTCGTTGCAAGTCTTCAACACTTCACCGCGAAACTCGCTAATGATCAATCCCGATTCGGTCGGGCGCACCTTCAAAGGTGTGGATCAAGTTACGGTTACACAATCTGAAATAGATGCCTTCGCTTCTGTCATCGGCGAAAGCGATACAACTGTTGCACCCCCAACCTTTTCAATTCGAATCTCCTTGTCGCAATATGAGTCGATTCTGACTCAACCTGAAATCGGTGTTGATTGGACTCGTCTAGTTCATGGCGATCAAAAGTTTGAAATCTTTCGTCCAATTGTTGCTGGCGATGTTTTCACATGTTCAGCAACGATTGAAACTTTAAGAGTTGCAGCTGGAAACGAAATAATTTCAGTACGCTCTGATTTACATAATGGCGCCGAATTAGTTGTTTCATCATGGTCAACATTGGTGGTGCGCGGATGATCGAAGTTGGAATGGCGCTGCCAGAAAAAACTTTCTATCTTGATCGTGCGCTACTTAAAGCTTATGCCGACGCAAGCGGAGATCAAAATCCAATTCATCAAAATGAAGAGTTTGCGCTCTCTGTTGGTCTTCCTAATGTTATTTCGCATGGAATGCTTACGATGGCGCTTGTCGGCAAATATGTAACCGATTGGGCAGGCGGCAGCGCAAGTGTTCGTGAGTTTTCAGCGCGCTTTATTAAGCCGGTAATTGTTCCAGCTGGAGAAAAGGTTGACCTAACAGTTGTTGCAACCATTACTGAGATTGATGGCAAGGTTGTAAAACTCGACATCACTGCGACCTCTGCTGGAGTAAAAGTCCTAGGAATGGCTAAAGCAGTAGTAGTTAAATGAACATCCCAGAATCTGTTACACAGTTAGCCGAAGCGCGCATGGATGCGCGTACGGCCAAAGATTTCAAATTGGCTGATAAATATCGTGACGAGCTTTTACACGCAGGTTTTGAAATTGTTGATGTTGTCGGAGGGTATGAACTTCGCGAAAAGAAGCCCTACATAACACTGGCTTATCCACGAGATATTCGCCCCATTGATCTAGAAAATGATGTCACAGTTGGAATCATCGTTGATGGTTTTACCGATGATG
>JBAXIC010000014.1:0-30030 GCA_037138575.1 Actinomycetes bacterium
ATAAGCACCGCAGATAACCGCGATTAAAGAATAAGTTGCAGAGCGCTTAAGCAACGGTAACGCTGTTGATTGTTATTGGCGTTGCTGGCTTATCTTGCGCACCAGTTTTTGCTTTAGCGATCGCGTCAACTACAGCCTGGCTAGCAGAATCCTTTACTTCGCCAAAGATTGAGTGCTTGCGATTTAACCATGTTGTTGGTGCCACAGTAATAAAGAACTGTGAACCATTTGTTCCTGGGCCTGAGTTAGCCATTGCGAGGATGTAAGGACGATCAAAAACTAACTCTCCGTGAAATTCATCTGCGAATCGGTAACCAGGTCCGCCAGTTCCTTGACCAAGTGGATCTCCACCTTGAATCATGAAACCATCGATGACACGGTGAAAGATTGTTCCGTCATAAAGATTTGCTGTTGTTTTATTTCCAGTGCTTGGATCGGTCCACTCTTTTGCACCAGTTGCTAACTCAACAAAGTTTGCAACTGTCTTTGGTGCGTGATTGGGAAAAAGCTCAATCACGATGTCACCAAGTGATGTGTGGAGTGTTGCGCTAGATGTGTTCTTTACTTCTGTCATGTGGAGACCAGGGGAATCGAACCCCTAACCCCCGCCTTGCAAAGGCGGTGCTCTACCAATTGAGCTAGGTCCCCGTATTAGAACGGGTGGGCCTAGATGGACTCGAACCATCGACCTCTTCCTTATCAGGGAAGCGCTCTAACCAGGCTGAGCTATAGGCCCGCAATAAAGATGAATCTCGATTGCAGAAGCGCAAGGTTACCTTGAACTTCTCTAACTCCCAAAATGGCGGGTTAGCTGCTTAACTCAGAGCCGAACCATACTAACTTTTCGGCGAAATCTCATCTTCGCTGTTCTTAGTCACCGAGACTAAAGACACACCCTCATCTAGGTTAACTAGGCGCACACCCATTGAATCGCGCCCTGTTTGGCGTACTTCAGCCGCCGGAGTGCGCATAACCGTTCCAGCCGAAGTAATTGCAAGGACTTCATCCTCATCGCGAAGTACAAGTGCGCTGACAAGGGAACCTCTTGAACTCTCATCGATCTTGGCAGCTTTAATTCCGATTCCGCCACGTCCTTGAAGTCGATATTCATCTAATGGAGTCTTTTTGCCATAACCGGCATCGGTTGCAGTAAAGACAAATGAGTTCGCTGCGAGCTCTGAATTCACACGTGCCATGGTCAATAAAGAATCCTCGGCACGGAACTTCATTCCGATCACACCACTAGTTGATCGACCCATTGGCCGCAATGACTCATCATCGGCGGTAAATCGTAATGACATTCCTTTTGTTGAAACCAACAAGAGTTCGTCGTCGGCATTTACTAACGATGCTCCAACAACTTCATCTCCGGGTTTTAATGAGATTGCAATCAATCCACCTGTTCGTGGTGAATCAAACTCAACCAGAGGGGTTTTCTTGACTAAACCGTTTTTAGTTGCAAGAACTAAGAATGGTGAAATTGTGTAATCCTTCAGCGACAAAATTTCGGCAATTTTCTCTTCAGGTTTAAACGCCATCAAGTTTGCAACATGTTGTCCGCGTGCATCACGCCCTGCATCAGGTAGCTCGTGAACTTTGGCACGATAAACGCGTCCTTGGTTTGTAAAGAACAACAACCAGTCATGTGTTGATGCAACAAAGAAATGATCGACAACATCATCTTCCTTAAGCGCCGCACCTTTTACACCACGCCCACCGCGGCGTTGTGATCGATAAAGATCTGCCATTGTGCGCTTTGAATATCCGCCTCGGGTAATTGTTACAACTACATCTTGATCCGGGATTAAATCTTCAGCACTGAAATCGCCTTCGCTTGCCACGATTTGAGTGCGGCGCTCATCGCCATATTTTGCAACCAGGTCGGTGAGTTCAGTTTTAACGATTTCACGCTGCTTTTGTGGGCTTATAAGAATCGCGTTTAACAAGACAATGTCAGCCATTAAAGCGTCATATTCATCATTAATCTTTTGGCGCTCAAGGGCTGCAATTCGGCGCAACTGCATATCCAAAATTGCATTTGCTTGTATTTCGTCAACATCTAATAACTTCATCAAACCTGTGCGCGCTTCTTCGGGGGTTGTAGATGCGCGGATTAAAGCAATTACTGCATCAAGGGCGTCAAGTGCTTTGAGATAACCCTGCAAAATATGTGCGCGTTTTTCTTTTTCAGATAAACGGAATTTCGTACGGCGTACAATTACTTCAATCTGATGTTCAATGTAGTAACGAATAAATTCATCGAGGCGCAAAGTGCGTGGGACACCATCAACAAGAGCCAACATGTTGGCTCCGAAGGTGTCCTGTAATTGTGTTTGTTTATAAAGATTATTAAGCACAACTTTAGGGATTGCACTTGTCTGTAAAACAATCACAAGACGTTGACCTAAGCGCTCGTTACCTTCATCGCGGACATCCGCGATCCCTTTGATCTTTCCATCTTTAACAAGTTCGGCAATCTTTAATGCCAAGTTATCTGGGTTAACCTGATATGGCAGTTCGCTAATAACTAAACAGGTGCGCTTGTTTATTTCTTCAACTTGTACAACAGCGCGCATAGTGATCGAGCCACGTCCTGTGCGATACGCATCTTCAATGCCACCACGGCCGACAATGAGTGCCTTTGTTGGAAAATCAGGACCTTTAACAATCGTTAAGAATTTATTAAGAAGTTCTTCTTGCTTCATCTCAGGATTTTCAAGTGCGAAAATTACAGCCTCGCCGATTTCGCGAAGGTTATGTGGAGGAATATTTGTTGCCATACCAACAGCAATACCAGCGCTTCCATTAACAAGAAGATTTGGTAGGCGTGATGGAAGGACTGTTGGCTCTTGTGAGCGACCATCGTAGTTAGGTACAAAATCAACAGTGTCTTCATCGATATCGCGCATCATCTCCATAGCTATCGGGGATAAACGAGCCTCGGTATAACGCATGGCCGCAGCTGGATCGTTGCCGGGAGAGCCAAAGTTTCCATTTCCATCTATGAGTAAATAACGCAGAGACCAGTGCTGAGCAAGGCGAACTACCGAGTCATAGATAGCAGTGTCTCCATGTGGGTGGTAGTTACCCATGACATCGCCGACGATGCGAGAGGATTTGTAATATCCCTTATCTGGGCGGTATCCCGCGTCATACATCGCGTACAAAACACGGCGGTGTACTGGTTTTAATCCATCGCGAATATCTGGAAGTGCACGACCAACAATGACTGACATTGCATAATCAAGATATGAACGTGCCATCTCAACTTGAAGATCAACGGTTTCGATCTTGTCAAAAGACTCAAGGTTCTTTGGGTTTAATTCATTCATCAGATATCCAAGAACCTGACATCTTTGGCGTTGCGTTGTATAAATGCACGACGTTTCTCTACATCTTCACCCATGAGCACTGAGAACAAGTCATCGGCAGCTGCAGCATCATCTAACGTGACACGAATAAGTACGCGGTGTTCGGGGTCCATTGTTGTATCCCAAAGCTCTTTAGCTGGCATCTCACCTAAACCTTTGAAGCGTTGGATTCCATCATCTTTAGGTAGTCGCTTTCCGGCAGCTAAACCTAGCTCGATCATGCCATCGCGTTCGCGATCACTAAAGGCGTATTCGACGGGTTCTTTCCCTCCCCATTTCAATTTATAGAGTGGGGGTTGTGCAAAGTAAACAAAACCATTTTCAATTAACGGGCGCATAAACCGAAACAATAAAGTGAGCAACAAAGTACGGATATGTTGTCCATCAACATCAGCATCGGCCATCAAAATAATCTTGTGGTAACGAAGTTTTTCAATGTCGAAATCTTCATGAACTCCTGTACCTAAAGCTGTGATAAGTGCTTGGACTTCGTTATTTTGTAACACACGATCAATGCGTGCTTTTTCAACATTCAAGATTTTTCCACGGATAGGTAAAACGGCTTGGTTTCGCGAATCACGACCACCCTTGGTTGAACCACCTGCTGAATCTCCTTCAACAATATAGAGCTCACACTTTGATGGGTCGGTCCATTGGCAGTCCGCTAACTTTCCTGGCATTCCACGGCCTTCAAGTAAACCTTTACGATTTCGGCTTAAATCACGGGCTTTACGCGCTGCAACACGGGCCGCCGCAGCATCGATACTTTTGCGAACAATCTCCTTGCCTTCAGCAGGGTTTTGCTCAAACCACGTAGTTAATTCTTCATTAACTGTCTTTTGTGTAAAAGTTTTTGCCGATGTATTTCCAAGTTTTGTCTTAGTTTGTCCTTCAAACTGTGGATCTGCCAATTTAACTGAAACGATTGCAGTCAAGCCTTCGCGGACATCATCTCCTGTTAAGCGGTCTTCTTTCTTGCGAATAAAACCAGCTTCTTCGCCAAACTTATTGACAACCGAAGTTAGCGCGGTGCGGAAGCCTTCTTCGTGTGCACCGCCTTCATGTGTATGAATTGTGTTAGCAAATGTATAAACAGATTCACTGAATCCAGCGTTCCACTGCATTGATACTTCTAATGAAATTTTATTCTTTTTGTCTTCAGCAGAAAATGAAATTATTGATTTATGGGTTTCGCCACGAGTTGAATTTAAATGCTTTACAAAGTCAGAGATACCACCATCGTATTGATAGCGAACAGTAAGTTGTTCGCCTTTCTCATCAACATGTCCTGCTCGAGCATCGGTAAGGGTAAGAATTAGGCCTTTATTTAGAAAAGCCATTTCACGAAAGCGTGTAGATAAAACTTCAAAAGAGAAATCGGTTGTTTCAAAAATCTCTTTAGATGGCCAGAAGTGAATTGTTGTTCCGTTAGAAGATGATGCCTCGCCTTTTCTTACCGGAGTGGTTGGCACTCCAAGTTTGTAATCTTGGTACCAAAAACTTCCGTCGCGTTGAACTGTTACCGAAAGATCTGTACTGAGTGCGTTAACAACTGAGATTCCAACACCATGTAAACCGCCGGAGACTGAATAACCGCCATCACCGAATTTTCCACCTGCGTGTAAAACAGTAAGTACGACTTCAAGAGCGGGTTTCTTTTCAACTGGGTGAATATCTACTGGGATGCCGCGGCCGTTATCGATTACTTCTACGCCACCATCGGCCATCAAAGTGACATTGATGTCGGTGCAATAACCAGCTAAAGCTTCATCAACGGAGTTGTCTACGACTTCATAAACTAAGTGGTGAAGGCCCCGCTCACCTGTGGAGCCGATATACATTCCAGGACGCTTGCGAACCGCCTCTAGGCCTTCCAACACAGTGATGCTGCTGGCGTCATAGGAGTTCTCGGCCACCTGGTCTCCTTTACGCTTCACACGCTCTAATCACTCTAGAGGGCTTCTGGGAGGGAAATTCCCTCCAACATGCTCTTATCCTAGTGGGAAAATCGAAATGGAAATACCCAAAATAAGCCTTAGGTGTGGGTATAGCCGAACTTTAAGCGTGCTAGTGAGGGTTCCTAGTGGGCCAAGCTCTTATCCATAGGTGTCGCGAGGCCCTCTGGCATTTCTGATAGTCCGGATCCCTTTTTTCCAACTTGGCCCTTGAGGGCCGATAAAACGTAGTTTTTGGATCGTGGCCCCTGACGGATCCGCCTGGATTGTCGCCAATAAATTATCTCCAACCAATGTTAATTGAGTAGCCCAAGCAGTCGATGATGTTTGAATTGTTAATGTTGAATCTAAAATTGAAATCGGTGTTGCGTGCTGTGCAATCTCTTCGCCAACAATCATCGCCCATGTAATAAAAAGATTTCCCTCAGCTAAGCCGCTATTCCATTCACGCTCTTCGATCATATTATTAAGTAGTTCTCCGATTAACTCTGGGTCGCCAACTTGTCCGACTGTTTTCGTCGGCGCAGGTTTGTTCGCCTTGCGTGTTACACCGGTTTTAAATGCCTTAAAAATCTCAAGAGCTAAATCGCTTTTAGCCATTAGCTCTTTCCTTTCTTAACAAGACCCGGTGTTACATAATATTTTTGTGTGAGCAACTCTGCAGGTAAATCACTTTCGACTGCCGCAGTAATAATAGTTTGTTCAGCTATCTGGGTAGCCGACATTAATTGTTTGCGGCGTGATGTATCAAGTTCAGCAAAGACATCATCCAGAATAAGAATTGGCTCAGAGCCTTCGCTTTTTAATAAATTAAAAGATCCGATGCGTAACGAGATTGCCATTGACCAGGACTCGCCATGGCTGGCATAACCTTTAGCTGGAAAATCACCAATTTGTAAAAGTAAATCATCTCGGTGTGGTCCAATAAGTGAGACTCCGCGTTCGATTTCTTGGTAAGCAACTTCTTCTAAACGTTTAGTTAATATATCCACGTTATTTTCAAAGTTATTTGAGACGCCTTCACTACTGCACTTGTAGGCAATTGATGCCGGTTTTACTTCGTTCAGATTTGCATAGTTTTTAGTTACCCAAGGATTTAGAGCTTCCACCAATGTGATTCTGTCGGCTGTTAGTTGCGCACCAAATTTAATTAGCTGTTCGTTCCACGGCACCAATGCGTTGGCTGATGACCTGGTTTTCAAAAGAGCGTTCCGTTGTTTTACGACTCGCTCATAGTCTGCAATTACACCGGCCATTCGGGGGGTTCTGGTAATTAGTAAACGGTCAAGAAAATCTCTTCGTCCGCCGGGTTCTCCTCTGACTAAATCAAGATCTTCTGGTGAAAAATAGACAATTTGGCAGGCGCCTAAAATCTCGCGCTGGCTTCGTGTTGGATTACCGTTAATGCGCGCTCGGTTAGCTTTACTGGCGTTGATCTCTAAATCTATTTGCAACGTTCTTTCATCGCGTTCAATCTCGGCTCTAATGACAGCTTGTTGTTGTCCAAGTGAAATTAAGGGAATGTTGTTGGCTACGCGGTGAGACGATAAGAAAGATAGATAAATTAGAGATTCGGCGATATTAGTTTTTCCGGATCCGTTATCACCAATGAAGGTAATCACTCCTGGTTGAAGCTCTAACTCTAAAGAAGAGTATGAGCGAAAGTTGGTCAGCGCCAACTTATTAATACGCATTAATTACACCGATAAGTTATGAGGCGTAACGCATTGGCATTAATAGGTAACGGTAGTTCTCAACTACAGCTCCATCTTTATCGCTTTTGCCCATTAATATCGCTGGTTTGTTTGGACCGGTGAATGATATTTGGACAAACTTTGTTCCGACGGCGGTTAATCCATCCGCCAAGAATGTGGGGTTAAAAGCAATTGAGATTGGTTCTCCTGTTAATAATATTTCAATTGCTTCAGTTGCTTGCGCCTCTTCGCCCGCACCGGCTTCAAGGGAAAGTGTGTTGTTGCTGAAATCAAGTCGTAGTGGCACGGTTTTATCTGTTACTAGCGCAACTCGGCGAACAGAATCTAAAAGTGTTGCGACTTCAATGAGTGCTGTTGATGTTACCTCTTGAGGGAGTAAGTGGCGATAGGGAGGGAAAGTTCCATCCAACATACGTGACGTCATTGTTTTTCCATCACCAGCAAAACCGGCTAAGCGATCGTTGCTGGAAGCTGGAGCGAATGAAACAGAAACCGTCTTTGTTCCAGTTAATGATTTAGCTGCATCTGCAATTGTGCGCGCACGCAAAAGTGCGCTTGTAGAAATATTCGGTGTTGTTGGATCCCATTGAATTTCGCGGACCGCTAAACGGTAACGGTCTGTCGCGGCTAAAGTTACGGTTTCTTCGTTGATTTCAACATGTACACCAGTCAGGGTTGGTAGTGAATCATCGCGCCCTGCTGCGATAGCCACTTGCGAAACCGCCGTGGCAAAAACATCGCTGGCTAAAGTGCCTGTTGTATCAGGAAGTTCTGGCAGGTTTGGATATTCATCCACTGAGAGCGTAGGCAAGGTGAATTTCGCACTTCCACTTGTTACCAAAACGCGAGAACCATCTAAAGCAAAAGTGATGGGTTTATTAGGTAGAGAACGTGAAATTTCAGCTAGTAGTTTCCCTGGAACTAGTACTTTGCCAGGTTCTTTAATCTCGGCATGAAAGTGCGATTTGCTAGCTGTCTCTAAATCAGAGGCTGATAAATAGACCTGGTCGCCTGTCGCATCGATAACGATTCCAAGGAGTTCGGTTTTGATTGGTCTATTAGAAAGAGAGCGAGAAACCCAATTAACGCCATCAACTAAAGCTGACTGCTCAACTATGAACTTCATGATCTGCCCCAATTCAGTGAAAGGTTCGTTTCACATCTAGATATATGTATATAAAGGTAGTCGTAGTAACCAGAAAGCTTTTCTGTGTACAAAAGTAATAACCCCTGCTCGCAGCGGTGTTTTACTTTGTGAAGCATGTTAATAAGTCGGGAAAAGATGTGTACAACAAAGGCGTTCACACCCTCACCCTCCCTACGCTTCACAACAACAAGCAGACGTTGTCCACACAAACCGGCGAGATCTCCACAGTTATCCACAACTTATCCCCAACTGGGGGTAAAGAGTGGCAAAACGGACATTTCGCACCTTTTGCGCTTCCTAGCGAGCCTGTTGCTTAATTCTGGTGGTGAGTTCGTTGACCTGGTTATAGATCGAACGGCGCTCAGCCATCAGTTGACGGATTTTGCGGTCGGCATGCATAACCGTTGTGTGGTCACGCCCGCCGAATGTTTGGCCGATTTTTGGAAGTGAGAGTTCGGTTAACTCACGACAGAGGTACATAGCAATTTGGCGGGCATTAACCAAGACCCGAGACCTCGAAGTACCGCAGAGATCATCGATAGTGAGTGAAAAATATGCCGCAGTTTGAGCCATGATTGTTGCGCCAGTAATTTCCGGATTGTTTTCATTTGGAATTAAATCCTTCAAAACAATTTCAGCTAAAGAGAGATCAACACTTTGACGGTTAAGTGAGGCAAAAGCCGTTACACGAATCAAAGCACCTTCTAGCTCGCGGATATTTGTAGAAATCTTGCTAGCGATATATTCCAAAACATCATCAGGGGCATTTAATTTATCTTGCGCCGCTTTTTTACGCAGAATAGCAATACGTGTTTCCAACTCTGGAGGTTGGATATCTGTAATCAAACCCCACTCAAAACGAGAACGTAGACGATCTTCCAAAGTTGTTAATTGTTTTGGAGGGCGGTCACTGGAGATAACAATCTGCTTATTAGCATTGTAAAGAGTATTAAATGTATGGAAGAACTCTTCTTGGGTTCGCTCTTTATTTTCCAAAAATTGAATGTCGTCAACTAATAAAACATCAAGATCGCGATATCGACGCTGAAAAGCTGTGGCTTTATCATCACGAATTGAGTTAATAAAATCATTCGTAAACTCTTCAGACGATACATAGCGAACCCGTACGCCACCATAGAGCTCTTTTGCATATGCGCCGATAGCGTGCAACAAGTGAGTTTTACCAAGACCAGATTCACCATAAATAAATAACGGGTTGTAAGCCTTGGCTGGAGCTTCAGCAACTGCGACGGCTGCGGCATGAGCAAAACGATTTGAAGCGCCAATAACAAAAGTTTCAAAAATATATCGAGAGTTGAGTTGTGAGACTTCAGCAGCTTTTGCTGGAGCATCGTCGCGACCGGTTCCAACTTTCGGTGCAACAAATTCAATATCTACTTCTGGAGTTTTTGGTTCTACAGATTCCAAAGATTCATCTACAGTCACGGCGATGCTGGCCTTATCGCCGAGTTCGCGAGTTAAAACATCACAGACAACAGTGCGTAAGCGGCTCTCTAAAACATCTTTTGCAAAAAGGTTAGGAGCGGCAACCAACAAGGTTGTTTGGTCGTTGTTATGAAGAAGACCTAAAGGTTTTGTGAGCTGTAAAAAGGCTCGGTGTTGTGGTGCATCAATTGCAACCTCTTCAATAACACGATCCCAGAGAGTGGTTAGCTCAACCTCTTTAACGGCCATTTCGGCGCCTCTCTAGTATCCACAAGGTTATCCACAACCTGTGGTCTAAACCCCAGGTTGAGCCCTGATTAACCCCCAAAAGCGATAAACCTGTGGAGGAGGCCGTAAAAGTAGAGCGGATTGAGGAAAAAAGCAACTGGTTATCCACAGCGCCTACCCTCATATAGAGTCACAAAGTGAGTTTGACCGACTTATCCCCAGACCTCTACCGTTACCTCCTTGCTTCCCCCGTATTTCTGGCCCGCAGTAGATTTCCACTTATTTAGGAGTTTCACATGACAAAGCGCACCTTCCAACCAAACACACGCCGCCGTGCCAAGAAGCATGGCTTCCGTGCCCGTATGGCTACCCGTGCAGGCCGCGCTGTTCTTGCAGCTCGTCGTGCAAAAGGCCGCGCACGTCTTTCTGCTTAAGGATCTCTAAGGAAGACTCCCGTGCTTGCCAAAAGCGCACGTCTTACAGAGAGCGGGGATTTCGCCCGCGCAACAAAGAGTGGCATTCGATACTCATCAACCAACTTTGTCGGCTACTTGTATCTGACTGAACTAGCTCTACCTGCTCGCGCCGGATTAATTATCAGCAAGGCAGTAGGAAGTTCGGTTGCTCGCCACCGTTTAGCGCGCAAAATCCGTCACTGCATCCGTGACCACTACACAACATTGCCGACGGGTTCACTGCTCGTAATTCGAGGATTAAATAAATCAGCCGATGCTGATTGCAAATCTGAGATTTCAATAGTTGTTGCAAACCTACTTCGCAAAGCCAAAGATCGCACGGCGGCTAAATGAAAAGAATTTTGACCACACCAATTAAATTTTATCAAAAATGGATATCTCCAGCTTTTGCACCACGGTGTAAGTACTACCCATCATGTTCAAGCTATGCAGTAACAGCGATTGAGACATATGGCTTAAAAGGAATTGCAATGAGCGCTTGGCGTTTAGTGCGGTGTAACCCATGGTCACATGGCGGCGTTGATTATGTTGTTCCAAAAGAAAAGGTTGGTGTTTGATCTATGGGAACTGTCCTAAAACCCTTATATATCGCGGTTTCTTGGGTTATTACAACGATCCACGATTTATTGTCTCCGGCATTTGGCAAAGACAGTGGAGTGTCATGGTCACTTTCTATCGTCGGTCTTGTAATCATTATCCGCATTATTTTGGTGCCTCTTTTTGTTAAGCAGATTAAGAGCCAACGTGCACTAACTGCCCTTCAACCACACATGAAGGAGATTCAAAAGAAATACAAGGATGATCGCCAAAAGCAATCAGAAGAGATGATGAAGCTCTACAAAGAGCACAAGACAAATCCACTCGCATCATGTTTTCCAATCCTTGCCCAAGCACCAATCTTTTTCGCACTCTTTACCGTTCTTAATGGAATTGGAAAGAACCCACCAGTTAAACATGGTGTTTTAACTCAAGATGATGTTGTTAGTGCAGCTAATGCAAAATTTTTTGGAGCACCGATTTCAGATACTTTCCTTGGAACAAACATCACGACTGTAAAAATTGTTACCGTTTGTTTAATTGCACTCATGTCACTAACCACATTTACAACCCAGCGTCAGTTGATGACAAAGGGAATGCCGAAAATGGATTCAAGCAACAACATGATGTTGCAACAACAAAAAATTATGTTGTATGCATTCCCATTAATTTTTGCAATCTCAGGTGTTAACTTTCCTATCGGTGTTTTAATTTATTGGTCAACAACAAATCTTTGGACATGGGGGCAACAGTTCTATGTCATTAAACGAAACCCGACACCTGGATCTCCAGCCTATGAGGAGCTGCAACGAAAGCGCGCTCACAAAGATGGCGTGCTTCCAACAAGCGATGTGGCCCCTACAGATGAAGAGACCAACCTAGGAGATTCAACTAGTGGGCAACGAAACCAACCAAAGAAGAAAAAGAAGAAGAAATAGGACAAATCAGTACAAATAGGTTTAATTCACTACAAACCCGACTGGGAGATCACGATGGCAAAGGCAAAAACAGAGGTTGTGGAAAAAGCAGTTGACGCAACAGGAGAAAACTTAGAAACAAAGCCAGTTAAAGGTGTAGCAAAACTAGAAGAAGAGGGCGATATCGCCGCTGACTACCTAGAGGCGCTCCTTGATATCGCCGATCTTGATGGTGATATCGATATAGATGTTGAAAACGACCGCGCTTCATTGGCCATCGTAGGTGGAAAACTCAATCATCTTGTCGGGCGCGACGGCGAAGTTTTGGATGCAATCCAAGAGCTCACACGGCTAGCCGTTCAGACAGCAACGGGTGATCGCTCACGACTTATGCTCGATATCGACAACTTCCGAGCAAACCGCCGGAAGGAGCTAACAAAACTTGCCAACGAAAAGGCTGAAGAGGCTAAATCGACCGGGAACTCAATCAAGCTCGCGCCAATGAATGCATTTGAACGCAAGATCATCCACGACACAATTCAAGAGCTAGGCCTAAGTAGCGAATCAGATGGAGAAGATCCAAACCGCTACGTCGTCATCTATCCAGCGTAAATGCAGGTTTCACGTGAAACCCTGATTGAGCGGTATTTCCCCGACATCGACCGGGTTCATGCCTATGCCGCTTTTTTGGAGAGCGCTGGTATAGAGCGTGGATTAATCGGTCCCCGCGAGGCGGAGCGAATCTGGGATCGCCATATCTTTAACTGCTTACCAGTGGCCTCCCTGTTAAAAGAGGGCTCAATTGTCTTTGATATTGGCTCAGGGGCGGGTCTGCCAGGAATCGTTATCGCCTTAGCCCGCCCGGATCTGCATGTCACATTGATCGAACCCTTAGAACGGCGAGTAGAGTTTTTAAGAGAGGCAGTTTCTGGCCTTGATATCGAGGTTATCCGCGGCCAGGCCCAAGATGTACGCACGACGGCCCACTATGTAACGGCCCGCGCAGTTGCACCGCTTGAAAAGTTGAAAAAAATGAGCTGGCACCTACTTAAAACTGGTGGCTCTTTGATGGCGATTAAGGGTAAATCAGCTGAGGAAGAGATGAAATTACTTCCAAAAGCGATACTGCACGAGGTAAAGCTGGAGGGAATTGAGCTTGGGCGTATCGTGGAGGTACGTAAAGGTGCTTAACTAGCGCCCGTGGATGATTCACGTGAAACCAAACCAGTAATCGGTACTCGCCGACTTAAAGAGGCGATGGCTAAACCAGCCGCTCTTCGAATAATTACCGTCGCTAATCAGAAAGGCGGCGTCGGAAAAACCACTACCACGGTCAACTTAGCCGCGGCCCTTGCAATGGGCGGTCTACGGGTCGCAGTAATCGATCTAGATCCGCAAGGAAATGCATCAACTGCCTTTGGGATAGAGCACCTAGAAAACCCTGGCGTTTACGAGGTTTTGATGGGCGATTTAACAATGTCACAAACAATTCAAAAAGTTAAAGGCTTTCCATCCCTTGAATGTGTTTCATCGAATACTTCATTAGCCCAGGCCGAGATTGAACTAGTACCGATGGTTGCCCGTGAAATGCGATTAAAGGATGCCATCGACGAATTGGCAACTGAACGGGCAAATGCAGGCGAAGCACTCGATTACATTTTTATCGACTGCCCACCATCTCTAGGTCTATTGACGATTAACGCATTAACCGCAGCCAAAGAGATGTTGATTCC
Source organism: Actinomycetes bacterium (assembly GCA_037138575.1). Lineage (GTDB taxonomy): Bacteria > Actinomycetota > Actinomycetes > Nanopelagicales > Nanopelagicaceae > Planktophila. The sequence continues at coordinate 13,526 of JBAXIC010000014.1, forward strand.
AATTCAATGTGAATATTATGCACTTGAAGGTCTGTCGCAACTCTTAAAAACTTTTGATTTAGTTAAGAAACGATTGAACTCATCGCTAAAACTTTCTACTTTTGTATTAACAATGTTCGATGGTCGCACGCGCTTGGCAAATGATGTTGCTGATGAAATTCGTAAACATTATCCAAACGAATTAATTGATATCCCTATCCCTCGCGCAGTACGAGTCTCTGAGGCGCCCGGATTTAATCAAACCGTAATGACATATGACGCATCATCTCCCGGTGCTATTGCATATATGTCAGTTGCGCGCGAATTAGCAGAGCGCGGAAAACCATTTGATTCCAATGTTGTTTCAATTAATTACAAACGCGAAGGGGAGATCGCATAATGGCACGTCGTGGAGGACTCGGAACAAATCTTGATGCTTTGATCCCAACATCACTCACTGTTGCAGGTCAAGAAGTTGCAACACAAAATGAAGTTGATATTAATTTAGTTGTACCAAATCCCAAGCAACCACGGCAATATTTTGATGTTGATGCTCTCAATGAATTAACTGCATCAATTAAAGAGATTGGTATTTTACAACCACCAGTTGTTCGTGCAAAAGCAAACGGCACGTATGAATTGATTATGGGTGAACGTCGTTACCGCGCTGCAAAAGCCGCCGGATTAAAAGCAATTCCTGTAATTATTCGACAGACACCAGACAATGAACTTTTACGTGAAGCGCTTATTGAAAATATTCATCGTAGCCAACTAAACGCACTTGAAGAAGGCGCTGCCTATTCACAGTTATTAACTGACTTTAATTGCACTCATGATGAACTTGCAGCAAAGCTCGGCAGATCACGACCTTTAATTTCTAACACTATTCGTTTAATGAACCTACCAACATCTGTTCAACAAAAACTTGTCTCAGGTGCCATTAGCGCCGGACATGCCCGTGCATTGTTGGGTTTAAATGATTCAAAAGAGATTGAAAAATTAGCAACGCGCATCGTTGCTGAGGGTTTAAGTGTTCGTGCAACAGAGGAGATTATTTCTACAGGTGCACCAAAGCGTAAATCCACTAAAAAATTAAAAGCAACGAAATCAGCTAGCCCAGAGTTAGCCGAGATAGCCGATGGCATTGGCGACGCTCTAGACACACGCGTTTCAATTCATGGCAGCGTTCAAAAAGGAACAATCATTATTGAATTCGCTGGAGCTGATGATTTAAAACGAATCGCAAAAGCAATTAATAACTAGTTAAGTTGGTTGCTTCCTCGGCGTGACATCTCAGTTTTAATTACTCCCCCTAGAGCCTTTACGCCTTCACGGATTCGTTCAGGAGTTGGGTAGCAATAAGACAAACGCATCGACCATGAACCAAAACCATCGGCATAAAAAGCTGTACCCGGAACATAGGCAACCTTGGCAACAATCGCCTTTGGCATGAGTGCTTTTGTATCAATCTCAGGTGGCAAAGTTACCCATACATAAAACCCACCACCAGGTTTTGTCCACTTAGCCGTTGCTGGAAAATACTCATCCAATGATTCCAACATGGCATCACGGCGAACTTTATAAAGATCGCAAAATGATGCAATCTGATCACGCCACGGTTGATCTGCTAAATAACTTGAAATCGTTAACTGTGAGAAATTTGACGGACACAAAATTGATGACTCGCTAGCGATAATTAATTTTTCTTTAAGAGAAGGCGGAACCAACGCCCAACCCACACGCATTCCAGGAGCAATAGTTTTAGAAAAAGATCCTAGATAAATAACATTCTCTGAATCCTCTGCACGCATGGCATTAGGTGATGGCTTATCAAAACCAAGAAGCCCATAAGGATTATCTTCAACGACAAAAATTCCTTCAGTACGACAAATACCTAAAATCTCAGTGCGGCGATCTGCAGGAAGAAGCACACCTGATGGATTTTGATAGTTGGGAATCGTGTATAAAAACTTAATATGGCGCCCAGATGCACGCACACTCTTAATTGCAGCGCGTAGACCTTCTGGAACTAAACCCAAATCATCGGTCTCTACGTGAACTACCTTGGCTTCATATTGGTGAAAAGTGCCAAGAGCACCAACATAGGAAGGTGCCTCGGCTAAAACAACATCACCCGGATCAATGAAGATACGAGAGATTAAATCCAAAGCTTGCTGAGAACCTGTTGTAACTAAAACATCGTCGGGATTGGCACGGATGCCTTCAAGTGCCATAACTTCACAGATCTGTTCACGAAGTTTTGGGTGACCCTGTCCGCTGCCATACTGCAAAGCCTCAGCCCCATTGGTCAGGATAAGTTTTTGAACGACATCGGCCATCATTCCCATCGGAAGGGCCGAGAGATTTGGCATACCGCCGGCCAACGAAACAATTTCAGGTCGCGATGCAACGGCAAAGAGAGATCGAATCTCACTTGGTTTCATATGCGCGGCACGTCCAGCAAAGCGCTCCTCTAAGTTTTGAGGTGCACCGGTAGCAAAACGTGGCGTGATATCAGACATGGCCTAAGTCTCCCATATGACGGACAGACCTTGAGCACTAATTAACGCCGGATACCAGCCTTGCGAAGATCTGAAATGCGCAAAGTTCCAGTCTTTGCATCATCTTCAGCAGCTAAATAGAGCCGTTGAATTGCGATGACCAAGGCTTCAGCAATGACATCTCGAAAATCTGGGCGGGACATGCGTCCAATATCTCCAGAGTTGGTTTTATATCCCAAATCGATTCGGACCGCCGGCGCTTTCGTCAACCGTAGTAAATCCCATGTCATCGCATGTGTGCGACAGTTTGCAAAATCTGTTCGTGCGCAGATTTCACGCTGAACCAAAGAGGCAAAACGCTCTCCCACTATTGAATGAACCCCATGAGTATCGCTGCCGTAAAAATAAGTTGCCGCTCCATGTGCATTTTCATTCTTATAACTATCTTCGTGAAGTGAAATCATTAAATCAGCGTTGCTGTTATTTGTGAAAGTAATTCTTTCACTTTCACTCGGATTATTACTTGCACCACGGGTTAAGAAAACCGATGCCCCAAGTGCAAGCAAACGACCTTCAGTTCGTACAGCAACATCGTATACAAGTTGATCATCACCATCAGGGTTCAAAACTATTGTTTTATTTGCAAGTGCCGGTCCACGATTTCTCTGTGTCGCACTTTCACGCATGGCAGTAGGTGCCCCACCTGAAACAATCTTCGTTAAACGAATGAGTGCAATTATTGTTGCAGGGCCACATTTTCCATCAACCGTTGCCCCAACGGATTTTTGGAACTCTTTGACAGCTGACTCGGTTCGTGAGCCGTAGATGCCATCCACTCGGCCACAATCAAAACCCATCTCAGTTAGGCGTGATTGCAAAGCTGCCACATCATCACCGCGCATCAGCAAGGTCTCTTGATAATTAAGTGAACGATCCCCGAGTTTCCAACGCGCTTCCTCTAATGCTCGGGCCGTGACGGCATCAACAAGCCCCGTGACACTTAAGCCACGGCTCTGTTGAAATGAGCGAATCTCAGACTCGGTGAGGTCAGACATTTTTACTTAAGAGATAAAACTTTCGAGTTCTTTCAACATCGCAGGCTTTGGCTTAGCACCAACAATTGTCTTAACAACTTCGCCATTGACATAAACATTCATTGTTGGAATCGAAGTGATTCCATACTTGATAGCGATTGCAGACTCTTCATCAGTATTGAGTTTTACAATCTTTAACTTTGCACCGTATTCATTTGAGATTTCTTCAAGAATTGGGCCAACGGCACGGCATGGGCCACACCATTCAGCCCAGAAATCAACCAAAACCGGTGTGCTGCTCTTCAAAACCTCAGCATCAAATGTTGCTGTAGTTACTTTGCTCGTAGCCATTATTTACTCCTTGATATCTATTGTGTGGTTGAGAACTTTAGTGACCCGCGAGGAATTTCTCGGCGTCTAACGCCGCGGCGCATCCAGAGCCTGCCGCAGTAATTGCTTGACGATATGTGTGATCAACAACGTCACCACAGGCAAATACACCTTTGATGCTTGTGCGTGTTGATCGGCCTTCCACTTTTATATAACCCTCATCATCCAAATCAATATTTCCCACAAGAAGTTCGCTGCGTGGGATGTGTCCGATTGCGACAAATAAGCCTGTCACATCAAGAGTTGACTGAGATTCATCAAGAGTATTTCTAATTTTCAATCCAGATACTTTGTCAGCACCTAAAACATCGACAACTTCTGAGTTCCACAACATTTCAATCTTTGGGTTCGAAGCCGCACGTTCGGCCATAATCTTGGAAGCACGTAATGAATCACGGCGGTGAATTAAAATAACTTTATCGGCAAAACGTGTAAGGAAAGTAGCCTCCTCTACAGCCGAGTCTCCTCCACCAACAACGGCAATTGTTTGGCCGCGGAAAAAGAAACCATCGCATGTTGCACACCAAGAAACGCCATGGCCCGATAAACGCTTTTCATTCTCTAATCCAATTTCACGGTAAGCACTACCTGTTGCAAGAATGACTGCTTTTGCCTTAACAGTATTTCCCGATCCATCTTTTAGAATCTTAATATCGCCAGATAAATCCATCTCAACAATGTCATCAGTTATGAGCTCTGCGCCAAATCGCTTGGCTTGCTTGCGCATGTTGTCCATCAAATCTGGACCCATGACAGCATCCACAAAGCCTGGGAAATTCTCGACCTCAGTTGTGTTCATGAGTGCCCCACCGGCTGTAACTGAGCCCTCATAAATAATCGGATTCAACTGCGCGCGAGATGCGTAAATGGCAGCCGTGTAACCCGCTGGCCCCGAACCAACGATTACAACTTCTCTGACTTCGTTATTTTCACTCATACTGCCTCCTAGAACCCGTAACTTATCTTCTTTATTCCGTAGCAGCAGGACGACGCATTACCGAATCCTTAAAGTGTCGAATCATCGTGATCTCTTCAACGCCGGCGGCTTTACCTGCGATTAAATAGCCAATAACCGATGCGCCCATCACGATTGCTAACTCACCCAATCTAGCGATTTTGCTCAGTTCAACACCGACCCAATCCAAATACTGAGTCAACACAAATAGAGGCAGCATTACCGCGAAAGAGGCAGCAAATAAACGAAGATGTTGCTTCCCGAAATCTTTGATTGAAATCATCCCAGTATGTTTTCTTAAAAGTTTGAGAGTAACAAGCAAGCCAACCAAATATGAGATTGAGAAAGCGATACCTAAACCAACGGTCACCCACTGATTTCGCAAAACAAAGAGTGAAGCATAAGAAAGCGCCACCGCGACAACATTTATTATAAAAATTGATATTACTTGTGTCCGTGTATCTTCAAATGCATTAAAGCCACGGATCAAAATTAAATTGATAGAAAAAGCTACTAGACCAAGACTAAGTGCCGACAAGACATAACCGATGTAGCGTGAATCCTCTATTGGGATTCCTACAAAGATTACCGATGTAATCAAGGGACCAAAAAATAGAAACGCAACTGCACTTGGGATTGTTATAACCCCAACCAACTTAATTGCCTTAATTAATTGTTCACGAACCTCGGAGGCTTTCTTCTCTAACGCAAGTCGAGAAATGTGAGGCAAAATCGCAGTAATAATAGAAATTGTCACAATTGAATAAGGTAATAACATTACAAAGTAAGCATATGTGTAGGGCGTGTATCCCACCCCGCGCACAATTCCCTCTTTGGCGCTTCGGACCGCAGCACTCGTTGCGACATTCACGGTGACCAAATATCCAAGCTGTGATATCAAAACATAAATAAGCGTCCAGCCCGCCAAACCAAAAGATTTACCAAGACCAGCGAATCCCCATTGGGGACGCAATTTAATTCCCAACTTTCGAATAACCGGGACTAAGACAAGGGCTTGAACAACAACACTTAAAGTGGTTCCCCAACCTAGAATTTGCACCTGCAACGTTGAGATCTTGTCGATTGTTATGGCAGGAGAGAAAACTAGGAACGAGCCAAAAAGAGCTATTCCTACAATGTTATTGGCGATAGGGGCCCACATAAGCGGGGCAAATGATCCCCGAGCATTAGCAACCTGCCCCAGCATCGTAAATAAACCTAAGAAAAAGATCTGAGGCAAGCAATAGCGCGTGAAAGCGATTGCTATCTCTTTTTCAACTTCAAAACCGCTTGTAAAAAACTCAGGGGCATAGAGACGTACTAAAGCCGGTGCAAAAAACATCCCGACGGCAACGAGTACAAATAAAATTATTGAAATAGTAGTAATTAACCTAGATGCAAAACCATCGCCACCATCTTCATGATCAAATGATCGAACTAGTTGAGGAATAAATATCGCGGTGAGCGCTCCACCAACGAGTAAGTTGTACAAAATATTTGGCATCGTGTTTGCGACGTTATAGGTATCAGCAAGCAAGGCTGTTCCGAGTACTGCAACAATTAAAATTCCCCGGATAAAGCCAGTAATACGAGAAATAATTGTTCCAAGTGCCATGATTCCAGAGGCACGAAATAACTCATTAGATTTCAATCTTTCGCCCCTTTCTAACGCGACGCACACTTTGGGCAACAGCGGCCAATAAGAGAAGTATGGCTGAGCCTGTCGTAAACCATGTCACCCGCTTATCAATAACCGTTGAATTAATCTGCAAAATCGACTGAGGGACGACATCCAAACCGTTGGAGTCGGTAATTTGGGCGAAGATCGTTGTTTCTCCCGGGGCTATAACTTTGAGTTTAAGCTCTAACTGTTTCTTGGAGTTAGCCGGAATTTTTATACCAACAAAACTTTCTGCCACGACCCGTGAATTCATTGGAATCATAGCTACATCGACCTGCACTTCAACCGGAAACTCATTAATGATTGTTACGGGAAGCTTTGCTGATTCGGTGGTTACTTGGTACTTACCTGGGTTAATACGCAACTTATGGAGTTCTTTGTCAACGGCGGCTTTTGCACTGTATGAGAAATATTCGCGCGAATCTTTATCTAATGTTGGAGACAAAAGCCGACTTAGTTGTGCACGCATAATCATTAAGTCATAACTATCGACCACGCGAGATAAGCGAGTAAGTGATTTACGGTTATCACTGTAGTTCTTTCGCAACACTGCACTCAAATTGGATTTACCCATACTCCAACCGCCCGACGGTTCGCTTCGGACGATACGCATCAATGCCAACTGCAACTGTGATTTTCCGAAAGCGTAATACATCCTTAATTCACTCGGTGCTAAAGATTTAGCCAGTGCAATATCTGGATTTCCATAAGCAAGAGCAACGATCTCATTATCTTTGGAAACTTTCTGCAATTGAGCCAGCCAATTGGTGGCAATCATTGAGCCAATTGAAGTTGCGCCAGTTGCTAACTTGTAATCACCGGTCATGGCTGTAACTTCATCGATTAATGCCGGATCAATCACCCAGATTTTTGACTTCGTTACAGGAACATAAACCAGCTGTCCCAATTTTCCCGAAGGTGTTAGCTCTTGAGATAAATCATCGTTGCGAAATTCACCGGTGAAAGTTTGGTGGGCTGGACTAACAATCCGAACAATTATAGGTTCAGCACTTGCTGGAGCTAATGGCGCAAGAATAAACAAGGCAACAAAGAAAAGAGAGAGTAATTTTCTCATTTCTCTAACTCGCCGCTTCGTGCAATCAACTTCTTTTCATCCGGGTAGGCAAGCCGATCTACGATCTGATTGAGTGGAAACCAAGATACTTCATCTACCTCAGTTACTTGCGGAGTTAAGACACCACTTACTTCGGCGAAAATGAAATGATGAACGGTTTTATGAATTCGCTTTCCGCCAGCCATAAACCAAAAATCAATAACACCTAAAGATTTTGTAATGGCAGATGTAATGCCTGTCTCCTCGGCAACTTCACGAATCGCTGCCTGTTCTGGAGTTTCTCCTTCTTCTATGTGACCTTTAGGTAAGGACCACAACACACGCTTACCAGTGGCATCTTTATGGTCAATTCTTCCGATGAGTAGGCCCTGTGTGCCACTTTGATCAATGACTAATCCGCCAGCACTAACTTCATCAACGCGTTTGGCATACGGGCGCTTTGCTTTTGGGTTCGGTGAGCTATTAGGAGTTTGGGGGCCGCGGTTGGCGGGGCGCTTGCGCTTCCGCTTCTTTTTCGTACCTTCGCTGCCCGCACCAGGTGCCGGGATCATGGGGCAAGGCTACTGCTCTAACCTTACTTATTGTGAGACCACACCCGGCAGTTGATTTAGCCATTGCCTCGCTTATCGAGCGTGCTCCATTGGCTAGCTCTTTGGCGCAATCATTTAAAGCCAAAGGCTTTACTTTGGCATTGGTAGGTGGGCCAGTACGTGATGCGATTTTAGGCAGACTTGGAAATGATTTAGATTTTACAACTAATGCATTACCACTTGAAACTAAAAAAATTTTACATGAGTGGGCCGATAATGTTTGGGATACTGGAATTGCTTTTGGAACTGTCGCTGGAAAACGAGGTGACACAACAGTTGAAGTAACTACCTATCGAACCGAACATTACGATGCAGATTCACGAAAACCTTCAGTCGAGTACGGTAAAGATATCATTGGCGATTTATCGCGCCGCGATTTCACAGTCAATGCAATGGCACTTGAATTAACAACAGAAACACCAGAGTTCATTGACCCATTTAATGGCTTAAGAGATTTGGCGCAACGAACCTTATGTACCCCAGGCGCACCAAGTGATTCTTTTAATGATGATCCCTTGCGCATGATGCGCGCAGCACGATTTGCAAGCCAGTTAGATTTTGAAATCGATCTAGATGTTTTGGCAACAATGAAGGAATTGGCGCACCGGATTACAATCATCTCGGCCGAACGAGTTCGCGATGAATTTACTAAGATTTTAATGTCTAACAATCCGCGCAAAGGAATCACTTTATTAGTTGACACTGGTCTTGCGGAGTTAGTCTTACCGGAGATTCCAAAACTACGTTTAGAGGTAGATGAGCATCATCACCATAAAGACGTGTACGAACACTCGATTACCGTACTTGAACAGGCCATCGAACACGAGGATCGTTTAGGTGGGCCAAACCTTGTAATCCGACTTGCTGCACTGCTTCACGATATTGGTAAACCTAAGACCCGTGCCTTCATTGAAGGTGGTGGGGTTTCATTTCACCACCACGAAGTAGTTGGTGCGCGATTAGCCAAGAAACGTTTAAGTGAACTTCGATTTGATAGCAATACGGTTGAAGCAGTTGAACTACTAACAACATTGCATCTGCGCTTTCACGGTTATGGCGATGGCGAATGGACCGATTCGGCTGTTCGACGCTACGTACGAGATGCCGCAGACTTACTTACTCATTTGCACGTCTTAACCCGAGCAGACTGCACAACGCGAAACAGAAATAAGGCAGCCCGACTTGCAGCCACTTACGATTCACTTGAAGCGCGCATTGCAACGTTAATGCAAGAAGAAGAACTTTCTAAGATTCGGCCAGATTTAGATGGACAACAGGTCATGCAACTACTTAATTTAAAACCTTCTCGCGATGTCGGAACGGCGATGGATTTTCTTATGGAGCTTCGCCTTGAGCAAGGTCAGATAGGTCAAGAACGAGCTACTGAAGAACTACTTAATTGGTGGGAAAACCGAAGCTCGAAGTAATCGCACGCCAACTAATAAGTAAGCCAGACTGACACATATTGGAACCGTAGCTCCCAAACCTGACTTCGGAAGCAAAACAGCTGCAATTAATCCGCCAGAAACAATGGCACCATTAACTAAAACATCGTAAACCGCAAAGACTCGGCCCCTGTAGTAATCATCAATTTTGGATTGCACGAGTGCATCATTAGTAACTTTCAAATTCTGCCCAAAGAATGAAACCAGAAATGCAGTCAGAATGAGAGTGAATTGAGTTTGCGATGTAGCTAATACCAATGGGCAGGCCGAACTTACAAGTATCGCCAAACGAATCCAGCGATGGCGCCCAACTTTAGAAACTCCAAAAGGCGCGAGGAAAGCGCCGAGAAATACACCTAAACCAGCAAATGAAAGTGCAAAGCCAAAGTTCTTTAAACCCTGTTCCGGCAAGTTTGGATCATTGAATGTATTTCGCTCAAGCAAAAGAGCTGTCAAAGTAAGCGCCGTTAGACCACCCCTATGTACAGCGGTGGCCAAGATTCCGCGCGCTGCATCTGAATGAATTCGTAAGAAATGAAAACCTTCACGCATCTCAGTTAATCCCTGGGTAAAACTGGCAGATTTAATCTCGTGCTGCATCGGACCGATTTCATATCTGGTTAATCGGCTACTAAGAAGCGCTGCAGCAAAGTAGCCGCCACTAGCAATTAAAATTAGCAAGGCATCGGCGTGATTGGCTATTGCCAAAGAATCAATAATTGCTCGAACACCAACACCCACACCACCACCGATGACAACTAAAACCGAACCACCAGTTACGGCCATGGCGTTGGCGGTTATCAATGACTTTGAATCAATCAACAACGGTAGGCCAGCTGAAAGAGCAGCTAAAATTAATCTGTTTATTCCAAAAGCAATCAAGACAACCGTTGTTAACTCAAGGCCAGTTGTACCACTAAATATAAATAGTGCGACAAGTAATAGATTTGCACTACGCGCAAGATTTGCAATAAATAACGCGCGTTGGCGTGAAACACGATCAAGAATCGTTCCAACAAAAGGTCCAACGATTGAATAAGGCAACAAGACGACAGCGAAGCCAATCGCAGCACTTAATGCATTAGCTTGGCGCTCAGGAGAAAAAAGAACGAATGAAGCTAACGCGCTTTGGAAAACTCCATCAACAGCCTGCCCAGTCCAACGAATAGCAAGTAAACGCGAAAACCTTGGATGCCGCAGCAAACCAAGAAAACTCATAATGAAGAGCGTAGTGGCTCAATAAGGATTATTCTTTGTTCCAATGAAATCGCAACGTTCGTACATCGACTACTCACTCGATAAGCGCGCCACTTTAATGGCGCTATTCCGTGGTGTTGTAGATGCCTGCGATGCCGATCCTTATTTAATGCGTGCTGCAAAATGGCATGGAGAGAAAGTTGCACGAAACTGTCCCGTCTGTAAGAAAAATGAACTTGTTGAACTCCGATATGCATTTGGCGAACAGCTAGGGCAGTACTCAGGCCGTATTAAGAATGTAAAAGAGTTAACCGAGATGGAAAGCGAATTTGGGGAGTTTCGCGTCTATATAGTCGAAGTGTGCAGGGGTTGTTCATGGAATCACCTCTGTGCATCCTTTATTTTGGGGGATGGCCACGAACGGAAGGCGCCTCGCAAGGTACGCACCTTGGAGGACGAGGATTACGCCACACGGTAGCCTTACGAAATGCGCAAGTTCCTAATCCGATCAGCCATCTTTCTAGCTGGCTTTGGCTTCATTGCAGGATCAGTTCTATTCGCGCTGGCATATTTCACCGTAAATATTCCTGATGCAAATGCCTACGTAAATTCACAATCTACGATTATTCAATATTCAAATGGAGAAGAGATAGGTCGCGTCGGAACTCAAAACCGCCAAATCGTTCCTTTGGCGAAAATTCCACTCAATGTACGCCACGCAGTTTTGGCCGCAGAGGATCGTGGCTTCTATTCCAACCGTGCATTTTCAGTCACCGGAATTTTGCGCGCAATACTAAATAACTTAAAGGGTGGCTCATTACAAGGTGGCTCAACAATTACCCAACAATATGCAAAAACAGCCTTCTTAACACCGAGTCGCACGATTCAACGAAAGATTAAAGAGCTAGTTATTTCTATTAAGTTAGAAAACCAACTATCCAAAGATCAAATTTTTGAAAGCTATCTAAATACAATTTATTTCGGCCGTGGTTCTTATGGTGTTATGACTGCGTCGCAGCAGTATTTCAACCGCAACGTTGACCAATTAACCAATGCACAAGCCGCCGTAATTGCATCAATTCTACGATCACCCGGTTTATACGATCCAGCATTTAAAAAAGGAAACCTCGAAAGACTAAAAGGACGTTTTGAATATGTAAAAAAGGGAATGATCGATGCTGGTTGGATCAATAAAGCCGATGCGGCAAAGATGAAGTTTCCAACCGTTGCACCTCGCGCTACATCAGGTCAACTCAGCGGCCCCAAAGGCCACATCATTGAAGCGGTACAAAAAGAGTTAGCAAAACTTGGCTTCACTCAAGATCAATTATTAGTTGGCGGTCTTGTAATTAAAACAACGCTTGATCAAAAAGCACAACAATCTGCAGTCGATGCAGTAAATAAATTTTATCCATCTAAAGCACCAGAAAACCTTCACATCGGTTTAGTTGCAATTCGCCCCGGAACAGGTGAAATCGTTGCTCTTTATGGCGGTCGTGACTATTTAGCACGCCAACTAAGTGATGCAACGCAATCAATTGCTTTAGCCGGTTCAACATTTAAACCGTTCGCAATCGTTGCAGCTCTTGAGCAGGGAATTCCTCTGACATCGATGTGGAACGGCGATTCACCACAGGTATTTGATGATGCAGGTAAGCCATATCCAGTTTCAAACTACGGTGATGAAGGGTGGGGTCAAATCGATTTGTTGTATGCAACTAAACACTCAGTGAACACCGTCTTTGTCCCTCTTGGAATCAAAGTCGGACCGACAGCAGTTGTAGATGTTGCTCGACGAGCAGGAATTCCAGAGTCCGTTGCAATGATGCCAACTCCTTCGGTTGTGCTTGGAGTCGCCAGTCCACACGTTATTGATGTTGCTAATGCGTATGCAACTTTTGCTGCACAAGGTATTAAGTCAAAGCCTTATCTAGTCACTCAAGTAATCGGTTCTAATAAGGGTGTTTTGTATCAAGCAAAAGCCGAGACTCAAGAAGTATTTAGTAAAGAAGTAATGGCCGATCTAACCTATGCACTAAAAGGTGTAGTTACCGGTGGAACAGGCGCCGCCGCTCTTGCTTTAGGCAGGCCAGCGGCCGGCAAAACTGGAACCTCGCAATCAAATGCATCTGCTTGGTTTAGCGCTTACACACCACAACTTGCAGCGTCAGTGGCCTTGTTCCGCGACAGTGCCTCCGAATCCCTTAATGGAATCGGCGGACTCAACTCAGTAACTGGTGGAACATTCCCGGCAAAGATCTGGACTGCTTTTATGAAGGGCGCACTTAAGGGCCAACCGATTATGGACTTTCCCGCCCCATCAAATATCGGTGGACTTGATCCAATAGTTATGTCTTCTGGCGGTGTTCAACACCGAAATCCTTAAAACAGATGCGTTTTAAAGCATTACTCGCACTAGCTGTTTTAGCTGCTTTGATTTCTTTCACTAAGTTTTCACATTGCGAAAGCACCACCTGGGCCACTCCAGACCAATACATTCATGCCTGTTATAGCGACTTGCCAGCACTTTTTGGTGAAAGAGGAATGGTTGATAATAAGTGGCCATATTCAAGTAACACCAACGCCGTCGAATATCCAGTAATCACTGGCATCATTATGTATGCAACATCTTTCGTTGCACATTCTCCGATTTCATACTTTAACTTCAACGCATTTCTTCTTGCACTGTTATTTATTGTGACCGTTCTATTAGTTAGAAAAATCAAACCCGAGTTTGCATATTTAGTTGCAGTAGCACCTGCCATGATTGCATCGCTCTATATAAACTGGGATCTGTGGGCGATTGTCACAATGTTGGCCGCGATTTACTGGTTTGATCGCAAAGCTTATTTATATAGCTCTATCGCCCTAGCAATTTCTATTTCCACAAAGTTTTTGCCAGTTTTTCTATTACTTCCAATTCTTTTCATCCTTTGGCGCCAAAATCAAATTCGAGAAATCTTCAAATACGGTGCAACAACAATTATTGTCTGGGTCGGAATTAATCTTCCATTTGTTCTAACCACTCCAACAGGTTGGTGGCGTTTCTATAAACTTAATTTAGATCGCCAGGCGGATTGGGGATCACTGTGGCTGGCGCTCAACCAATTAGGCATTGGTCTTGCTAACCTCAATTACCTAGCTTCATTATTACTGCTCATCGGATTAGTTTCATTTGTCATCCTTCTCTTTGAATTGAAAAACACTCCAACACTTGCATCAGTTGCATTCATAGTTTTGGCAATCGTTATGGTTGCTAGCAAGGTGTATTCACCGCAATATGTTTTGTGGCTGACACCTTTGGCGGTTATTGCACTTTCAAATAAAAGAGATTTGCATGCATTTTGGATATGGCAGATAGCAGAGGTTTTGTATCACGTAGCAATTTGGCAACACCTAGCCCTTTTCACCGGTGCGCACTTTGGTCTCCAACAGGGCGGCTATGCCACCATCACTTTGATTCGAATCGCAGCTACTCTCTATTTGGCTGCCACGCTGGTAAAGGCTGCTTTGCGGGCTCGAAATACACAGGGATCCCTACTCGATTTACTCTTTGAGGCCTCCAAGCCGTACCCTTAACCCTCTTGCTCGGGCCACCCGGCCGGTTCAAGAAAGTATTAACCCTCCTGTCACGGAAATGCCGTGGCCGTCTTAGTCCAGAGGAGGTCGGGTTAACGCATGCGTCACTATGAACTTATGGTCATTCTTGATCCAGAACTTGAAGAACGCACAGTCACACCAAGCCTAGAAACATATCTCAAGATCATCAAAGACAGCGGTGGAACCGTAAACAAGCTCGACTTGTGGGGCCGTCGTCGTATGTCTTTTGAAATTGCGAAAAAAGGCGAAGGTATTTATGCAGTCATTGATATGAACTGCGAACCAGCTGCAATCAAAGAGTTGGATCGCCAACTCAATTTGAATGAAGCAATTCTGCGCACCAAAGTAATTCGCCCAGAATAATTAATAAGCACGGACTCCACGAGTAGAGAAGAGGAAATAGTTATGGCAGCAGGAGATACAACAATCACAATGATCGGCAACCTTGTCGATGATCCAGAGCTTCGTTTCACACCCTCGGGTGCGGCAGTTGCAAAGTTTCGTGTAGCTTCAACCCCACGCTATTTAGATAAGCAAACTAATGAATGGAAAGATGGCGAGAGCCTTTTCCTTCAATGTCAGATCTGGCGTCAAGCAGCTGAAAACGTTGCAGAGTCACTGACAAAAGGAATGCGCGTCATTCTCTCTGGTCGTTTGAAGCAACGTTCTTATGAAACTAAAGAAGGCGAAAAGCGCACTGTCTTTGAGGTAGAAGTTGATGAAGTCGGACCATCACTACGTAACGCAACTGCAAAGGTCACCAAGACCCAACGCGCTGGCGGAACAAGTGGCGGATTCTCTGCACCTGCTGCAGCTGATTCATTCAACGAAGATCCATGGGCAGCAGCTTCATCTTCACCAGCTGGCGGCGGTTGGGGAACATCCTCAACTACTGACGAGCCACCGTTCTAAATAATCCAACTATCCATCCATTCCTAGTACCAAGCTTTAATAAGCAAGTGGACTAGGGCCCGAAAAGGAGCACCACAATGGGAGCAAGAAATAACAAGACTCTTCGTGAACCGAAGAATAAGGGTGCAAAAGCTGCAGCCCTT
Organism: Actinomycetes bacterium; assembly: GCA_037138575.1. GTDB lineage: Bacteria > Actinomycetota > Actinomycetes > Nanopelagicales > Nanopelagicaceae > Planktophila. The sequence goes on from JBAXIC010000014.1 coordinate 29,028, forward strand.
AATAAAAAGTTTAAAAAGAAGCCATGCAGCTTCTGCCAGCAGAAGGTTACGTATATCGATTACAAAGATATCGCCACTCTTCGCAAGTACATCTCTGATCGTGGAAAAATCCGCGCTCGCCGCGTAACAGGTGCATGCACACAGCACCAGCGTTCAATCGCAACAGCGGTAAAGAACAGCCGTGAAGTAGCGTTACTTCCTTACACATCTACAGCGCGATAAGGGGACTTGAACTATGAAACTCATCCTTACTCGTGAAGTTGCAGGCGTTGGTTCTGCAGGAGATGTTGTAACTGTTAAAGATGGCTTCGCACGCAACTTCTTGTTGCCTCGCGGAAATGCAATTGCATGGTCACTTGGTGGAGAAAAGCAGATTCAGAGCATTCGCCGTGCGAAATCAGCTCGTGAAGTTCGCGATATCGATCACGCTAAAGAGATCAAGATCAAACTTGAATCAGCAGCAGTTGTTGCTAAGGCAAAGGTCGGCGCAAAGGGTGCTCTCTTTGGTTCAGTAACAGATAAAGATGTTGCTGCAGCAATCAAGGCATCAGTTGGTCTAGATATTGACCGTCACTCAATTAAAACTGCCGGACATATCAAAAAGACTGGTAACCACGAAGTTAAGGTCACACTTGGCCACAACATCGTTGCAAAGGTTACGATCTCTGTAGTTGCTGAATAACCTAAAAATAATTAAGAAGGCCCGTCGCGAATGCGGCGGGCTTTTTTATTTTAGTCATTTCGTGGTTACTGCAACTAAAGCGTTTTTGAAATAATCGCTCGTAAACTCTTTTTGAGCTAATTCGTATTTCGACATTCCCCACTCCCAGAAATCAAATTCAATATCACTCACAGAATCCTGAATTGATGCCCACAACGTCCATCCATACTTTGCCATTAACGCCCACAACCAAGCGCGCGCAACCTTATCTGGCCGGTGAGCGCCGTAATAGGCAGTAACTAACTCTTCTAGCGCTTCGAGGGGCAAGAAGGCCTCAGCCCA
>JBAXIC010000015.1:0-28192 GCA_037138575.1 Actinomycetes bacterium
CGTCGCCATCTGCGACACCATCACCTACAAAGAAGCCAACTCCAAAACCGCCAGTAGATGGCTGTGCTAATCAGATTAAGAATTAATTGATTCGCTAGATTCAAGAAGTTGATTCAAAGCCTCTAATTCGCGATCAACCAACTCTTCATACGCCACAACAGATGCCTTGCGCTCTTTTGCGCTCCAGCCAAGTACAGGTGCGATAATCGCTGCAATCTCATCTGCTAAATGAAGTCCATGATCGCGCGCTTCAAAGGAGATACGAGTACGACGCGAAATAACATCATCAACTGTTCGAGCCCCTTCATGGCTTGCTGCGTAATGTATTTCAGCCTTTATATAAAGCAAATCTTCATCGACTTTTGCGGCCAACTTTGGGTTTTCTTCAATTAATTCAAGAACTTCACTAATCATTGATCCATAACGATTGAGTAAATGCGTGATTGTTTGCGCATCTAGACCACTGCCTTCACTTAAACGTTCAAGCTGCTGCACCAAAGCAAAGTAGCCGTCGGCACCTACTAGCGGAAGTTTTTCTGTAACTGACTCTGATGTAAGTTCACGTAATTCAATCACAGCACGATCAATAGCGTCTTTGGCCATGATTCGGTACGTTGTATATTTTCCGCCTGCAACACTTACAAATCCAGCGGCTGGACGATCTACCGTATGTTCGCGAGAAAGTTTTGTTGTTGCAGAGTTTTTATTATTTGAAACAAGCGGGCGCAATCCGGCGTAAACCCCGATGATCTCTGCTGCATCAAGCTTGGGGGTCAACACGCGATTAGCCTGATCCAAGATGTATTGAACATCTTCGCGACTAGCAAAAGGTTCAGCACGATCTCCTGTATATGGAGTATCTGTTGTTCCTACAATCCACTTGTCTGCCCAAGGAATTAGAAAGAGAACTGACACTGGAGTCTTTAAGATAATTCCAGCGTTGGATTTAATTGCTGATCCTGGCAAAACAATATGGACGCCCTTGCTCATAGTGACGCCGTAGCCTGGCACCAAATCAAACTTTGCATGAAGCTCATCGCTCCAAATACCAGCACACATAACGGTTGCTGTGGCAGAAATATTGATTGTCTTACCGGTGACAAGATCTTTCGCTTTAACACCAACAACTCGCTTACCTTCACGTAGTAAAGATTCTGCGCTAACCCGAGTAGCAATAACGGCGCCATGACGCGCGGCTGTTCGGGCAATGCTCATTGTGTGACGCGCATCGTCAACTTGAGCATCAAAATATTTAATGGCACCCATAATTAAATCCGGGCGAAGCGATGGAGCAATCTCATTAATCTGTTTCTGACCAATATGTTTATGCCATGGAAGTGCGCGCTGGAATCCACGCAACGCATCGTACAAAGCTAGCCCTGCGCCGACATAAGTACGCTCTTTAAATTTTTCAGTTAAAGGAAATAAGAAACCGACAGGTTTTACCAAATGTGGAGAGAGTGAAGAAACCATCAATTCGCGTTCGTGCAGTGCTTCACGAACTAACTTGAAGTCATACTGCTCTAGGTAGCGAAGGCCACCATGGATCAATTTGCTTGAACGACTAGAGGTTCCTGCAGCTATATCTTGAGATTCGATTAGGGCTACGGTTAACCCGCGAGAAGCCGCATCTAAAGCAGCTCCAACGCCGGTGACTCCCCCGCCAATTACTAATATGTCGAATTTTTCGCCAGTCAATTGTGAGATAGCGCGTTCGCGCTGGTCCGGGCTTAACTGTGACGAGAACATAAGCGTTACATCTCCATTGCATCTGGGTAGAGTAAGCCTAACTTAATTGTGAAAGGTTTTCACGACGTGGCATATATCGGCAGTTTGGATCAGGGAACCTCTAGTACTCGATTTATGATCTTTGATCACGCCGGAAAAGTAGTTGGTCAACATCAACTCGAACATCGTCAAATACTGCCGCAGGCTGGCTGGGTTGAGCACGATGCCAATGAAATTTGGGAGCGAGTGCAAGAAGTCATCACTGGTGCGCTCAAACAGGCAGATATTTTGGGTTCGGATTTAGCTGCGATAGGTATTACAAATCAACGCGAGACAACCGTTGTCTGGGATGTGACGACTGGCCAACCATTAGCCAATGCCATTGTTTGGCAGGACACTCGAACAACAGATTTTCTTGGATCTCTAAGTGAAGAAGAGAAAAAAGCAATTCGTTTTAAATCTGGTTTAACAATCGCCCCTTACTTTGCCGGTAGTAAAATGAACTGGTTCTTAAGCAATGTTCCAGCAGCTAAAAGTGTTAATGCCCGTATGGGAACAATTGACTCATGGTTACTGTGGAATTTATCTGGTGGCGTTCAAGGTGGTAAACATCTAACCGATGTCACTAATGCAAGTCGCACCCTGTTAATGAATCTGGAAACTTTAGATTGGGATGATGAGCTTCTTGAGATTTTTAGTGTTCCTCGTAGCGCTTTAGCCCAGATTCGATCATCATCCGAAACTTATGCGATGACCGATCCCCACGGTCCATTTGGAACTTCGATTCCAATTGCAGGAATTTTAGGTGACCAGCAGGCTGCGATGGTGGGTCAAGTCTGCTTTGAACGTGGCGAATCTAAGACCACATATGGCACCGGAAATTTTGCACTTCTCAATACTGGAACCGAAATAGTTAGATCAAAAAATGGTTTGTTAACTACCGTCTGCTTTAAATTCGCCGATCAGCCTGCTCATTATGCACTTGAAGGATCAGTTGCGGTAACAGGCTCTGCAATTCAATGGCTACGAGATCAACTTGGAATAATTTCAAACGCTGCAGAAACAGAGAATTTGGCTTCTTCGGTTTCAGATACCGCCGGCGTTTATTTTGTACCAGCTTTTTCTGGTTTGTTTGCACCGTACTGGCGAAGTGATGCGCGTGGTGCAATCGTTGGGTTGACGCGAGCGGCAACAAAAGCGCATTTGGCTCGAGCCGCCCTTGAAGCGATCTGTTATCAAACTCGAGATGTAATGGATGCAATGATTGCTGATAGCGGTGTGCCAATGTCAGAGATGCGCGTGGACGGGGGGATTACTGCGAACTCTCTCTGTATGCAGATGCAGGCCGACATTATGGGAATCGATATCACTCGGCCATTAATTGGTGAAACAACTGCGTTAGGAGCTGCATATGCCGCCGGCATTGCAGTTGGTTTCTGGAGCTCACAAGAGGAAGTTAAGAAGCAGTGGAAGCAATCTCGTCGCTGGTCATCAACTTCAACGCTTCAAGAACGAGAAGCAGGATATAAAAACTGGAAAAAAGCAGTTGAGCGAACTCTGAACTGGGTTGATTAAAGCTTCGTAATCTCAATTAATAACGCGTTGGCGGGTGCAAGAATTGGCGCAGTGACACCAACTGTGGCAAGTGCCGATCCAGAAATTTTGATTCCATCCATCCATACCGGTGGTGCTATCAACATAAAACGTGGCTGACCTACTGGATAAACCGCCTTTACCGAATATGTTGCGGCTACATCTAGGCCAGGAAACTTAAGAGCGGCAGGATGAATCACAGTTGTTGGAGTCAACTGCACATAAGCAAAGATAGATTTCTTTGTATCGTGTGAACTTACTCCGTATAGATATCCATGCTCATCTGGGTAATCAACTCGAATTGATTTGCCATTGTGCAACAACGCTCGATTTTCTTTGTAGTAAGTAGCCCAATTAGCAAGATGCTTTCTTTCTTCAACTGTAGCCTCAGTAATATTCCACTCAATTCCTGCATGGCCAAAGAGGGCCGTGATAGCACGCATTGAGAGTTCCAATGTGCGTCCAGTTTGGTGGCCATGTGTTGGACCTATATGAGTTCCCAATAGTTCGGGTGGAATAACTTGTGAAGTCCATCGTTGAATTGTTTGACGTTCAAGCGCATCACTGTTGTCACTTGTCCAGAAACGATCCACTAAATCAATTACACCTAAATCAATTCGAGCACCACCGGATGCGCATGATTCGATTTCAAGTCCAGGGTGGCGTTTTTTGAGTTCGGCAAATAAACGGTAAAACGCCTGAGTTTGTCGGCGCACTCCTGCATGGCCTAAATGTCCAGCATCAACTAGAACGCGATTGTGATCCCACTTAATATAAACAATATTGTGGGATGCCAAAATGGCAGAAGTTTGTTCAAGCACATGGTTGTACGCACCTTCATGGGCCAAATCCAAAACTAATTGATGGCGCCAAAGAGGTGGAATGCGATCGCCCTCGTGCAAAATCCATTCGGGGTGTGCGCGATATAGATCTGAGTCTGGGTTAACCATTTCGCCCTCAAACCACAAGCCAAATTCAATGCCCTTACTATTGATGTGCTCAATAACAGGGTTTAAACCATTTGGCCATACCGCTGGATCAATTACCCAATCGCCTAAACCAGAGCGATCGTTGCGTCGTGAATGAAACCAGCCATCGTCTAAAACTACGCGCTCAATGCCAACTTCAGCTGCCACATCTACAAGCGCCTTTATCTTTGTTTCATCGTGGTCAAAGTAAAGTGCTTCCCACATATTCAAAGTAAGTGGGCGCGGTCGTTTTGGGTGAACATCGCGTGCACGAAGATGTGAATGGAATGCTGCACTTACTCCATCAAGGCCTTCATTGGAATACACGGCAAATAGAGCGGGTGCTTCATAAAATTCATTTGCGTGCAGCACAACTTCACCTGGAAGCAAGAGTTCGCCCGCGCCGATTGCCTGAGATCCATCAAATCCGCGTTCAACTAAATAATGTGAATTTCCGCTCCAAGCGATGCTTGTAGCCCATGCTGATCCTGCCTGAAAAGAAGTTTGAGCGGTAAGTGCGATATCTGCAATTGAAAAATTGTGTCCGCTTCGACCTTCGCGAGATTCACGCACCCATGTACCTATTTGAATATCTCGGCGTTGTGGTTGACGCTCATTAGACCAACGTCCTGCAAAATCTAATGTTTGTGTTGCTTCTTGTGGCAGAGGTAACCAGTGTATAAATTCATTAAGAACATAATCTGAGTCACCAATATTTTTTATCACGGCATTTTGAATTAATACTCCAAATACATCAAGATCAAATACAACCGAGACTTCAAGCTCGGCGTGAAAATCTCGCAAAGTTACTGCACAATGATTTGCCTGGTGATGAAAATCGGTAACTTCAAATTTTGTTGACCATGCTTTTCCATTTCGGTGCCCAGATAAAGCTGGTCGGCCCAGGAATCCACGTGCACTTTCGCGCATTAGTCCAGGAAGGGCTGGTTCGTCCCACGAACTATTTGCGATTGAAACTCGACTAGCAGTTGCAACATCTGCATGCTCGCCATGGATTGGGGCGCCCCAGTGACGAATCACAAGGGCCTCATTGACTACCTCAATGAGCAAGGATGAAGTCGAAGCGGTCAAAAGTGCAGATTGCTTAGTCACAAAGGTAGAGTAACGACACTATGGAGCAGAGTAAAAAACTAAGCGCTGGGATTCTTCGAAATAATCGCCAGATGGCAGATGGCCGAACCATTCGCTATTACGACTCTGCTGGTCAAAACCGAGATGCTAAAGATTTGCGCCCCGTGGAAGAGCAACCATCAATCGGTGAACTTCGCTTAGATCCACTAGTAAATGAGTGGATCGCCATGGCATCCCACCGACAAGGTCGCATCTTTTTACCGCCAAAAGAACTATGTCCTTTATGCCCAACGACTGGTGAACTCTTAACCGAGATTCCAGAAGCAGATTTTGAAGTCGTTGTTTTTGATAACCGCTCACCATCCTTGCGTCCTCCAGTTGGAGATTGGGCGTTGCCTGATCAAGTTGGCCCTGATACCGATTTGGGAACCGCCGCGGGAAAATGTGAAGTTATCTGTTTTACTGCCGAGCATGGAAATGCATTTAAAGATTTAACTCCAAATCGCGTTCGCGTATTACTTGAGGCATGGATCGATCGAACTGCCGAACTTTCAACAGAGAATTTCATCGAACATATCGCGCCTTTTGAAAATCGTGGTGAAGAAATTGGAGTGACGTTAACTCACCCACATGGACAGATTTACGCTTACTCATTTATTCCACCACGCGTAGAAAAAATGTTAGCCGCTGCAAATAAGTACAAAGATACAACTGGTAAAGTTTTATTTGATGAAGTTGTTGCCCGTGAAATCCGTGATGGTGAAAGAATTATCGCTCGAAATGAGCGCTGGATCGCTTTTGTTCCTTTTGCTGCTCGTTATCCATTTGAAATTCATGTGGCTCCACTTAATCCTGTCGCAGATTTAACTGGATTAACTGATGAAGATCGAGAAGCCTTTGCGCCCATTGCACTTGAAGTAATGAAGCGCCTTGATGGCGTATTTGGAATCGACATGGCCTATATCGCGGCATGGCACCAGGCACCGGTACGTGTTGGCCGTGACGTACTACGTCTGCACTGGCAGATAACAAGTGTTCGCCGTGCTCCAGGAAAATTGAAGTATCTAGCTGGTTCTGAATCTGCGATGGGTGCATTTATTATGGACATGCGCCCAGAACAATCAGCTGCCCAACTTCGCGAAGTTGTTTTGTGATGCGCGTATTAGTTACTGGTGGTGCCGGCTATATAGGGTCAACGGCTGTTGATGTTTTGTTGTCACAAGGTTATGAGATTGCGATCCTCGATGATTGCAGTACAGGACATGCCGATACAGTCCCGGCCGGGGTCAGTTTTATCCAAGGTTCTCTATTAATAGCCGGTGATTTAGCGCAGGCTCTAGTCGGCGTGGATGCCGTCATTCACTTTGCAGGAAAGTCGCTTGTTGGCGAATCCGTCGAAAAACCCGACCTCTATCACCGAGTAAATGTAGATGGTTCTCGTAATTTGCTAAACGAAATGCATAAAAGTGGCGTAACAAAACTTGTCTTCTCCTCATCTGCAGCCACTTACGGTGAGCCTGAGGTTGTGCCAATTGTTGAAACTGCCGCAACTAATCCTACAAATCCATATGGCGCGACAAAACTTGCCATAGATCAGATGATTACATCCGAATCTGCCACTCGTGGAATTGCCGCTGCATCGCTTCGCTATTTCAATGTCGCCGGTTCACTTAAATCAACAAGAGGTTGGCTTGCCGAACGACATAATCCAGAGACGCATTTAATTCCAAATGTTCTGCGCAGCACTTTTGATAATCCAGTAAAGATATTTGGAAGTGATTGGCCAACTGCAGATGGAACATGTGTTCGTGACTATGTTCATGTCGTGGATCTCATCGATGCACACATCAAAGCGCTTGAATCATTACAGCCAGGTGTACACGAGATTTATAACCTAGGTAGCGGCGATGGATACTCGGTTCGTGAAGTTGTCGCAGCTGCATCAAAAGCAGCAGGATTTGAAATTCCAACGATTGATTCACCTCGTCGATCCGGTGATCCTGCGGTGTTAATCGCCGATATTAATAAGGCCAAGTCCAAACTTGGCTGGGTCCCAACTCGGGGAATCGAAGCGATGGTTGCCGACACTTTGGCCTCATTTAGTTAGGTACCTGATGTCATCTATCGATACAAAGTTTGCTGAAACCTTTGGCGCAGCCCCCGACATAATCGCAGCGGCACCGGGTCGAGTTAATTTGATTGGTGAACATATCGATTACAGCGATGGCTTTGTTCTGCCCTTTGCAATTAGTGATCGAACATTTGCGGCTGTGCGCGTGCGCGATGATCGAAAAGTTCGAATCACATCTATGCAGCGACGTAACAAAATAGTCGAACATAATCTTGATGCAATTAGGCCTGGCTTAAAAGGTGAATGGGAGCGCTATCCATTGGGAGTTATTTGGGCAATGGGTCTAACGTCAGGAATCGACATCATGATCGACGGGCATGTTCCTTTGGGTGCAGGTTTATCATCATCGGCTGCCTTGGAATGTTCTGTTGCGACTGCTCTTAATCATCTCTTCTCATTTGGATACTCTCTTGAAGAGTTAGCGCGCCTGACACAAAAAGCTGAAAATGATTATGTTGGCGTTCCATGCGGAATCATGGATCAATCTGTGTCACTAATGGCTCATGCAGGTTCTGCCCTACTTTTAGATTGCCGTGATCTTTCAACTAAGAACATCTCATTTGATGTTGCATCTAGCGACCTCGAACTGCTAATTATTGACACCCAGGCGCACCACTCATTAACTGACGGTGGGTATGCCGAACGCCGTGCATCATGTGAATCAGTGGTGGCAAAACTTTCAATTAATTCTTTGCGCGAACTAACTCTTGATCAACTTAATCTTTCACAAAATCTATTAACTGAAACTGAGTTTATTCGCGCACGTCATGCCGTTACTGAAATGCAGCGAGTAATGGATGCTGTAACAGTTCTAGAATCCAAAGATTTTGTTGTACTCGGTCAATTACTCAATCAATCCCATGCATCACTTCGCGATGATTACGCCGTTTCTTGCGCCGAACTCAATACTGCAGTTGATGCATCAATTTCCGCTGGTGCACTCGGGGCTCGTATGGTTGGTGGCGGATTTGGCGGAAGCGCAATTGCGTTGATTCATGCTGCACGCACTCAAGCAACTATTGCAGCGGTTGAAAAAGCATTTTCGGAAAATAAATTTAAAGCACCACGCTTTTTTACATCACTTCCAAGCCAGGGTGCGCAGGTTATTCAACGGGGGTAATTGACACTACTTCCACCCCACCAATTGCTCCCAAAACATTTAGAAGGTCAGTTGGATCGCTGCCAGGAACCGCAACAGTAATATCATCGTAACCACGTCCGTCTTCAGATTTAATAACAACCAAGCCGCGAATGTCACCACCTGCTGCTCCAATTGCAGATGCAAGTAGACCAAGTGAACCAGGGCGATCTGGAAGAACTACGTTGAGACGAAATAGGGCCATGGCTAAAGAATACCCCGAGTATGTTTCGCCGAAGTTACGCTTCGATTACCCAAGCACCACTCACAGAGACCTTGACTTTAGCTAATGGTGATTGCGCTGGGCCATTAACAACTTTTGCCGATTTATAAGGGTCAAACTCTGCGCCATGGCATGGACACTTAAGCGTCTTGCTTGCCCCTGAATATGCGACCGTGCAACCTTGGTGAGTACAGATTGCAGAGTATGCAAACACTCCCGTATTTGTTCTAAAGAGAACCGCTGGGGCGCCATTCTTGCTTACAAAATTATGAGTAGCGCCAACTTTAAGTGAGGCCAATTTAATAATCTTTGCTCCAGAGGAAGATGCTGCCGAGTTGTTGGTAGAAGGCGAAGCCTTAGCCAAGCTTCTACCCAAACCCGCAAAAGCGAGCGCGATTGCTCCAGTTAAACCAACACGTAAGACTCCCCGGCGTTCTAACGACATTTCAAAACCCTTTCGCTTTCCTTTATTAGTTAGAAGTAAAAGGTATGACAACCACAAAACTGCATAGGCGCTATCGCTAGCCAAGAAATATGGCGATGCATGAAAACTACTTGCCAGCCACAAGCCAACAGACATTGAAAACCCACCAAAAGCAGTCAGGCGTGGCGCAACCCATAAAAGAGTTGCTAATCCAATCGCAAACTCTGAAATCATTACAAAGCCACCAACTAAAACTGCATGTTCAATTAACTTATTGAATACAAAACCAACAGGTGACTGCGTTGAATAACCAGATAACTGAGTGCCGATATAGGTAGGAGAACCAGCAGTTAGAAATCCAGAGTCTGATGCTTTATTCCAACCCGCATAGATCCAAGTTATTCCTAGCCAAAGCCGCATTACGCGTAATCCAGAGGACTGAGTACGCCAAGAGTTTGTTGCCGTCTTTAAGTAGTTTTGTACCATGCTCATATGCTGCATAGTAAAGGCTGCACCTGTGAAAATGCCGAATGAAAAGCTCCCTGACTTGGATTCGAACCAAGAACCTGTCGATTAACAGTCGACTGCTCTGCCGTTGAGCTATCAGGGATTACGTGTGCAAGCGCAAACTCTAGCGCACCCATGCGCCTTGGCCGAAATTGAGGGTTTTTATAGCCCTCCGAGCGCCAAATCATGCAGATTTCGACGGGCACTTTCTAGGGCCACAAGTTGGGCAAAGGCTGCGTTGTATTCAATTTCATTTTCAACTGGGTTGAGTCTTTGAAGCGATGATTTTAATTCTGCAATAGATCGCGATATTGCCACTTCTCGCAACCTGGCGGTGATACTAACAACGTATGCAGCTGAGGGTTTTCCATCTGCGCGAATAGGTTCAACCGACAACTCAGTGAAGAGCATCTTGATTCTTTCATCACTAATAGATTGAGGTGAAATATTCTCATTTTCATCGATGGTTTTTCGTAATTCGCGATATGCCGGATGCGTGAATGCTCCTGGCTCTATCTCGCTCCACAAAGATCCGGTAAAAAGAGCGGCCTCTTGCAATCGCGCTTTTAAGACTTCGCGTTCGAGAATCAATCTTGCTTCGTTGGGATCAGGTCTCCAAGCATTAGTCTCTTCATTCGCAGATTCAGTTGAATCTTGAACCTTAGGTTGATTCTTCACCCCTTGTGCGACCGCTTTAGAAACTATCTCAACTTCGGTGCCAAGCCATCCTGCTAACAAGCGGGTGTACTCGGGTCGTAAAGATTTGTCGCGAATTTGCGAAACAAGTGGGGCCGCGGCATTCAGTGCATTAACTCGACCTTCTGCACTATCCAATTTATGGTGTGCAAGTTCAGCGCGAATAGCAAATTCAAATAAAGGAACTCTGCGGGCAATTAAATCGCGAAGCGCAAGGTCGCCTTTTTGTTGACGAAGTTCGCAGGGATCTAAACCATCTGGTTCAACGGCCACAAATGTTTGTGTAACAAATTTTTGATCCTCGGTGAATGCGCGAAGCGCAGCTTTTTGCCCTGCGGCATCGCCATCGAAAGTGAATATAACTTCGCCTCTAAATGAATCATCATCCATCAATAATCTACGCAATATCCGGATATGGTCTGCGCCAAATGCTGTGCCGCACGTTGCAACGGCTGTTGTGATTCCAGCTAATTGGGCCGCCATCACATCGGTGTAACCCTCAACAATGACTGCCTGGCGCTTCTTTGCGATCTCCTTTTTAGCTACATCAAGACCATATAAAACTTGACTCTTTTTGTAAACCGGCGTCTCTGGGGTATTGAGATATTTCGGACCTTGATCTTCTTCATCGCTTGCTAATTTGCGACAACCAAAACCAACTACATCCCCAGAGATATCTTTAATTGGCCAGGTAAGGCGGTTACGGAATCTATCGATTGGCCCTCGCTGCCCCATCTTAGAAAGTCCAGCTGTCTCTAACTCATCGATGCTGTATCCCAGCCCACGAAGATGTTTAGTAAGTGCATCCCATTCATCTGGTGCGAAACCCACGCCAAATAGTTGGCATGCAGCCTTATCAAATCCGCGCTTAGTTAATAAGTCACGGCCATGCGCTGCATCCGGTGAAGTGTTGAGTTGTTCTTGATAAAAACGTGCAGCCTCAGTGTTAGCTGCAATTAAACGAGATCGCGCACCTGCTGAAAATGTTGGTGTACTTGGACCACCTTCGTCATAGCGCAATGTGTAGCCCATGCGGTCTGCCAGACGTTCGATAGTTTCAGTAAAAGTTAAATGGTCAATCTTCATAAGAAATGCAATTACATCTCCGCCAGTCTGGCAGCCAAAGCAGTGGAAATATCCTTTACTTGGCGTTACGTGAAAAGATGGAGATTTTTCATCATGAAAAGGGCAAAGTCCCTTTTTCTGTCCACCACCAGCGTTTTTTAATTGGACATACTCACCGACGATTTCATCGATAGGTGCACGTTCGCGGATGTATGCAACATCTTCATCCTTAATACGCCCGCTCATGCGCTCATCTTAACGAGAAGCCAATAAACGTGCGTGTAAGGCATATGCACCAGGGTCGGTAAGAGCGGCAACTTGGTCGATGACCACACGCATACGCGCGGTCTCATCTGCTGCTTCATCCCAACTTTTTAGGAAGAATGAATCGAGTTCTCTTGGGGCACATGCCAAAAGCATTTCAACTAACTCGCTGACAATAATCTGCTGTTTTGCATAACGATCTTGCGAATGCGCCGCGTTGATTAAGTAGTGCCCAGCAATGGCTTTTAGGAAATCAACTTCGACCAACTGTTCACGAGGGATTTCAAGATTGGCGATGTATCTAGACAGAGGTCCATCACCATGAACTTTGCGGGTCTCTAACTCGGCAGCTAATACAAAGCGGCCAATTAACTGACTAGTTGAATCTTTAAGACGAGCGAGTGAGCGATGCGTTCCATCGTAATAATGTGGCCACGCAGAAAGGGAAGATAAACGCTTATGGGCATCTATCGCTTCCTGCGCTGTCGCATCGCTTCCATAATCTCTGGTCATGACGGTATAGATTTCTGCAAAATCAGTATCAAAATTTTTCACTGATATTTGATTCGCAAAGATTGCATCCTCTAAATCATGAACTGAATAGGCACAGTCATCAGACCAATCCATAATCTGCGCTTCAATGCATTTCTTATCGATTGGTGCGCCCTGGCGCATCCAAGTAAAAACATCTACATCATCATCATAAACGCCAAACTTGCGTGGATTTTGCGAACGTGGCCATGGGTATTTTGTGGCACCATCCAAAGATGCTCTCGTTAAATTAAGGCCAATAGATTTTCCACCTGCATCAACGGTCTTGGCTTCTAGGCGAACTAACAAACGAAAACTTTGGGCATTTCCTTCAAAGCCACCGAAATCCGCAGCGATTTCAGCTAACGCTTCTTCACCATTGTGACCAAAAGGTGGATGCCCTAAATCATGGGCAAGGCATGCGGTGTCCTGTAAGTCAGGGTCAGCGCCAAGTGATTCTCCGAGTTCGCGACCAATCTGTGCGCATTCAAGTGAATGTGACAAGCGAGTTCGTTGAAAATCATTTTCCCAAGGCACGGCTACTTGAGTTTTAGCTGCTAAGCGACGTAATGCCGCAGAGTGAATCACTCGTGCGCGATCTCGCATGAATTCGGTGCGCCCAGCACGTTTAGCTGGCTCGTCAAGAAAACGTTCTTGATCATGCTGGCTGTACGTCACGGCATAACCTTAGTGACGATGTCGGCGCCGGGTAAATGATCACTGACTTGGATGCCCCTGCGGCCGAGAGTTATATAGACCAAATACGCACCTGCTTCACGCAGTAAATACTTATATCCAGAGTTCGCGATGGTGTTTGGGCCAGTCCTTACTGGCGAACAAGTGCTAACAATGCCTTGATCATTTGCCATCGTCATAGCGCGCTTGCAGTGGTATGGATCGGTAACGATGATGACATCACTAACGTAGCGCTTCTTCATAAGTGCGGCATATGCCTTTGTGCTTACTAAAGTGTCGCGCCCTTCTTCAATTGCAATAATTTTCTTTGCAGGTATTCCATGTGAACGTAGCCAAGCTTTTCCTGATGCTGCCTCTGTTGTGCGATCACCTGGTGCACCTGCACCAACGGTAATAATTGTTGGCGCATAACCTAAGTCGTAAATTCGCTTTGCTTCTGTCAATCGAGCCTCAAGGGCTTCGCCGGGTTTTCCATTTAACTGGGCGGTTCCTAATACCACTATGACATCTGCATTTCGAACGATTGGATTCTTTGCAGCACGCCACACTTGTGAGACTGCATATCCAGGTGCAATTAATGCAATTACTAGAATTAATGTAATTGTGCGGCGCAGCCATCTAAAAAGAAACATTTATCCGCCTGAAAACGCATCCTCTAGTTCTACATGAACTAGTTCATCGGGATCATTGAGCCAACCATCGGGCAGAGTGGGTGGGCGACCATGACTTGTGCGACCACGTGGTTTATCGCCAACTTCAACTGGATAAGGCTGATCATCTAATTGATCAAGAAGGGTCCGCATCTCTTCTAATGATGACACCATGCCAAGATCATGACGGATTTCGCGAGCAACTCTGAAACCCTTTAAGTACCAGGCCATATGTTTACGCATATCTCGCATTCCGCGATCTTCGGACTCTAAATATTCGACAATTAGATTTGCGTGGCGAAACATTACCTCTCGCACTTCATGCAAAGTAGGTGTTATCTCTTTTTCACTACCTTGCAGTGAACTAACTAAATCTGCAAATAACCAGGGACGCCCTAAACATCCGCGGCCAACAACAACACCAGCGCAACCAGTTTGATTGACCATATCCACTGCATCATTGCCCGACCAGATGTCACCATTACCTAAAACCGGCACTCCGCTTGGCTTTAAATGCTCAACTAACTGCGCAATTGCCGACCAATCTGATTTACCTTCATACATTTGCGCCGCTGTTCGTGCATGCAGTGCAACCCACGCAACACCTAGATTTGCAGCTGATTGTGCAGCTTCTAAAAATGTGTGGTGATCACTATCGATTCCAATGCGCATCTTTACCGTTACGGGAATGCCAAATGGTTTCGCCGCTTCAACGGCAGCTTGAACAATATTTGAAAAAAGTTTGCGCTTATATGGAAGAGCTGCGCCCCCACCCTTGCGAGTAACTTTCGGGACCGGGCAACCAAAGTTCATATCAATGTGATCTGCTAAGTTTTCTTTTCCAATCATTGTTACTGCCGCGCGCATAGTTGTTGGATCAACGCTATATAACTGAACCGAACGTGGCCATTCATCTTTGCCAGGAACAATCATTCGCAAAGTTTCAGGACGTCGCTCTATGAGTGCACGGGCAGTAACCATTTCAGAAACAAATAGACCAGCACCTTGTTCGCGACACAGTGTGCGAAAAGGTGCATTGGTAATCCCGGCCATAGGAGCAAGTACTACGGGAGGATCGATTAAGTGATCTCCGCTTGCTAATGGCAGGCGAAGTGGATTTAACAGCCCAGTAATCGCGGTGCCAACCAAGCTTCAACTTGATCAAGTGCAATACGCTCTTGCGCCATTGTGTCTCGATCGCGAATTGTTACTGCATGATCTTCAAGTGTCTCAAAGTCGATGGTGATGCAGTATGGGGTACCGATTTCATCTTGACGGCGATAGCGACGGCCAATCGCACCTGAATCATCAAAATCAATGGCCCAGTTCTTGCGAAGTTGCGCAGCTAAGTCTCGTGCCTTTGGTGAAAGATCTGCGTTACGTGAAAGCGGCAAGACCGCAGCTTTAATCGGCGCTAAACGGTGATCAAGCTTTAACACAGCGCGCTTCTCCATCTCGCCCTTGCTATTTGGGGCTTCATCTTCAGTAAATGCATCCATCAAGAAAGTTAGCGCACAGCGATCAACACCTGCTGCTGGTTCGATTACATAAGGTGTCCAACGTTCGCCCTTTTCTTGATCAAAGTAAGAGAGATCCTTACCTGATGCTGCAGAGTGGGCTTTTAGATCGAAATCAGTGCGGTTAGCAATACCTTCAAGCTCGCCCCATTCGGTGCCGGCAAATTCAAATTTGTACTCGATATCTGCCGTGCGCTTTGAATAATGAGAGAGCTTTTCTTTTGGATGCTCAAAAATTCGTAAGCGATTTGGATTAATTCCAAGACCTGTGTACCAAGCCATGCGCGTATCAATCCAGTATTGATGCCATTCTTCATCGGTTCCTGGAACTACAAAGAACTCCATCTCCATCTGCTCAAACTCACGTGTGCGGAAAATAAAGTTTCCTGGAGTAATTTCATTTCTGAAAGATTTACCAATCTGACCGATTCCAAAAGGTGGTTTCTTGCGTGATGTCGTCATCACTTGATCAAAGTTAATAAAAATCCCCTGCGCAGTTTCTGGGCGCAAATATGCAAGACCTGATTCATCTTCAACTGGTCCAAGAAAAGTCTTTAGCATTCCGCTAAATTGTTTAGGCGCAGTGAACTGACCTTTGTTTCCACATGCGGGGCAGTTGATTTCAGCTAAAGATGCAGGAGCTTTTTTATGTTTTGCTTCATAGGCTTCTTCAAGATGATCAGCGCGATATCGCTTGTGGCATGAAGTGCACTCAGTAAGTGGATCACTAAAAGTTTCTAAGTGACCAGATGCTTCCCAGACTTCTTTTGCCAAGATGACGCATGAATCAAGACCGACTACATCTTCGCGTCCGGTAACCATGGATTTCCACCATTGGCGCTTAACGTTATTTTTTAACTCAACTCCCAGTGGGCCGTAATCCCAGGAAGCGCGTAATCCGCCGTAAATTTCAGAGGAGGGAAAAACAAATCCTCGACGCTTTGATAATCCAACGATATTTTCTAAACGATCCATTGCCACAATATTCTCCATCCGGCTGGCTGTCGGCGAAAAGCAACGGGTGTTACTTAGCGTGAAGGCGATTTTACCCGCTATTCGGGGCGTTGATACGCACCTGGCTCATCGATTGAGCGGGCCAGAGTTGGAATTGCATGCATTTTCACTTCATTATTACTCAATGCTCTGCGATAAGACCCGACATTTTCCCAATGAGTCACCAATGTCCAGAGCGTTGAATCATCGAGATTTTGGCCAAAATCGCCCTTTACGAAGCCGGCGCACGCCGAAAAGGCATCGAGTGCGATAGATAAATCTGATTCAAATTCTGCGGCATCGCCGAGGGCAACGGTGAAGCGGGCGATTGCGATCATGAGAGATAGCCTAATCGCGATACCCTAAAACAATGAACTTAGCGATTCTCTTCGCCATATTTACTGTGGCGGCCACGACTGCTGGCGGTGTCTTAGCATTTAAATCGCGCGATCGTTTTCATTTGGTCCTTGGACTTTCAGCTGGATTACTACTTGGCCTGGTCGGTTTTGACTTATTGCCTGAGGTTTTTTCAATGAATACAGATCTCATCGCTGGAGTTCCTGTTGTCTCGGTTGCCATTCTTGGCGGATTCTTACTTTTACATATTCTGGAGAGATCTTTCGGTTCTCACGAACCCGTTGAATCTGATTACGGCCACGATCACGAGCACCACACAATTTCAGGAACTATCGGCGCCCTTGCCATGGGAGGCCATGTATTTCTAGATGGGGTGGGCCTCGGAGTTGCTTTCCGTGTAAGTACGGCTCTTGGCATCGCCGTGTTTCTAGCAGTAGTTGTTCATGCATTTAGCGATGGACTAAACACAGTTTCAATGTTGGTTAAGAGTGGCCATTGGACTAAATCGAGCAAGTATCTTTTAGCCGTAGATGCTGTTGCCAGAATTGGTGGAGCAACTCTTGGAACTTACCTTGCACTTAATGATAAATACTTAGCGCTCTACCTTGCACTCTTTTCTGGTTTTGTTATCTATATTGCGACTTCGCATATTTTACCGGAAGCTCACTCGCGTCATGAATCTCGTTGGACTTTAGTTATGACTGCAATCGGCGTACTTGTTATGTGGGCTGTAGTGGCCGCATCTTAAGCCTTTCCAAATCTCCTATCTCTTTGTGAGTATTCTTCGATTGCTTTCCATAATGTTTTTCGCGTGACATCAGGCCATAAGACATCCATAAAAACTAGTTCGGCGTAAACGCTTTGCCAAGGCAAGAAATTGCTAGTGCGTTGTTCACCCGATGAGCGTAAAAACAGGTCAACATCACTCATTTTTGGAGAATCAAGATACTTCGCAAATACTTTTTCAGTAATTGCATCGGCTTTGATTGTGCCACGTTTAACATCTCGCGCTAACTCTGCAGCGGCATCTACAATCTCTGCGCGCCCCCCATAATTAACGCACATGTTTAGTGTCAGTACTTTATTTTTCGCTGTTAACTCTTCGGCTTCTTCAAGCTCATTAATAACGCTGCTCCAGAGTCGTTTTGGTCTACCAACCCAACGCACTCGCACGCCAAGCTCATTCATCTGATCACGGCGTCTGCGGATCACGTCTCGATTAAATCCCATCAAAAACTTCACTTCATCTGGTGAACGTCGCCAGTTTTCAGTTGAAAATGCATAGGCACTTAACTCTTTAACTCCAAATTCAATTGCGCCTTCAACAACATCAAAGAGTGCGGCTTCGCCAGCTTCATGTCCTGCTGTACGCGCAAGTCCGCGTTGTTTAGCCCAACGGCCATTGCCATCCATCACAACGGCGACGTGATTAGGAATATGAATCGTCATACTCTCTCAACCATCGGCAAACTCCTTAAACCCCGTTCTAGGTGCCATTGTAAGTAAGCCGCGATTAATCCACTAGCCTCACGGCGATACTTTCCTTCACTAGCACTGGCAGCTTCCCAATCACTACTTATCAGTGCGCCCATAAGCTGCAGAGTTTCAATAGCTGGTGTTGCACAAGCCGAAGGGCGACAGTCATTGCAGACTGATCCACCACCAACTAAAGAGAAATATCTGTGAGGACCAGGTTTTTCGCACCTGGAACAAATTGTCATCGAAGGCGCATATCCGGCAACGGCTAACGAACGAAGTAAAAAGGCATCGAGAATCAATAGAGGTTCGTATCTATTTTCAGCTAGCGCTTTCATTGCACCCACTACTAATTGAAACTCTTGCAGGGCCGGTTCATGTTCGCTTGGCGAAAATCTTTCGGCAGCTTCAAGGATTGCTGAAGCCACCGTCCAGCGCTGATAATCCTGAGTTATTGCTTCTCCATAGTTCATAACTGCTTCTACTTGGGTCACTGTGTCAAAAGTTTTACCAACATGAAGTTGAATATCGACATGACTTCCTGGTTCAAGGCGTGCGCCGAATTTAGACATAGTGCGCCGTACGCCTTTTGCTACGCCGCGAATACGGCCATGATCCTTAGTTAGCATTGTGATGATGCGATCAGCTTCTCCGAGTTTTTGGGTGCGCAGCACAATGGCTTCATCCCGATACAAACTCATACGGGCAAAGGTAGTGCGTTGTTTAGCGGATTGCGCGATTTATGGCAGACACGACAGCCTTAAGTGAAGCCGTGGTGGTGTTTGGATCGATTCCAACTCCCCAGAAGACATCGCCATCGATTGCGCACTCCAAGTAGGCAGCTGCCGATGCATCTCCACCGGCAGAAAGTGCATGCTCGTAATAATCTAGAACTCGTACGTCAACTCCATAGCTTTGTAATATGTTACAAAAAGCTGCGATTGGTCCATTTCCTTGGCCCTTGAGTTCTTGCATATCTCCGCGGTCGGTAATCGAAACACTCAGATGTACATCTTCGCCCAGGGTTGATGTCTGACTTAAACCTTTAAGACGAAAACGCCCCCAAGGCGCACTTTCGGTTGGCAAATACTCATCTTCAAAGATGTTCCATAAATCTTCAGAGCTTACTTCGCCACCTTCAGCATCGGTTTTAGCTTGAACATTTTTTGAAAACTCAATTTGCAGACGTCGTGGGAGATCAAGGTGATGCTCATTCTTCATCAGATACGCAACCCCACCTTTACCTGACTGTGAATTCACGCGGATGACCGCTTCATAACTTCGACCAATATCTAGCGGATCGATTGGTAAATATGGAATTGCCCATGTGTGATCACGTACTTCTTTGCCTGCAGCTTTTGCATCACGGGCTAAATGATCAAAACCCTTTTTGATTGCATCTTGATGCGAACCAGAAAATGCAGTGAAAACAAGGTCACCACCATAAGGATGGCGCTCAGGTACGCGAAGTTGGTTTGCGTACTCAACGGTGCGACGCACTTCATCGATATTTGAGAAATCAATATGTGGATCGATTCCATGAGTAACTAAGTTGATTCCAAGGGTTACAAGGCAGACGTTGCCTGTACGTTCGCCATTTCCAAACAATGTTCCTTCGATGCGATCGGCGCCAGCTAGGTAACCAAGTTCAGCAGCTGCAACACCAGTGCCTCGGTCATTGTGAGGATGCAGAGAAACAATCACGCTGTCGCGATTATTTAAATGACGACACATCCATTCAATCGAGTCGGCATAAACATTTGGAGTAGCCATTTCAACGGTTGCTGGAAGATTCATGATCGTCTTCCATTGCGGTGTTGGCTTCCAGACATCATTTACTGCGTTACAAACTTCAACGGCAAACTCAAGTTCGGTTCCCGTATATGACTCAGGTGAATATTCAAATGAGACTTTCGTTTCAGGAACGGTTGCCACTAAATCTAAACAGATCTTTGCGGCATCGGTTGCAATCTTTTTGATGCCATCTTTATCGAGACCGAAAACAACGCGGCGTTGCAAAGTAGAAGTTGAGTTATATAAGTGAACGATTGCCTGCTTCGAGCCCTTGATCGCTTCAAATGTACGAACAATGAGGGACTCACGGGCCTGAGTCAGAACTTGAATTACAACATCATCAGGAATTAAATCTTCATCGATAATTTTGCGTACGAAATCAAAATCAGTCTGGCTCGCACTAGGGAAACCAACTTCTATCTCTTTGTAACCCATGGCCACTAATAGTTTGAACATCGCTAGCTTGCGAGGGGTGTCCATCGGATCAATTAACGCTTGATTTCCATCGCGAAGATCAACTGAACACCACTTGGGTGCTTTAGTAATTTTCTTATTGGGCCAGGTGCGATCTGGAAGATCTACGGGGTGAAAAGGTTCATAGCGATGCACTGGCATCGACGAAGGTACCTGCTTCGGGAAGTTCACGTGCTAACGGTAACGCTTAACCCTTTTAATGGGCAAACTATCGCTTAAACTCAACCCTTATGACAACGTTTAACAATCAAATTACGGCCCTTGTTGAGTCGGCTGAATCCATCTGCATTGATGCTGACAATTCGCGCTGGAATGGCGAAGGTTGGAGCCCTTCAATAATTCTTGGCCATATTGTTGATGTGGATACAGAAGTTTGGATGCCACGTTTTGAAATGATGCGAAATGCCATGAATATTAACGCTGCAGTCCCGCAACTTTCATGGTGGGAACCAGATGCAGAGGGAACGCAGAAAAAATATTCAGGCGTTTCTTTAGAAGATGCACAATTGAATTTAATTGCAAGCAGGCGAGCTATGCAGAGTTATCTGAATGGGCTCTCGGTTGAAGAGAGAGGCGCACTTGCCCAGCACCGTACTTTTGGTGAAGTGAGTATTGAATCCATGCTCCAAGTGATTCTTGATCACGATCAAGAACATCGCGCATCACTAAATTAAAGAACTGGCAAATAGCGATCTAATTCGTAGGCACTTACCTGGCGGCGATAGTCCTGCCATTCGGCGCGCTTATTTCGTAGAACATATTCAAAGACATGCTCACCTAAAGTTTCACGGACTAATTCACTTTTTTCCATCTCGATGATGGCTTCGTTGAGGTTAGATGGAAGTGAAACTGGATCCTTAGAATCCTGCAAAACATAGCCCTCTTCAACGCCCTTGAGTCCTGCAGCCAACATCACGGCATAGGCTAAATAGGGATTGCAGGCAGTATCGGGAGATCTAAATTCAATTCGTGTTGAGTTTTCCTTTTTAGGCTTATACATAGGAACTCGTACCAATGCGCCACGATCACTGGGACCCCAATTAACAAATGCTGGTGCCTCTCCCCCACCATGTAAACGCTTGTAAGAATTTACCCATTGATTTGTTATGGCTGTGATTTCTGGAGCATGCTTCAAAAGGCCTGCAATAAATGAACGACCTACTGCCGAGAGATTTAACTCAGCCTTTGGATCATAGAAAGCATTTTCTTCACCCTTAAAAAGAGATACGTGAGTATGCATTCCACTACCTGGATGATCGGTAAATGGCTTAGGCATAAATGATGCATGGAAACCTTGATCCATCGCTACTTCTTTAATGACATGGCGAAAAGTCATGATGTTATCTGCCGTGCTTAATGCATCGGCATAACGCAGATCAATTTCCTGTTGGCCTGGGGCGCCTTCGTGATGTGAAAACTCAACAGAGATTCCCATTGCTTCTAATAATGTAATTGCTTGTCTACGAAAATCATGACCTACAACTGCTGGTGTGTGATCGAAATATCCACCTTGATCAACTGGGACCGGAGCTTTGCCTGCCTCTGGTTTTTCTTTGAATAAGAAAAATTCGATTTCTGGGTGGGTGTAACAGGTGTAACCCATTGCAGCCGCTTTTTCTAAAGTGCGACGCAAAACATTGCGTGGATCGGCAGGTGATGGCTCACCATCTGGCATCACGATGTCGCAGAACATTCGCGCTGTACCTGGACCTTCAGTTCTCCATGGCAAAATCGAAAAAGTAGCGGGATCTGGTTTTGCCAACATATCTGATTCAGTAACACGGGCAAATCCTTCGATTGCAGAACCGTCGAATCCGATTCCTTCAGCAAATGCGTTTTCTAATTCGGCCGGTGCGATTGCCACAGATTTTAGAAAGCCCAATACGTCCGTGAACCATAAACGTATGAAACGAATATTTCGCTCTTCAAGGGTGCGAAGTACGAACTCTTCTTGCTTGCTGATTTCTGTGCTCATAACCAAGATTGTTTCAAAACCAGGTTACGGCCGTGTTAACTCGTCAGCGCTAACTAAATGGAGTAGAACTCAGCGCTTTCAAGGGTTGAGCGTGCGGGAACATCCTTGGTCACCACAAGATTTGCACTTACGCGAGAACCATCGCCGACAGTGACATTGCCAATGATGCGTGCTCCGGCGCCTAAAATCACATTATTGCCAATTGTTGGATGG
Organism: Actinomycetes bacterium; assembly: GCA_037138575.1. Taxonomy (GTDB): domain Bacteria; phylum Actinomycetota; class Actinomycetes; order Nanopelagicales; family Nanopelagicaceae; genus Planktophila. The sequence continues at coordinate 22,506 of JBAXIC010000015.1, forward strand.
CGCTTTGCATGTGTAAATCCACGAGAACCCAAAGTAACATCGTGATACAACATCACATCATCACCGATGATCGTGGTTTCACCGATAACAACGCCCATTCCGTGATCAATAAAAAATCTACGACCAATCGTTGCGCCTGGGTGGATCTCGATTCCAGTTGTAAATCGAACTGCGTTGGCATGAATGCGCGCTAGAAGTTTTAAATTCGATTTCCACAAGAAATGTGAAATCCGATGCCCCCATACTGCATGCACACCTGGGTATGCCAAAGCGACCTCTAAGCGATTTCGTGCTGCTGGATCATGCGTTAGTGCATTATCAAGATCCTCTTTCATGCGACTAAGGATTGACATTTTTATTCAGCCAAGTCCGCATACAAAACAGTTGATAGATAACGCTCACCCGATGATGCAAGAATCACAACAATATTTTTACCGGCAAACTCTGGGCGCTTTGCAACCTCAATTGCAGCCCACAGAGTTGCACCCGAAGAAATACCGGCCAGGATTCCTTCTTCAGCAGCTGCGCGGCGTGCATATTTCATCGCATCATCTGCAGTTGCATCCAAGATTTCATCATAAACAGTGCGATCAAGAATATTAGGGATGAAGTTAGGCCCGATACCTTGAAGTGGGTGCGGTCCTGGTGCTCCGCCATTGAGAATTGGTGATGCGGCTGGCTCGACACCAAATACTTTTATAGCTGGGTTTTTTTCTTTTAGAAAGCGGCCTGTGCCTGTAATTGTTCCGCCAGTTCCGATTCCAGAAACAAATGCATCGACTTTTCCATCAAGATCGCGCCAGATTTCTGGTCCAGTTGTCTTGTAATGAATCGCAGGTCCAGCTTCATTTTCAAATTGGCGAACAAGAACTGCGCCAGTCTCACCAAGTTTTTCAGCTGCTGCGACTGCGCCTTTCATTCCTTCTGCCGCGGGTGTCAAAACAAGTTCTGCACCAAATGCCAAGATCAACTTGCGGCGCTCTTTTGAAACCGATTCAGGCATAGTGAAAATTGATTTGTAACCACGGGCCGCAGCAACCATGGCAACGCCAATACCGGTGTTTCCGGATGTTGCTTCAACAACTGTTCCACCGGGTTTTAGTTCACCACTTGCTTCGGCAGCATCAATCATTGCAATGGCCAAACGATCCTTGATCGATGAAGTTGGGTTGTAGAACTCAAGTTTTGCGTACACATTGCCCTGCGCGCCATCTGAGATTTTATTAATTCGAACTAATGGTGTGTTTCCAAAGGCTTCTGTAATTGTATTAAATGTTGTCATGATTCTCCCTAGATTCTTTGAATGTAATAAATTGAATGAAATATTTAACTCACTGCAGATAAAACGGGCTTACAATAATTAGCAACTGCAGGATGTAGAGAGGCAGAAATCAACGACGCGATTGCGCGTAAAAAGCCAAGTAACGATTGATTTCATCTTCCAATTCTAGTTAAATCAGTAAATAGTGCGAGTTGCCAATCGTTTGCATCTAGCTAGATGAATGAAAAAAATTAGCGCTCATTCCAGCGTGAAGTCATAGGTAAGCGACGATCTTTACCAAAAGCCCGGCCTGAAACTTTCGTACCGGGTGGATATTGACGGCGTTTGTACTCTGCTTTATCTACAAGTGAAATTACTCGGCGAATTAATGCTTCATCAAAGCCATCCTTGAGTAGTGCATCAAAGCCATGATCCTCGTCAACGTATAAACGAAGTACTGAATCAAGTAGTGGATAGTCGGGTAATGAATCAGAATCCTTTTGATCGGGACGAAGTTCTGCACTTGGCTCTTTAGTTATTGATCGCTCTGGAATTGGTGGAGTTTGACCCGCAGCCACTGCCTGCGCATTGCGCCATCTCGATAATCTCCAGACATCAGTTTTATAAATATCTTTAATTGGAGCAAAGCCGCCCACTGCATCGCCATACAAGGTCGAATAACCAACGGCTAATTCACTCTTATTGCCCGTAGCTAAAACAATGTGGCCTTCTTGATTTGAAATCCCCATCAAAGTTGTTCCGCGCACTCTGGCTTGAAGATTTTCTTCGGCAATACCTTTAAGGGTCAAGCTAGTCATGTAGGCATCGACCATTGGGGCGATTGGTACAGTCCTAAAGCCGATACCTGTGGCAAGAGCTAAAGCTTGAGCATCATCAACTGAATGATCAGATGAGTATTTGCTTGGCATCGCAACGCCATTGACCTTGCCAGCACCCAGTGCGTCAATGGCGATTGCCGCTACAAGGGCGGAATCAATGCCTCCAGATAGACCAACGAGAACTGATGTGAAGTGATTTTTCTTGATGTAGTCACGAAGACCAATAACTAATGCTTGCCACATCTCTGCTTCATCACTTAAGCGCGGTTCAACTACCCCCGCCGTCGATAATAATTGCGAAGCTGGATCGGTTGAAATCACTAGATCAGGAGTTGCGCTTTCTTCGGCGCAATCAATTTCGACAATAATCAATGTGTCGGAAAACTGAGGCGCCCTTGCAATTTGCTGGCCAGTCTTATCAACCACAATTGTGTCGCCATCAAAAACTAAATCATCTTGTCCGCCGGTCATGTTGACATAGGCAAGAGGCGCTTTAATTTCACGGGCACGCTGCTGAACTAATGCCAACCGCACATCATCTTTATTTCGCTCATATGGCGATCCATTAGGGACGACAATTAATCCTGGAGTTCGAGCAACAAGATTGTCCATCGAATGCCAGATGTCTTCGCAGATTGCGATAGCAACATCCACGCCGTGAATTCTGACCACTAAATCATTGCTACCAGGGGTGAAGTTTCTAAACTCATCAAAGACGCCATAGTTAGGTAGGTGGCGTTTAACGTAGCGGGCCTTGATTTTTCCATCATGAATAATAGCGACAGCATTTTGCGGGCCTTGGTCTAAGTAACCAACAACGGCAACAATGTCACCAGAAATCTGTGCAGCGATATCTTCAACGGCTTTGATACTGGCAAGTTGAAAAGATGGGCGAAGTGCTAAATCCTCAACTGGATATCCAGTCACAATCATCTCTGGAAAAACGATGATGTGGGCACCGGCAGATTTCGCTGCTTGGAGTTTTTCCATAACCAAAGCCGAGTTGCCGACTAGATCACCCACGGTCGGATTGATCTGAGCAAGGGCTACAGACAACTTCATTTTTCAAGTGTAACGGGGGTACCCTAAGCAATGTACCCGGGGACTGCTTTTAGCAGCGTCGAGGAGAGGAAAAAATGGAAGCTTTGTATGGTGGTGCACTGCATCGACGTGTGACTATTGCCGATTTACTATCGGCAAAATCGCGTGGTGAAAAATGGCCAATGCTGACCTCTTACGAGCAGATGACTGCTGAGATCTTTGATGAAGCAGGAATCCCGGTTTTACTGGTGGGCGATAGCGCCGGCAATAATTTCTTGGGCGAAACCAACACCATCCCGGTTACTGTCGATGAGTTAATTCCATTGACCCGCGCCGTTGTCAGAGCCTCAAAGCGCGCGTTAGTGATTGCAGATCTGCCTTTTGGTTCTTATGAAAGCTCCCCCGAACAAGCTTTGGCAACTAGCACGCGTTTTTTTAAAGAGGCCGGTGCCATGGGAGTAAAGATCGAAGGCCCGCATATAGCAACTGTTGAAAAATTAACTGCCAGCGGAATTCCAGTAATGGGTCATGTTGGTTTAACCCCTCAGGCTGTGCACTTATTAAGCGGTTACAAAGTTCAGGGACGTACCGACGGTGATGCGATTCTTGATGCAGCGTTAGCTCTTGAAAAAGCCGGGGCTTTTGCCGTTGTCCTTGAATTAGTCCCTGCCGAATTAGCAAGGAAAATTACTGCGGCTCTAAAAATTCCAACGATTGGAATTGGGGCCGGCGTTAATTGCGATGCCCAAGTCTTGGTGTGGACCGACATGATGGGAATTACTAAAAACCCTCCTAAATTGGCCAAGGCTTATCGAAATATGCGATCTGAAATGTTGGCAGCGGCCGGTGAATTCGCAGCAGATGTCGCAACTGCGCAATTTCCTGCAGCAGAACACACTTTCAACTAATCTCACCTCCGTGGCTAAATACGCAATAGATCTATCCCCGCTGCGCAAATCTGCCGATTTTCGAAACCTCTGGGCGGCCGGATTAATTTCCTATTTCGGTTCGATGATTACCTATGTAGCCGTTCCCTTTCAAATCAAAGAACTCACTAACTCATACGTTGCCGTAGCCATCAGCGGCCTGATTGAGATTGTTCCTTTGGTTATCTTTGGTCTTTACGGCGGGGTTTTGGCCGATGCTATTGACCGCAAGAAATTAATCTGGATTACCGAAGCTCTTTCCCTTATTTTCACGGGCCTGCTTTTGATTAACTCCTTAGTGGGTTCACCCAGCATCATTTTGATTTACGTCGTCTCTGGTTTATTTGCCGCAGTCAGTGGGCTTCGACAACCGGCGATGCAGGCAGCTTTACCACGTTTGGTCGATCACGAAGATATGACTGCTGCAGCAGCGTTGATGAGTCTTCGTTGGCAAGCCGGAGTCATCATTGGGCCGACAATCGGTGGCGTTTTGATTTCAACTTTTTCAGTAGCCGTTGGTTATGCCGCTGACATCGCTACTTTTGTAGTTTCGCTAATTTTATTGGCGTTAATGAGTAACATCCCGGCCTCAAAAGAGGCTGAAAAGCCATCTCTGGCAGCGTTATTTGATGGTATTAAATATGCATTTTCACGAAAGGATCTTTTAGGAACTTATCTGATCGATCTTGCTGCAATGTTCTTTGCGATGCCAACCGCGCTGATCCCATTTTGGGCAGATCAACTCGGAAGCCCTTGGGCGCTGGGTTTGTTATATGCCGCCGGCACCATTGGATCAATTGCAGTGACTTTAACTAGTGGATGGACTAAAGATGTTCGCTTTTATGGCAGAGCAATTATGTGGGCAGCAATTGGCTGGGGCGCAGCTATTGCACTTGCCGGAGCTACAAATTACTTAGCCCTGGTACTGCTTTTTCTAGCATTAGCTGGCGCCTCGGATATGGTCAGTGCTCTCTTTAGATCAGCGATGTGGAATCAAACTATCCCCGATAATTTGCGCGGCCGACTTGCTGGTATCGAATTGCTCTCATATTCACTGGGACCATTAGCCGGACAGATGCGCGCTGCTGGAATGGCGGCGGCTTTTTCATTAACTTTTTCTGTCACTGCTGGCGGAATTATCTGCATGATTTCGGTAGGTGTTCTCGCCTTATTGCTTCCAAAATTCCGTAAATTCGACATAAAAACCGATGAATTTGCCCTCAAAAAAGCCGCTGAAAGTGAAAAATCACGCTCAAACCCTCAATCCGAGGAAGAGATTTCCTAATTTTCTAAGAATTTGGATAATTTTTATATTTTTTTCATTTCTTTTTGATTTCGCAGTTAAAAAATTTATTAAATTTTCCATGAATGCATAAAAAATAAATAAAAAGAATTTGCGACACGCACTTAAATATTTATCACAAAATGTTGGCATTTTTACTCAATTGATGTCACGCTTATCCACGAAAAGGTTTGGGTGACGGATCCGAACCATTCCGATAGGAGAAGTACGTGGCCGCAGCAAAGAAAGCAGCACCAAAGAAGCGCAAGAAGGCAGCAGCACCAGCTGCTCCAAAGAAGCGCAAGAAGGCAGCAGCTAAGAAAGCTGCTCCAAAGAAG
>JBAXIC010000016.1:0-24368 GCA_037138575.1 Actinomycetes bacterium
GCAGACCCTTCGCTGGAGGTAACTACATCGTGCTCTTGGTGGGGGTGGAAAGCAATAGCGAAAACCAAATTAATAGTAGAGAAAATCTTGGGGCTTTTTTAGGCCGCATCTCCTACAAGGATTGTCTCATTGAGAACATCTGTCTTCGCCAGGACATCAACTAATCGATTTTTGGCCTCACCTCGGAAAATGAAGCAAGTATCGACCAACGTGATTACTACAAAGGGCAAGTAAACGACCCCTAAATAAACCGGATGATTCAAAATGGAATCATTGACTGACAGAAATCCAATAACAATCCATCCCACGATTGAAATTACCGCGGGAAGGCAAAACTCTCGGATGGCCGTCTGGCCCCAACGAGCAGGTGAGCCGGTGGCCTTGTTGTAAATTCGTAACTTCACAATTTGCTTACCGGGAGTTTGGCCTTGTCCCCACACCACTAGTGACCAAATGAACCAACCGATTCCAAATGTCACTATGTACATAGCGATATCAACCGCTTTGCCTCCGAGGCGGTGTCTGAGGGCGGCCTTCTCGAATCGGTATTCAGCCATTGCTTTCGCTCATCCCTTTTTTGTAAACCACCTTTCGGAAGTATCCCGCACCGAAGCAAATACACTGAACTACGTACCAAAACTTCTCCCCCCCGGTCATTTCACACATTCCGTATTCGCTCATAGCTTTCTTCAGAGGCACTTTTGAAAAATACCCAGAACCCAGGCAAACACAAAGCACCGCATACCAAAACTTCTCCGCGCCAGATCTCTCTTTTATGCTCATATTATTTCTCCTTTTGTTTTATATTGTTAGAATTCCGAATCAACTTGGAATGAATATTTGAATTGACCAGACGGCAAATCGCCCGTGACGCTTATAAATGTAACTGTTACCGTTTGCCCAGCACCAACTGCGTTAACAACCCCCATTAAGCTATTTGCCACAGTTTTTCCATCTGCTGCAAAGATTGTAATTGTTAAGCTTGCAGATTTCGTCTTATTAGAAATATTCTTTACTCGAGCGTTTGCACCTGCACTTCCAAGATCTGAATTGAAGGAAACGCTTTCAAGTTGGAATGATTTGCTTTGGAGAGCAGAAGACTTAGCCGGTGATATTGTTTTTGCCTTAGAGGGAGCAGCCACCCAAACGAGTGAGCATGTCAATTTCTTTCCATTTGCCGTAACTGATTGACCCGCTTTGCTGCAAGCAGCGCCAGCTGACTGTCCCGCATACGAGGATGTCGTTGAAAATGAAGCGATCAGGAGCGTGAGTAATATAATTCTCGTCTTCATTATTCTCTCCAATATAATTGATTCCTACGGTTGGTTTGGGCTAGATAACGGTTACTCGAAGTTATGCAAAGGATAGCTACCAGGTTAGCGATATGCACTCACTTGAGCCTCTTATTGACGTGTTATAGAAATATGACCATCCATGCCATTTTCTGAAGTTTTCTTAGCCCATACTTTTGTTCAGATTGGTTCAAATCCCAGCGGGAACTTTACGGCTAAGTCGCTAACCTTCTCTTATGAGAAAAGAGATCACAGTAAATAGTTTGCGCAGGACTAACCTCCTAGCAGGCCTCCTGCATCTTGGCCAAATGATTGTTGTCCTGGCATTAAGTAATGACTTCTCACTTCCAATTACCGCGACATATATGTCAGGACCTCCAGGATCAACCTTCGGTTCCCCCGTTGTGCTCTTTAAAACTCCTGTGGGACTAACAGTCGCAATATTTCTTGGCCTCTCGGCGTTGGCTCACTTCATCGTTGCCAGTCCTAAATTTTTCCCTCGTTATAGCGCAGGACTAAATGCACAAAGAAATTACTTCCGCTGGGTTGAATACTCAATTAGCTCTTCCGTGATGATTATCTTGATAGCTCAGATCATTGGTGTAACCGAGCTGGCAGCAATTATCGCTTTGTTCGGCGTTAATGCTTCGATGATTTTGTTTGGCTGGCTGCAGGAGAAATACGAAACTCCAGGAAATGGTGGATGGGTTCCATTCATTTTCGGTTGTATAGCTGGAGCAGTCCCTTGGATCGCCTTGTTCTTCTATGTTTTCTCAATTGGCGGCACAAGCGACACGTCTGCACCTGGTTTTGTCTATGGAATCATTTTTTCAATATTTGCACTCTTTAACTCATTCGCCATCGTGCAATGGTTGCAATACAAGAAGGTGGGCAAGTGGGCTGACTACCTGCGAGGAGAACGTACATACATCACGCTCTCTCTGATCGCGAAGTCGTTGCTTGCTTGGCAAATCTTCGCCAATACTTTGATTTCCTAAGGGTTGCCTGGGGACAACATTGTAGAATCTGCTTTAGAAAATCCGACTGAAGTGAGGAACGATGAACAAGGTTGAAGAATTTCTTGAAAAATTAATTTTTGCTGGCCGATGGCTTTTAGCCCCTCTTTATCTAGGATTGCTAGCCGCTCTTCTTCCAATTTTGTATCGTTTCTTCCACTCTTTCTGGCACATGATCTCTCATATCACCTCACTCTCGGCAAGTGACATAACACTCCAAGTTTTGGAACTTTTAGATACTGTCTTACTCGGCAATCTCATCATCATTGTTCTTTTTGCAGGATATGAGAATTTTGTTTCAAAAATCAAAGTCGCAGAAGGTGCTGAAGATCGCCCGCATTGGATGGGACATGTTGATTACAGTGGATTGAAAATCAAACTCATCGGTTCTTTGGTTGCCATTTCAGTTATCGAGTTACTTAAGGACTTTATGCAAGAAGGTCCATTCGATGCAACACGTGAAGGTTGGAGAATTGGCATTCACGTTACATTTGTTATTTCAGGCGTTCTATTTGCTTTCATGGACAACCTAGCGGATCGACATAAGTCAGAGCGCTAAGGCCCTCCCTCTATTTAGAAGTCCGGCCCACCGGTTTCATTCCACGGGCTAACTTCAATAAATCTGCATAAGTAAGTCCCGAAACGAGGACTTCAACTTCGGTTCCGTGTAATACCTTTGTTGGTGGGACTTTCCACATCGCATATCCCCCGTAGTTATGGATATCTGATGTCTTACAGTTTTTCCACTGCTTGGCATTCGCAGGATCGCAGAAAGCAACGATGTTCGCTTTGTTCCCGTTAATTGTCGCTGTCGCAACTTTTACACCGAGGCCAGGGTTTGAACATTTTACCGAAGCATCAGTTTCTAGAAATTGAATGGAGCGAGTTTCCCCGTAGATTGCTGCGAGCCATTGCTCCTTACCTGCGCCACACGATTGCATATTGAACATGCGAAGTGTTAGGTCACCGGTAGAACCAGGTTGCAATATCTGATAGCTAACACCTGTTTGGGCATCCGAGTATTTGTTGCCAGAGCCCATTGCTGAGGCAGGGTTTTGAATCAACACTAGGGCAAGGAGCGCCACAACAGCTGAGGAAATTATTTTTCGCATATTAGGAGAGTACATCTTTACGGTATGAGAAACCTGAGAAGTTGTGTTACCAATCTATGACTTGGCGCTCTTCCCAAAGCAAACCTGTTTTGTCCGTTGCTGGATCAAAATCTCTTGTCGCAAGCCAAATGGCCGTATCAGCACCTTCTTCAACTGAAAGCGGAGCATCGGGCCCGCCCATGTCGGTACGTGTGTGATTTGGGCAGATTGCATCGACAAGTAAACCTCGTGAACCTTGGCCAGTTTCGTGAGCGAGATTGCGCACGAGTGCGTTGACTCCTGCTTTGCTAATTCGATAAGGCGCTAATCCTCCTGTGTTGCCGGGACCTGACATACGACCAAGGCAAGCTGAAAAAATAATTATGCGACCGTTGCGAGCTTCTGCCATCGGCGCTCCAAGAACATTCACTGCAGTGAATACCGAATCAAGATTAATCGCCATAACGCGGCGCCATTCTTCGGTCGTAGTCCTAAGGGTCTTTGACATCTTTTCACTCATAACGCCATGAGCAAGAACAAGAATCTGCGGGGCGCCAAATGTTGTAAGAATTTCTTGGAACGTTTCTTTACCTTGATCTAAATCTTCAAGATCTACAACCCGGTACTCACATTGCAGTTGCTTTGCTGCGTTCTTTAGGCGCTCTGGATCTTTGGCAACGAGAACGATGTCATGGCCCTGTGCTTTGAGTGCGCGCGCCGTTTCAAATCCAAGACCACGAGAACCACCCGTAATAATCGCAAGACTCATGAGCGAAGTCTGCCAGTTACTTACGATTAAGTGCGCGTAAGGATTTCTTCAGTGCTTTGCGTTCTGCCTTGGCTTTGGGGTCCTTTTTAGATGGAAATGCCCACTTAAGAAGCAGAATAATAAAAGGCAAAACAAAAAAGCCACCGAAGGCTTTTAAGAACAAGTCGTTGTTAATCCCACCTAGCATGAGGGGAATCTAATGCATGGCGTTGGCCGAGTGGAAATCACTTTCGTGATTATTATTGGGATATGGCTATGACAGGCACTGATCGGGAAGCCCATTTCCCTGCAATAGAGAAGAAGTACGGCGAGAAAATGTCATACTGGTTTAAGGTGATGACCGAAGTTGCCGATGAGAAATACCCGGCCCAGATTGCCTATCTTCGCGAGAATTATGGTTTCTCCCAAGCCCATGCCAATGCATTGGTCATGTACTCGAGGGGCTCCGCATCTACCAGAAAGTATGAAACTCCAGCCGAGTATTACAAGACACTGAAGCCGGCTCAGGTGAAAACAGTCAAAGCAATCTTTAAAGCAATCACATCCAAATACCCAGATCTAGAGTTAGTCATAGCCTGGAATCAGCCGATGCTTAAGGATGAAACGAAATACGTCTTCGGTGTCTCTGCGGCAACAAATCACATCTTGATGGCTCCCTGGAGCAAAGACGTGCTGGAAACTTTTGGGCCTAAATTAGCCAAGATGGAAGAGTTGGATGTGAAGAAGAAAACTATTGGCGTTCCAAACGACTGGCAAGTTGATGAGAAACTTCTGCAGGCAATGGTGAAAGCTAGGTTGGCTGAAAAGAAGTAACTATTTCTTCTTATAACCAGTTGGGCATTTAGGAGTTATCCCAGAAACCTTCTTTATTGTCTTCACTTTCACGCAGGTGATTGTTTTGATTCTTGCGGCATCCATCTCGAGGTTGTAAATGGTGCTATTGAATTCACCAGTCTCTTCCTCGGCAAGCTGCCCCATCGCTTCAACATCACCATTGGCGCTAGCTAACCCATCGTTGATGGTTCCACGCATGGTTGTGAAATCAAGTAGAACGGCTTTGTATTGGCGAGCAAGATTTGTATCTAATTTTACTTTGGTAGCTAACTTAGTGAGGCGCGCTGAAAGGTCTTCAAACATCGGATCATATTTGGAGTGAATCGATGCGATTTGCTCATCCCGAGTTGGAGTTATTGTATCGGCCACTGCCGACGTGACTCCGCTGATGAGCAAGAGGGACACGACAACAGTAAGAGCGGGACGAATTCTCATACCCTCAAAATACTGCATGTGAATGCTCTACTTCCGGTATTTATCAAGCAATGGTGAATCATGGAGTGCTAGTCCTGCAATACACATCACTTTATCGGCCTACTTCTGGCCTACTTCTGCGAAACCGGCTTCATGGCTCGAGCAATCTTTAGGAGATTGGCATAGGTAATTCCAGAGACTAAAACTTCGATTGAAGTTGCATGAAGTAATTTAGTTGGCTTAGTCGTCCATAACGCATACCCACCATAATTTGAGATATCTGATGTCTTGCAGTTCTTCCACTGCTTAGCATTAGCTGGATCGCAGAAAGCAACAATCTTGGCTTTGTTGCCATTTATGGTGGCTGTTGCAACCTGAACTCCCAAACCTGGATTTGAACATTTCACAGCAGCATCATTTTCTAGGAATTGAATTGATCGATCTTCACCGTAGATTGCTGCAAGTGATTGCTCATTCTTCGGTCCACATGTAAGTAGATTGAATGAGCGAAGAAGTAAGTCACCTGTTGTACCTGGTTGGTAAATTTGATAACTCAGTCCAGTTTGAGCATCTTGATACTTATTGCCTGAACCCATCGCAAAAGCTGGCGTGGAAATGAGAGTTAACCCGAGCGCGGCAATTAGTATTTTCTGGAACATGCTTGAACTCTACCTAGAACTCCTGTGAATTAAGTGTGCCCACAGCTACAGTTAAAGCATGACTTCGCGCACTGGATTCATCATTGTGGGTTTTGTTTTGCTGGTTATTTATATGGTCGGCTCAGGAATCTGGGTGAGTACCGGCGGTGGTTGGTATCAAAACCTCAAAGCGCCTACATGGCAGCCGCCTGATTGGGTCTTTGGAACCATTTGGCCCTACAACTTTTTGATGTTGGGAATATCCATTTTTTCGGTATCACGCTCATCTCAAACTTCCAGGTTAGTGTGGCTAATCTGCTTTGGGCTTAGCGTTGTTGCGGCTTTGCTTTGGGCTTACGAATTTTATGTAGCTCACAACCTTGGTTTCGCATCCTTCTCGCTCTTGCTTGTTCCAATTCTTACCCTGCCATTAACGTGGCTGGCTTTCAAAAGCTCGGGTTGGATAGGAACCCTCTTGCTCCCCTATCAATTCTGGGTAGCAATCGCCGCGGTTTTATCTTTCACATACGCTGCAAAAAATTAGTCAAAGCTCTGCAACATTTGGTTGGTTTCTGAAGAAGTGAAATTGAAGCTTGCGTAAGGCAAGAGTGGCTTAACCTTTAGTTACCTGCCACCATTTCACAGTCAAGAATCCAAATGCACCAGTAGAAATTAGATTTCCCAGAAGCGTTGTCTGCGCTGGATCAATTGGCGCAACTATGCTACCGAAGGAATCTGCAACCAGAATAAGTGAGGTAGGAAAACACCATGATTCATTTCCACTCACCATCCCAACGATTAACATAATGCAGGCAGTCATCATTGCGAGCACTGAGAATGTGTATCCACTTGTCCACATGACAACTACAGAAAATGCTCCTGCGATTCCCAATATCCAAGTTGTGACTTTTAAATACGTTGGTACTTCAACGCTGGAAGAAGCTCTATGAACAATCTTCGGTTGAGGGCTTGGGGTGGAAACCCATGCGGGAACTACTGGCACTCCAGAGGGTGACTTAGCCTCGACCGAAGCTGGACTTCCACAACGGGGACAGAAACTTCCCGCACCAGTTACTTCACGACACACATTACAAAACATACGGGCCTCTTTTCATGAATCTAAGAACCCCACGGAGGGGGCGTTGAACCAGTTGGTCGAGATGGGGGAACTTGTCCCGAGGGTGGAGGGGGTGGCGCGAGGCCGGGGGAAATGCTTGATGGAAAAGTAGATTGATAGGAATTCTTGTGCGTCGACTTGCCTGAGCCATTTTGCTGACTTCGAGACTTGTAGAAGGTAACCCCACCAACGAGTGCACCGATTCCAATGACAGCTACAAGTATCCAATTTAGAGGGAACGCTCCAGTGCTGCTTCCAGCATTCGGTGAGCCAGCCCAAACATCCACTGGCGAGTTGCACTTCATCACACTCCCGCAAAGCATTGGAGTCCCATTGAATATACCGAAACCTTGTGAATCGACGTAAACGGCTGTCGCTAATCCGAGGACTCGCCCATTTCGATCGAATACTGGGCCACCCGAATTTCCGTGATTAATCGGAGCTGTCGTCGTTCCGGAGTGATCGCTCTGAACAGACGAGACTATTCCTGTCGTCAAAATACCCGGGTGACCTAGTGGGCTACCAAGAACTCCAACCCACCATCCTTGTTGTGGTGCTCCACCGCTCCAATTCAGAGGCGGAACATCGCTAGTCGTCAAGATTCCCGCTACATCGTGTTCTTGATCCCAAGCCCAAACCTTGCCCGATATCTTGCTTCCATCATGTAAAACCATCTCAATAGATGATGAATCCGTACACGAAGCGATAACGTGGAAATTAGTTATTATGTATGAACGATATCCTTCAGATTTCAAAGTCGAACTCAGTTTTGATTTTGCCGACCAACCGCTTCCAAGACCATCCGCACAAAAAACTGTCACGACTGACTTGGTCAGGTCATTTGCGAGGCCCGCCAAATCTGCTGGAGGATTACTTGGAGATGACAAAACGCTTCTAGGTAAAGAAACCTCACTTGGAATTTCGCTATTTGACGTACCCTGCGCGCTAGCTGTTTTGTTTGAGTCGGCGGTCAAGTCTACTTTCCATATTGATTCAGGCGCATAATCGAAACTTCCGGACGCACCCGAGTCTGCATAGCCTTGAATTCCAATGGTCGAATTCATCGGCAAGCATTGGATTGGAAGGCTAAACGCAATCCAGTTCGCCGAATGATCTAAGTTTGTCCAGGTAGTGACAGCGCATAAGTCACTCTTGGAATTACCTTCATTATGCCTATCTATGAGTAATGCTGCGTGCTGAAAATTTCCTTCATAACTATCTTGGGTGGTGTCGATACTAAAATCCATTTTTCCGTCATTGTTTGTATCCAACAATAAACTTGCAAAACCTTTACCCGTAAATTGATCCGGAGTTATTGGATTTACAAAATTGAGAAAGAATTCATACTGATCGGGGACATCCGAACTAACTCCAAGGTCAATTTGTGTTAAATCGAAATTCGCATCGAGATTACTTTTGTTGTATCCATCGGCTGGACTACTTAGAAATTTATCCCAATTTTCATTTGCTGCCCTGGCACTGCTTAGAGGGGTGAGAAAAGACAAGACAATTATTACCACCCCTAAAGGCATGCCGACATTTTTCAGGAATTTCATTCGTAGATCGTTCGAAATAATTAAATTCCGGACTCCCGCTTTCTAAGCTTCTGAGTATTTTTAACGATTTCCGCCTGTTCGTCATCCTGTTTTTGCGCCTCTGATTTTGCAAAAAGCAGCAGATCCTCGGAAGGTACGGGACCTGCGAAATCTAAGCGCACAACGATATCCATCGGCAGGTTTGCAGATTCAGAATAGGTTCGAATATTTCGCTCCGAAACATTCTTAATTTGAGCCTTTAGTCTTTGTGGGGCGATGAAAAAAGTATCCACGCGACTTTGATGACTCGATATTTGTCCTGAATCGGAGAGTGCACTCACGCTAAGCGGACTTACTAGGCGTCGGTCATCTCCAAATGACATCATAAGAAAGTCATCCCAAGGCCTGACTGACAAGTCAGCCTTGTCATCAGAAACCTGCTTGAGAGCATTTACTTGCCCTACTCTGCTTTCTGAAACAAGCGGACGAGAATTACCAATTGCTTCACTTTGCACTTCCGTGGCGAGCAATACAATTTGACGTAAAGCCACCCGGTTCAGCACATCGGAATCATTAATAAGTGAGTAAGTAATTGCTCTTGGACCATTCGGCGAAAAAGCAATATCTTGATCCAGCTGGTCCACGTTCAATCGATCCGTAGGCAAGGCCATCTTCTCACGAATAACGTCAATCTGATCTGCGAATATTCGTGATCGCCAACCCCGAACAATGTACTTTTGGGCTGCATATCTTTTTATGCTGAGCATTGCAGTTTCATTGTCTTCCGATGCCTGGGCAATGTGCATTGAATAAGGAAGGGAATCGCTCTTAATTGACCCTGATGCAACCTCTAGCAACTTTTCGTCTACTTGCCAGGGCTTATTGAGTGAATATCCAATAATCTTTACCCATTCGTGTACTTCGGGGTACACGGCTTTGAGCCGAGCGACTTCGCTTCGGACATGAGAAATATTCAATGCAACTCGATCAAGCTCCCAAAGTTTCTGGTGAACTCTAAATTGATAACCTGACCACTTACGGTAATAATCAATTAAGGCAAGAATTAAACCAACCAATAAAGCAATAATTGCATAAGTATATATTTTCGTTGGTGAAAATCTAAAATAATTGAAATTTCGAATAAGAAGTGGATGGCCTGATATTCGCGAGATTATATTTGGCAAATACAAGAGAAGCGCAACCATTGCAGCAATGCTGGAGGTTTCACCCAGAAGTCTGCGATGGAATCTCTTACGCAATATTTCCATAGTTCCTGGATCGGGAATCTCGAGTCCGTCAACCGTTCTACTATAATTCTTTAGAACCCCTTCAGCCTCCGTCAAATTCGCTCGCATTTTAGAAAAAACTTTCCACATATATGAGTGCGTATGAATTTCACACCAGGATTCAAGAGTCGTCAAAAATTCATCTCGTTCAAGTACTTCTGCATCAATTTTTTCAATTGAACTCTGAAGTGTTGATTTGAAAACATCTATCTCCGCCAATTGTTCAGCGATTGAAGCCGCTGAATCTGGCTCGGCTGTCGATGCAAGCTGTGCATGAGCATGCGAAGGCGTTGATTCAGGTGATGATTCAGGTGATGATTCAGGTGATGCAATTGGAGTTGCAGCAAGCGGGGATGCCTGACCGCATTCAGTGCAGAAAGCATTCCCTGTAGCGATTTCAGCATTGCAATTACTGCAATTTGTCATTTTGAGTTCTCCAGTTCTTCACGGAGCTCCAGAGCTTGAGCTTCATAAGCTTCAATTCGGGAAATTGCATTCAGTTTCTCGCTAGTTAGCTCGGAAATCTTTGCTTGTGTCACTGAAATAAATTCTTCGGCTCTTTCTAAATTGCC
Source organism: Actinomycetes bacterium (assembly GCA_037138575.1). GTDB lineage: Bacteria > Actinomycetota > Actinomycetes > Nanopelagicales > Nanopelagicaceae > Planktophila. The sequence continues at coordinate 10,565 of JBAXIC010000016.1, forward strand.
CCAAGAAATCTCGGATTCTCCCAATTCGGTAGCAAACCTTTTTGGAATAGCAAAGACCTGACTTGGATCTGCGACTATTTGACTTGTTCTAGAAAATATTGGGACTCTGCCATCTACTTCTTCGATTCCAAAATCAGTTAGGTCAGAGCCGTCCATCATTCCAAACACAATACGACGAATAGAAGACCAAAGCTTCGCGCTTCCCCTATTCCCCCGCTGAGAAAGCGGTGAATTCATCTCTCGCTTTGCCTCCGCGGCGCGGGTCTTTATGGAAGAAAGTTTTGCAGCTAAATTTCGATCCCGCAGATCCATTGGATCTGTTTGGCTAATTCCTACCTCCGCCAGACCTTCGTCGGCGTGAAATGTCTTTGTGAGTTTTCTTCCAATAAGTCTTCTAAACCAAATGTACATCCACCATGGAACAACTTTTAATTTGTCCCAACTAAAATGCAGGAAGTTCTTTATTTGATCCCATTCCATCCATCGCATTTTTCCAATTCTTTCGATAGTTTCGGGCCGCTTGAACTCTAGAACAGCATTCTCAATCAAGAAAGTCTGACCCACCATCCAATCGACATACTGATCGACAAGAGCTGGCTCGATTATCTGAGTTCCAGGAACATTTATTGCGATTCTCGCATCGTAGATATCCTTAGTCGCACTTGCAATATCATTCAGCACACCGGCTGCTACCCGCTTTGCAAGTCCCTCAGTAAGAATTGCGTTGACGAAGACTCTTGAAAGCCATTTACCGCCTTCCTTGGCTCGCTCCTTCTCAACTAATTCGAATGGACTAGTGCCTAGGCCATTCCATAAGCCACCAGTACTTGCCAGATGCATGAGAACAAAACGCAAGAATCGCTGATCATTTCGCACAAGCGCGTCCGCCGCCCATGGAGTTGATCGATCTTCCGGCGATGCAACAATATGCATATCCCAATTACCCATAAATGCAGTCTCAAAATTCTTTGAGTGAGATTCCGTTGGGGCAACCACAAGATTTAGACGGAGGAAACGCGTAACTAGTTGCGTTTCATTCATTCGGGCATTCGCCATAGGCAAAATACGCGCAACATAATCGCTGACCTTGCCCAACAATTCATTTTCTTTAGTACTAATCGTCGATACTTCTTGAAGGACGCGCAGTGCTACTAATCGCACCACTGCAAATTCGTGCTGTGCTAGCTGTTCGAAAGCGTCTATTTCCTGCGTAACCATCTCACCATTTGACTCCACAATGATGGATGCGTTGACGCGTAAAGACTCTCCCTCATTCTCAATTACTTGGTCAGACGAGATAATGAGAAAACGACCAAGAAGGCCCTCGCTTGTCCATTCTTTGATTATAGGAAGAAGTTGGTCCAGCAGACTGTTACTTGGAACAACAACTAAAGTGACGGAGTCATCATTTGCGATAATACTCATAATTAGATTCCGCTCGTTATCTCTTTGGCGTCGTGAGCTGCTTTAATCAGACTATCTAATGCACTTCTAATCTCAAGCCTAATTTCCCATGTGAGATTTAGTCTCTTCCAATCGTCCCTAGGATCTAATTTCTCAATTTTTGCCGTAAAGTCAAGGGACATTTCTTTGAGATACGCATCAACGGCAAGTCTTCTCTTCTCCACGCTGTCGCTTGAATTGCCCGCTCTTTGTTCTGTTGGCGTTGGCTGTCCGTTGTAACGCAATGAACCCTTCGTAATCCAAAGTGAAAGTTCCGAATTAGCCACATTATCGATTTCGCCAAGTTCAATAAGGCGCTGATAAGCATAAAGTGGTTTTAATGAACTTTCTGAATTGCACATTGCGAGTGCGATTGTTAAGGAATTCAAAATTGCGCCAGGATAATCATGAGGCTCAACTATGTCTTCATTGGCGAGTGGAAAGGGAAATGAAACGTGCTCATAATCCTTACCCGACCATACCTTTAAATGCGGTCCACGAATCGGGTCATCGATTGTCTCTTGGAGCTGTCCAAGAATGCGCGCAACGTACCAACCTCTAATCATCGCCCTTTTCTTCTCTGGGGCCGCTGGCACGGTTTCAAACAAAGCCCGAGATCTGCGCCATTGCAGGAAGTTTGATCGTTTATCCTTGTTATTTTGAGCCTTATTCCACGACTCGGCGATTGGACCGAAAATTGAGTCCATAACCATTGGTTGATAAGGTTTTTGAACTGAAAAAATATCAATACTTTGCACATGCGCTGAAGGATTGAACCATTTCTCTGACGTTTGGTCACGCCAAATTTTCTGTTGAACAAGAATATTCTTGATTGTATTAAATACTTCTCCGTTTAGATCAAATGGAAGTGCGCTAAGGACCGTTTCACGATCCTCGATACTTGCATTATGCACTTCTTGCAACAATCCTGGATTCAATTTTACGAGAGGTTCACTAGCGCGGGATGCTTCCATGAACTGCTCTCGAAATTTACGGATGCGATCAACAATCAGCGACTGATCATGAATGTTTGCATCTAGATAACTCGCTAGATCTTCATGGAGATACTTATGGAACGCCTGGCCTTTCCTTTGCATCCAAAATTGAGACCTCTTCAAGTACTCATCGGGATCGGTTGAAAAGTCAAAACGCGCAGCTTGCTGTGATTGACTTCGATCTGTTCGAGCTGAAGAGTCAACTGGAATCCATGACTTCGATTCGGTAATTAATTGCCAACTTTGGTCTGGATCTAAATTTTCTAGCTCGAGAGCGCCGATTAAAACTTCATCCGTAACAACTTGTCGAGCATTTTCTCGCTTGTCGTCTCGCACACTTTCTTGAATAAGACGGTTGTATTCCTTTGGATAGTCTGAAGTCTCAACAAGAAGATATTCATTTGGCGCCACTTTGTATTTTGGTGGAACGCTATCTGAGTCAGGCTTTGGCCAAGAAAGGTAGGCATTTTGGATATGCTCCGACTCTTCCTGTTTATCAGTTCTCTTAAGAAGTGCGCTTTCGCCTTGTGAAATAGCATCACGTAGCGGCTTCAGATAATTTGCGGCGAAGTCAGCAATCAAACTCGCAACATTTTCCAATAGTTGACTCTCGAATTGATACCAAAGGCAATTTTTTGCATTCTCCAGCGCTTCCGAAATGGCAATGTGATCACTCTTGATGCCTTGGCCACCTTGGATTGCTTGCAAGCTCGCATTAATTGCACTTGAATAATCGTTCGCATAGGTTTTATAGGTTTCTCGCAGGCGAGTCATGAGACCAATTTGAGACGCTATATCTTCATCAACTCGCTTTAAAAGTTCAATGGAAACTTTGAGACCTAATTGAGATATTGAACGCGCTGTAACGCGTAAACTTTCGTTTCTTATTGACTTAACCCAAAGTTGAATTTTTTCATTGCGAGCCTGCGTTTCTGCATCAACAAAGGCTTCAATGCGATTTGTGTAAGCGGTAGTCAACGCGTCAGACCAGGCTTGAGTCGGTTGTGTTCCAGTCTTAGCGCTTACGCCTTGGCTTGCGATCTGCAGCAGTTGGCTCTTAAAGTCCGCCAGCAACGCATCTCGCTCGGGTCGGTTCAAATCCACTAACTCTATCTGGGTCTCAGTTTTGTGTGTGAATTTTAAGTCCTTCTCAAAATCTCCAAAAGCTTGACTAGCTTTGAGTTCTACCCATTGCTCTGTAGTTCTGGCTTGAATATTTTCATCTTTATCATGCGCATTTAACATGCGATCTATTGCTGTGCGAGAAAGTCGTTCACCCGCGTAATCGCTAAAGTTGTCACGTCCTAGACTTACGCGCCCAAATCCAAGTGATCCGAATGGTGGCGTGTGAACATTCGCAACTTGGAGACCAGAATTGTCGGTGAGGCTCATAGCGCCCATGTCTGCTGAATAGTTTGCAACGGTGTAAGCCTGCAACCCGTCCTGCACATTTTCGTCCGTAAGCCACGTTGATAAACTTGCAGAAACGGCCTTATAGACATCTGGTTGGTCATCAAAAGAGACTTTGGAATTTTGTCGACCAATGATGTAATTGAATTTTGGCCCAATATGAACTTTCGGATCGGAACCGAGTCCCGGGATTTCTATTCCTATCTTTTTATATAGCTCTTGAGTGCTTTCAGGCAGGTCTCGAGACCACATTCCTGCCATGCTCTCAGCCATTGCAAAAAGCGCATTCGGCGCAATGACATCTGTGTTGCCGACGCTCTTGAAAACATCTGGGGCGTAAAGAATTGAAAATATGGAATGAATCCAAGGTGCATTTCTATTTGCGTGTTTAATAGCTTCTGTAACTTCGATGTATTGGCCCGCGCCAGAACCACCAGCAATCGAGGAAATCACGATTACGATTGGATTTGGTTCACCAGAAGCTGGCTTTGCTCCGAGTTTTCGACCGAGAGAATCCAATTGGCTTAGGGCACCATCAGACATCATTCGCCCAAACGAGTCGGCTACCGCATCGCTTACTTCCGCCAATTTAGCGAGAACCAAGGTACGTCCGATGGCTCGAAACTTACCAGCTCCAATATTTACTTGAACTGCCACATCTTTATCCGAAGGCATCGGCTTTTCAATATCTGGCAGGAAGCGCGCTGGGATGTTTGCCATAACTTTTCCATAAGCTTGCTTGTAAGTCGTGCCGGGTGCCACTAGTCCCAGATAATTCTCGGCTGGCAAAAATGGCGCCGGGAAAGCTGCCCCGTCTTGCGAAACAGGGCTATCGATATGGAGTAACTGCCAAGCTTTGGGCCAACCCTCTCTCCAATCCTCCTGCTGCAGGCGAAGCTCCAGTGAATGGCGCAACGCACGCAAAGTTTTTCCACCAGAACCACCAACACCTACGAGTAAGAATGGTTGCAACATGTTATGTGCCTTTCGTTTGGATAATTCGAGCCGGTATAAATGTCTTCACTTGGTTTGATCTATTTATTTAAAATGGTGGTGGCGGCGGGGTTGATGCAGTGGAGCCCGCGCTTCCTGGAATCGCCGGCGGTGGTGGCGGAGCAACTGCGCTCGAGTTTGACTTACCTACTCGAACATCATTTTTGGAATCCATAACTTTCTTACTAAAAAACTTTGATCTTGACTTTTCGCTTGAATTCCCCTTTTCCAACTTGGAAATTGGCGCCATCTTCATTTCTAGGAATCTGCTCCAGATTCCGGCTGTTGACGTGACATCAAGTACGCGGTCCATATACTGAGTTTGCACCGAAACTTTATTCCTCTTATAAACGACAAGAACCCCCGGGACTGCACTTGAGCTTTGAAAAGACTCTATGTCTTTCTCTGCAATTTGAAGTGCCCAGAAAAGTCCCATATCTGGCTTGATCGCAGAAATTTGTCCGGATAGAAATCTCTTTTTCAATCTAGTTGGCCCAGAATTCATCGTTAAGACACGAAAGCCATCTAAAGATTGCACTTCATACCAAGGGTCCGTCAGTGGTAATGCAGATACTTTTGCTCGGAGTTGCCCGAATCGTTCTTCGTAAGAAGGTACGTCTGGTTGCTGAGGAATGAATTTGAAATCATCAGCCGTAGGTTTCAATTGGCTTTTATCTTTTGCCAAAATTCCCCGAGTTGAATCAAGAACTACGGAATATTCAGCTCGCTGAATTCCAGTTCCAAAGATCAGTTTCGATGTAGATCGATTCAACAAGTAGAGCAGAAGTAGAGGTATGCCAATTCCACAAACGAAAAGAAAGACTTTTACGATCCAAGCTGGAGCTCTCAAGACAGTTGAATTAAATTCAATCGTCGAATTGATGTGGATTTCCTTACCCAATTCCTTGTCGGAGGAAAATTTGGTAGGCAACTCAGCTATAACACTTGCATCTGCAGCTTTGCTATTGCTCACCTGAATGGAAACTTGCTTAACTTGATTTTGTAGAAGAATGACGCATCCATTTGTATCAACTCCCTGCATACTCCATATATATGTAGGAACCCGCTTCTTCGTATCACGATCAATCGAAATGCCATAGGAAGGGTTAGTTGAGAAGCAAATTTTTCCGGACCCATTTTGAGGGCCGTGCAAATCCAAATTACCCTTTGCTTTGCCATTCGGCCCCTTTAAATCAGAGAGCTTTATTGGCATTCCCAATGTTGGATAATTGTCGGGAAGGTGAATATCGATGAACTTTGAAACGCTTACTGGGGCCAGTGCGATTCCACTCTTGGTTAGTAGATTTAAGGTTACGCGTAACTCTAGGCGGGCCTGGCTAGCTGATGGTTGAAAAGCCACAGAAAATTTTCCAGTGTTTGAAATTTGAGCACTGCCGATAGGGCTGTTACCACCAGAAGAAAGAACTTGATTAACTGCGAAATCTTTTCGACCGTAGATGTCTAAATTAATTGCTTTGCTGGTTCCCTGAATTACAACTTGTCCAGAAATAGTTCCGCTACTCCCAGCTATAAGTTGGCCAGGATCTAGAACGATATCAAGACCGCTAAAAAGAATTAATTTGTTGGTGACCAGAACATTCTTCTCAAAACCAAAACTCCAGGTCCCAAATAAGACTTTGCCTTCAGAAACAGTTATTTGCTGAACACCATTTAAGTTCTGAATATCAATCGTAGTGCTACCAGGTGAAAATTTTTCACCATTTGGAGAAGTGAGAACCCAATTCCTGCTAGTTGTCAGTAATTGGAATTTTCGAACTCCGGCTTCGATTGTAAAATTGCTTGGGTTTCCTGAAGGCAATACAACTTGCTTTCCACCCTGAGTCGTAGCAGTTAGAATCATGAATTGGAGCGCGAGAGCTACCGGATCCTTAGCGATAAGCAATGCGCCTGCAGAGAAACTGTCTTGCACGGGGCGTCCGCAAACATAATTTCCGCTGGCCCCGCCTAACGTACCTTGTCCTTCGACAAATGGCCGCATTAATTGCATGCCTTGCAAATTCTGGGCGTAATACTTTGGATTTGTAACTGCAATTTTATTCAAAGCTTCATCATTTTTTAACAAAATTCCAAAAACGGAAACATTCGAAGCTCTCAAGTTATCGAAAGTTAAGGAACAGAGAGTGGATGATGCATCATCCCAAGCCTGCTGATCCAATTCATTGCTTGGCGCTCCTGCCTTATGAATCCAGAGTCCTCCATCGGTGAGCCAAATCAATGATTGGCACCCATGTGTGACTTGCTGTTGCTTAGCAAGCTCCCTAGTCGCACCTTGTACCCCAAGTAACCAGTTGGTTTCGTTCTGCTTGTTTCTCGATTTCACCTCGGTCGAAAAGCGGCTGGCCTCAGAATCTAATTTTGCAGGGTCTACTCGAGCCCAACCTCGCCAAGAATCGAAAGTTGAACCAAAAAAGCCAACTGAGTAATTGACTTCTACATTCTTACCAAAAGAGCCAAGAGCTTTCAAACTCGAAGCCAATATGGCAGCACGTGCATTTGTAGGGTCAGTTAAAGGTAGTGAATTCGATTGATCGACGAGGTAATAGACATCTAATTTGTGCTGTGTATTTATACAACGCGTAAGGTCATTGAAAGCTCGCGTTCCCATACTCGTTAGATCTGATTGTTGAACTGGTGTTTCCGCTCTTGCAACAGAGAAGTTAATTGCCGAGACAAGCAAGGTAGCTGCAAATATATAAGCACATATTTTTCTCATGACGCAACCCATGGAAATACTTGTGCTAGCCATGCAGAAATATGGCTTGCTAGATTATTAATGTGAGGATATGAAATTGCAATTGAAATAATTGCAAAGGCCTTCAAGATTTTCGAATAATTCGGATTAGGGAGAAACCAAGCAAATTTAGAAATCTTTAATCGTTGTAGGTAACTATCAATTCCTAGGCAAATAATTACTATAAAAGGTGAGAATAAATATCCTAGCAAGCTGAGGAAAGGACCGTCATTTTTATTTGTAAGCCAAATCAAACAACTTATCAATATTGCGAATCCTGACGTCAGAACTGGAATGACGCTTGCTCTTTCAATATCTTCTGCAAGAAAATTCCCCGGCGAAGTGATACCAATTGCACCAGGAGTCCTTCGAAGATTCGAATCCGGAAGAAATTTCTTTCCGTTGCTTGAAGCTGGCAATGGTGGTGGTGGCATTGTCATATTCTTGCCACCTCTCACTTTGTAAAATTGTTTTTCGTGCGCATCAATTGATGCAACGTTTCAATTCTTTAACAAGGTGTAATGTAGATTAGACGGCGCGAAGTGTCCAAAGTTTTTTTGAGATGACTAGTCATTTTTATCTTAATTCGCAATTCAAACTAAAATGAAACAAGCTAATAGAAACCTTACCCTCTAATTAATTAGCCTCATTCACAACTATCGTCCCGGCGGATATATCTAATATTCTCCTGCGAGCTCCCCCTTTGAATATCCAGAGCACATCCAGTAAAACCAATCCAACATAGAAGAATTCCACTGTAAACGAACCATTCACGTCACCTGAGTTGACCAACCCATTCACAATCATTCCATTAACGACAAGTACTCCAAGTGGAATGAGAAATTGTCGAACAGCCATATTTCCCCAGCTGGCAGGTGCAACTCTTTTTTCATTGTAAACACGCATTTTTAAAACTTGTTTAGCCGGTGTCTGACCAGAGGCCCACGCAATCAAACTCCAAATGATCCAGCCGATGAAGAAAGTGACGACCATCAGTCCAGCTTCAACGAAATATCCGCCGAGTCTGTGTTGGGGTGTAGCTCGACGCAAAACAATGATTTTCCGAGTCGTCTGGCCATTTCTCATTTCTTCCAATTTCTTCCTCCGACCGTTCCGCTTGTTATAATTTGATCTTCTTAAAGCCGCTAGGGCAACTTGGTTTTAGTGCGGTGACAAATTTTCTAACACTTCCCTTGACGCATATCACCGTTATCGTGCCTGGGCCCGTCGAGACGATCGCTGGTTTCTTCTTCACAATCGTTTTTGGAGTGCCCGTTCTTGGTACCACTGGTTTCTTAGAAAGAGGTATTGGTGCTGATTTAGGAACTGGAGCAAGTGCTACAGAGAGCGTAGCCGTGCCAGTAGTCTCACTCGAATCCATCAATTCCTGGCTCTTGAGCGTTTGAACCGTAACGGTTGTAGAAGCACCAGGCGATAGTCCAGATACAAGCACATTGCCCAAGGCGTCAATTACAGCTTTTCCGTCATTTGACTGAACTGTGTACTCATAAAAGGAATTAAAGTTGGTGACCTTAACTTCAAAGCCATCAGAATTTGATATAGGTTCTGAGAATTCAGGGGTATACCCAATAAGCGGGTAGCTTGATCCCGAAATATTCGAAGTTGTGGCCGGTGCATCGCCAATCTGGCTAGAAACTTCAACTTTGGCACTAGTTCCTAAATCCAGATTTGTTACGGTTACCGCACCGCTTGGATCCAAGCTTGCATCTCCCATATTGGAGGAAACTCTCCAATTAAAACTTGAGTCAAAATTCACGATCTGCACTTTAAACCCATGTAACTGCGTGGCAACGGAACCGAATTGAGGGGAACGAGAGAGAGCGGAAACTTTTGCATAACCCAAGAAGCGCAATTGACCTGCTAGCGCTCCCTTATAACTTGCTGCAATATTTACGAAAGTAATTTTGTTTAAATCGAATCCCACCACAGTAATTATTCCCTTAGGGCTTATCGACGCACTTCCCTCAAAAGCAGATACAGTCCACTCGAAATAATCATCAAAATTAGTTACCTGAGTTGTGAAACCAGTCCCATTTATTTGTATTGGGCCAACGGCTGGAGTCAAATTTAATGGAGGAGATATTGACGACCAAGTTATAGAACTCGTGTTTTCTTCATAGCCGGGCTTACTAACGCTTACTTTGAGAATTGATTCTTCGCCACGCTTTAAATTTGACACGACGATTGACTTATTATCGCTACTCAAACTGGCGGTTCCCACGGAGCTTGAGTACTTCCAGTTCATGGTTTGATCATAATTATTCAGTCCAATGGTGAAGCTTGAAACGGCCTGGCTCAATTTTTGAAGTGACGGGAAATTGCTCCAAGGGATAGCCAGAGGAGTAACTTGAAAACTTGTAATTGAATCGTCATATCCGGACTTGCTAGCACGGATGACGAGTGTCGATAAATAACCGCCGAGAGCTCCAATCACCGTGACGCGACCGGATGAGTCGATGTATGTTGTGCCGGAGCTTGCTGTGACCTGCCACGTAAATGTTGGATCATAATTGAAAATTAAAACGCTATAGCCGCTTACTTGAGGCGTAAATGCCGCCACAAAAATAGGTATCGGCGGCAAATTCGCAGCAGATGCTGGAGAGTTATAGCCGACTAGTGAGGCTAATAAAATTGCCACCGTCACCCAAAGTTTGGAATGTGCTCGCCTCGAGTAAATAATTTCAAGTCTCATGTTCAAAAACCCGGGACTTTCCCATTGCAAGATTTATATATTGAGGTATAGTCATTTTGGATTCGTTGCGTTCCCGAGGCATAATCGTTGCCGAAATTAGCTGGGTCTGAGAGTTCCTTGTTAGCCCAATTCGTTGCCAATAGACTTAAGTCCGTTAAATCATTCGCTGCTTTTTCAATCAAGCCAGTTATGGGTCCCTTCAGCGCTGGTAGATCATCCTGTAAGGCTGAACTAACACTTTCCGCGCCTGCAATCCAGGCTAAAATCCTTGATTGGTTGGCTGCGTCATTACTTCCACCAACAACAGTACTTGCCGAATTTCTAAAACGAACTAGATCGGTAATTGCCTTTGAGGTCACTTCACATGTATTTATTGGAGTCGGCGAAGCTTTTGCTACATTAGATTTTTTTGGTTCCGGAGTCCTTGAATTCGTTGGCTTGGCTATAGGAGTAGCCACCTCGGTGGATCCCTGTTGATTCAACTGAACATTGGACGAAGCACTGTCTTGGCTCGGCGTGGACTGGTGATTTATAGCAACTCCAATTCCCAATCCAAGGACTGCGATTACGCCAAGAAGAATTGCTGGCTTTACATTGAGCTTCGGAGGACCACTCTGGGCTACTGCGCCTTCAAATACCGCATCCTTTGATCGGTCTACGGACATCTCGGAAGTTGAAGCTTCAACTTTCCCTGTTACTTTTTGAGGTTTTTCCAAATCTTCAAATATTGACACGGCGGCTTGGGAATCGTCCATATCTTTTATTGGCGGTTCAAATTGCGTGATAAACCCTGGATTCTTGCTTTGCTTTCTTTTGGGTTCTTCAAATTTAAAGATTGGTTTTTCTACTATTTCGGAGTTAGAAAAACTTTGGACAGTAATGTCATCTGAAGATACTTTCGAACCAAAATCTTGAACGGGCCTAAGTGCACCGCACGAACCACAGAAACGACCATTGTCATTGTGAGCGCTGCCGCAATTGGGACAGAACCCACCTTTCTGCGTTGAAGAGGTGCTAGCCATTGAACCATTATATGGACAGTCGCCGAGCCTGCTTGCACTTTCTTTTTGAACGACCAAAAAATGACCATTCATTTATTTTATTTACTACTCAATACCATGACCATGTTAGTAAAACTTAGGGGAAGTGCCTGTAACCTCCCACATACAATTTAGATGATTAGTAAATCATCACTTTCAAAGGAGCACTAATGGGAAATGCAATTTCAAGTTGTTTTAAGAAATACGCGACATTCTCAGGACGCGCAACCCGGAGCGAATATTGGTTCTTTACCTTATTTACGTTAATCGTATATTTTGGTGCTGCAATTATAGATGCCGCACTAGGTAGCTATATGTTGACTGCTTTGACCTATCTCATATTCTTGATTCCAGGGATTGCAGTTGGTTGTCGCCGACTTCACGACACAGGCAAATCGGGCTGGTTTATTTTAGTTCCTATTTACAACTTCGTCCTAACTGTTACTGAAAGTCAAAAAGAAGCCAACCGTTTTGGGGCCCTCGCCTAAGAATCTAACGTTTAAAAGATTCACTGGCCGAAACCAGAACTTTAGTTACTCCCGGCCAGTGGAATTTATAAGCCAATTTAGATTGTGTGCCTAGATATTCGAAGCCCACATACACGGTAAAACTCGGGGTTGGTTGTAACGCCCCTACTCCCCTATCAATTCTGGGTAGCAATCGCCACGGTTTTATCGTTCAGGTATGCAGCAAATAATTAACCCAGTCTGCGTGAAGCCAAGTAGATTTCGGGAATGAGTTTTTCAAGTTTTCCAGAGATTCCCCAGCCCCATTGGCTGCAGGTACATAAGCAAGAGAACCGCGGACCTGTACTACTTGTCGTTCTCTCGGTCATCGCACTTCAATTTTTAATACCTAAGTCGCTAGCCATTCCTCATCACAAAGTTTTCTGCTTCGTTGAAGCCGTGATGCTTGCCTCTATTGTGTTGATTGCACCAAAGAAGTTGGGGCTTCCCCACGTTCCACAGCGCACGTTGGCGCTGATACTTAATGCTTTTATGATGCTCAGCAACGGCGCATCTGCAATTCTGCTCGTTGAAAAAATCGTAGACGGATCAATCACTTCACCGACTAGATTGCTATGGTCTGGATTTTCGATTTGGCTTTCCAACATCATTATCTTTTCCCTCTGGTATTGGGACTTTGATCGCGGTGGCCCATCAGCGAGAGCAACGGCGAAAGATTCAATTCCAGACTTTCTCTTTCCGCAGATGACCGATCCGGTCTACGCCGAGCCTGGTTGGTATGCCCGTTACCCAGATTATTTATATGTGTCGGTAACTAACGCATCAGCGTTTAGTCCCACCGATGCCATGCCACTAACTCGCTGGGCCAAACTTTTGATGTCGATTCAGTCAATTACATCACTGATCTTGGTCGGATTAGTTGTCGCTCGCGCTGTAAATATATTGCGCTAGAAGTTACTCCCGTGGTGGCGTTTACTACCTATTAGGAAGTTACATCCTTCTTGCCAAACTTGATTATGGAGAAGGCAATGAAGAGTGCGAAAGTCATGATGCTATAGGAAGCACCGCGAACCATCGATCCCCATTGGATTGAGCTCGAAAGCGCGTCAAACCATGAGAATGAATAGTGCACCGGTAGCCAAGCACGAATACTTCCGAGTCCTGAAATCGCATCCAGAATATTGAGAAGAATGACAACACCGATTGCCCCACCAACTGCGCCAAGTGGCACATCGGTAGTGACACTGATGTAGAAAGCAAGGCCCGCAGTGAATAGCAGTGAGATTGCAACGTAAATCGTGATGACAATCAAGCGGTGAATTGCAACGCTATTAGTTAACGTGGCACCCAGTGGCGTTTGAAGTGGCTTACTTCCAAAGGCAAGGAGCCCAATGAACCACGAAGCAACGGGCAATAGCACCATGGCAAATGCACACAAAGTCAGGCTCACCTTAAGCTTCTGAATCAAAAGACGTGTACGCGGTACTGGAGCTGCCAATAAATATCGCAGCGTTGACCACGAAGCTTCAGATGCAACTGTGTCACCGTTGAAAAGTGATACGACTGCAATCAATAAGAATGGCGTAGCAAAATAGAACATTGTGATGGTGAAGTTAGCTGCTCCTTGAGTTGCAAGACCAATCAAATCTGCAGTACCTGACCCAAGACGTGTAGGTCCACCGCTATGTCCTGATGGTCCAAATTTCACCGCCGCAGCGACAATCACTGGAAGTGAGAGAACGAAGGCGTAAGCAAAGAGTGTGCGCTTGCGCTTAATCTGGCGATATAGCTCGACGCGATATGGAAGTGTTTTTTCAGCTTGATAGCTCATGGTTACGCCTTACCAATCGTGAGGTCATCGCCAATAAGTTCAATGAATATATCTTCAAGTGATTCAACCTTCTTATTGCTGCGAGTAAGAATCTTCTTCATTGTGCCAAATGCAATCAATTGGCCGCGGTGCATCAGCACAACGTGCGTACACGTCTGTT
>JBAXIC010000017.1:0-23965 GCA_037138575.1 Actinomycetes bacterium
CCCATTGGCGGAGAGGGACGACGTTGACTCATGATGCCGCCTCCTCTGGACTTAATTGCGACAAGACAATTTCTTGGTAGGTCTTACAACTCTTCATGAGGTCGGCATGGTTACCAATTCCATCAATCTTGCCGTTGTTAAGAACAACAATTTGATCTGCTTTCATAATTGTTGAAACACGTTGCGCCACAACAATGAGTGTTGAATTCTTTGCATGTTCTTCAAGGGCTACTCGCAGCTTTGCATCAGTCGAATAATCCAACGCACTGAAGGAGTCATCCAAAATATAAATTTGAGGTTGTTTAACGATTGCGCGCGCGATCGACAGTCGCTGTCTTTGCCCACCAGAGAAATTTGTTCCGCCTTGAGAAACAGGTGAATTTAGCCCATCCTCTTTCTCCTTTACGAATTCATCGGCCTGGGCCACAGCCAACGCTTTCCACAACTCTTCATCACTTGCATCAGCCTTGCCGTACTTCAAGTTGCTTGCGATTGTTCCACCAAATAAAAATGCACGTTGTGGAACGAATCCGATTTCAGACCAGACGTTTTCCAATGATTGATCGCGGACATCAATGCCGTCCATGAGAATTTGCCCAGCGGATGCATCGATAAAGCGAGGAATTAGATTGAGAAGTGTTGTTTTTCCAGAACCTGTCGATCCGACAATTGCTGTCATAACTCCAGGTTTGGCTGTAAAGGAAATTCCACTTAGAACAGGATGTTCGGCCCCTGGGTAACGGAACTCGACATCCTTAAATTCGATAAGTCCTTTGCGGGCCTTTGGCGATTTTGGATCCGTTGTTTCGATGACTGAGGAGGGCGTTAAGAGCACCTCTTGTATGCGCTCTGCACTGGCTTCAGCGCGAGGAATCATCAAAGACATCATGACGGCCATCATGACGCTCATCAAGATTTGCATGATGTAAGAGAGGAATGCGGTGAGGTTTCCAATTGGCATCGAACCTGTATCAATAAGTTTCGCGCCAAACCAGATAACTGCAATTGAAGAAATATTTAGAATAAAGGTAAGTGCCGGAAACATGATTGCGAATGTTCGGGTAACGCTCAAAGTTGTCTGTGCTAATTCATTATTCGCGCCGGCAAAGCGTTCCTCTTCGTAACGCGTCTTTACAAATGCGCGGATAACTCGGACACCTGCAATTTGTTCACGCAGTACAAGATTGATGCGATCAATTCGAACCTGCATCACGCGGAAGAGGGGAACGATTCGGCGAAGTAACCAATAAATGAGTAAACCCATCGCAGGAACGGCAACCAGCAGCAGACCAGAAAGTCTTACATTTGTTTTAAGCGCCATGATGACTGCGCCAACTCCGGTGATGGGTGCTGCGACCATCATTGTTAGACCCATGAAGAGAACCATCTGAACTTGCTGCACATCGTTTGTGTTACGAGTGATAAGTGAGGGTGCGCCAAATTTATTGAGTTCGCGTGTGCTAAATCTTTCAACAGATACGAAGACTGCTTTGCGGACATCACGGCCGAAAGACATCGAGACTTTGGAGCTGAAATAAGCAATGACGATTGAGGCACCAATGATGAGTGCGGAGATTGCCAACATGATTGCGCCGATGCGCCAGATATATCCGATATCGCCTTTAGCAACGCCGTTGTTGATGAGGTCTGCGTTGAGGTTTGGAAGATAGAGGTTTCCAATGGATTGGATGAGCAAAAGGAAAACGACAATCCAAACTGTGCGCTTGTAAGGGCGCAAGAATTCTCGCAATGTCTGAATTAACAAGTGGCGTGCTCCCGTTTTCTATTAAGCCCAGTATTCCACTAAAGTTTCACCTATGCCCGCCTTCGAAGTGAGTGAAGAAGAACTCAAAGCCCGCCTAGACCCCCTCTCTTATGAGGTTCTTCGCAAGGGTGCTACCGAACGTCCCTTCACAGGTGAATACACCGACACTGACAAAGTTGGAAGTTATCGCTGCAAAGCGTGTGGAAATGAACTTTTCAAAAGCGAAACAAAGTTTCACTCGGGATGCGGATGGCCTTCTTTCTATGCACCAACTTCTGATGATGCAGTCATTTTGCTAGAGGATGACTCACTAGCTCCACGAATTAGAACAGAAGTGCGTTGCGCAAAGTGCGATTCACACCTTGGCCACGTTTTTAAAGGTGAAGGCTATGACGTCCCAACTGATGAGCGTTGGTGCATCAACTCTGTGTCTTTGATTCTTGAAGATCGCTAACGAACGTATTTTTCGAATTCGATTTTCAAACATAGATTCTGCACCACATCCATTCCTGCTTGAACTCCGCGTTCTGCTTGGGTTGCTTCACTAATTCCTAATTGCATCCAGAACGCTTTCGCACCTACGGCTATTGCCTCGTCCATGACCGGTTCCATATCGGATGGTTTGCGAAAGACATCGACCAAATCAATCTGCTCTGGGATTTCAGAGAGTGTTTTGTAGGATTTTTCTCCGAGAACAGTTTCGAGAAGCGGATTTACAAAATAGAGCTTGTATGACGAGTGATCTTGCAAATACTTTGCCACCCCGTTACTTGCCCGATCTGGCTTATCGGAAACCCCAACGATTGCCACAACCTTTACGCTGTTGACCAGCGCAGAAACTTCATCAGGAGTCGTTAGTAACTTGCTCATGAACAGACTATAGATGAGAGAATTCGCAGATGAAACGGTTCTTTAGGAAGGTATTTAAGCCCTTCTTAACTCGAAAAATTTGGCTCCGCCAGATTTCGGTGGCCGCTATCGCCTCAGCAACAGCATGGCTGGTGGGCGACTCTTTACTTAAACACGGCGGAGTGGTTGCTGCAATCGTCTGTTCACTCACTATCCGGATCAGTATTCACAAATCAGTCCGAGAGGGCTTTGGCCAAATTATAGGAACCGCCATTGGCGCGATAATCGCATTAATTACAGTCAATCTCTTTAACTTTGGATTCATTTCGATTGCCTCAACAATGCTGCTTTGCGCGGTTATTGCTCGCGCACTTCGTCTCGATGAAGTTGCCTCCATTAACGTCCCAGTAACGGCACTTATTGTTATGGGGCCTGGCATAAGTGAGAGCACCGCAACAAGTCGTCTGCTTTCTACTCTTATAGGTGCCAGCATTGGAATTGCTTTCTCTTATTTTTCACATCCCTCAACACCTGCTGGTCGGACAATCGAACAAATCGGTTCAATTGGACGAAAGAGTTCCAAATTACTTTCCGACATGTCGGCGGGGCTTCGTTTGGATTACACCCAGCAAGAAGCTGGAAAATGGCTGGCACGCGGTCGCCAATTAATCGAAATGATCCCCACTATTCGCTCTCAAGCTGATGAAGCAACGAGCTATGCAAAGTGGTCACCTCTTGCAGAATTAGATGAAGCGCAACTTCTGGCACTTCGCGCAACTGCGATGGAACATACGGTTGTTCAAGTTCGCGGAATTGCTCGCGCTCTCTTCGACGCAGCTATCGAAGCTGATCTTCCTCAAGATATTCGACTTGAAATTAGCGATGCATTGCGCGCTACAAGTAAAGCAATCACTTCGAAGATTGATTCGGTTAACGAAGGTTTCCAATTCGTTGATGTGACTATTGCTGACGATCTGCGAATCCAAGCTAAAACTTTAAGCAATTCACTTTTGGATCACAACGAAAAAATCTCTCACGAGCAGATGCTTCGATGCATGACCATCGCATCCAACATTAAAATCATTTCAGACTCTCTTGATGAATCCTCGCCTGCACTTGGCGAAATCGATTCTGAAGACGATTAACTTAAGATTAAGTAAGAATTCCCATCAGCTCGTGAAGTCTGTCCTGTAAGAGTGGATCATCACCGTTCAGAGTAAGACGCTTATCTCTCGCTAGCTCCCCATGAACAATAGAAACGTCACGGGCTCGAAGGTCAAAGGCCTTAGCAACTACCTTTAAGACCGCTTCGTTCGCTTTGCCATCTACCGCTGGGGCTTGAACCGCAACCACTAAACGTGGGGGTTCTCCGACTACGCCGCCAACGCGATTTTGCTTCGCATTAGGACGTACTCGAATCTCGATTACCAGCATTGAGAAGATTCTTAGGTGTTACTTCTTAACAAAGCCTCTTGGGCAATTCATTGCCCTCTTCAATTGAAGGGTGATTGAACCTTTGACGCAAACTTGAACTGTTTTGACGCGCCAATCACGACCCCGCTGATAATTAGTAGACGAAGCAACGCCTTGTGATGCAGATTTGTTTTTGGCGGTCGAAGTTGGCGATGCCGCTGGATTAGGGGTCGAGCCTCTTTGTTGCAAGGCTTGCTTTTGTGCATTTGCCGCATCAGTTTGCACTTCTTGAACGCCATCTGCCGCATAGCTTGCTTGTATTCCCACAGCAGAAAAAAAAAGTAAGAAAGCGAAAAACAGTCTCTTAGTTTTCATTCTTATTCTCCCTTTTACTACTAATTCGACGCTCTGAATGTAAATGTTACTGGCGCTGATGTGGCGCTATTAAAAATTGCACTGCCTGCCTTTGTTGCTGTCACCGTACAGGTTCCAGATGTCGCCGAACTAATACTTCCACTTCCGCTTACAACACACGAGTTCGTTCCCCCATTGTTAGTAGCGGAGTATGTAATAGCGCCGCTTCCCGATCCTCCCGACAATTGAATTTTAAACGAGGAAGGTGCGGTTGCAGTCAAATTTGTATTTGTGATGCGAAGCGGCGATTGATCAATTGCGGTGAATGTCAATGTTATTGTTCCAGTGATATTCACATTACCAACTGAAGCAGCGTTGATTGTGCATGCCCCTACTCCATTGGCAGTGACAACATTGCCATGAATTGCGCACCCAGCTTGATTTTGAGAAGTTACCACGAAAGTTGCATCTCCTCCGCCCACTACGGTCAAGGTGACTTTAGAGAGCAATCCATACGAGCCACTCGGTGAGGTAGGTGACGAAAGGAGTGAGAGTGAACCAGACGGTGATCCACCGCCACCGTTTCCACCGCCACCGTTTCCACCGCCACCGTTTCCACCGCCACCGTTTCCACCGCCACCGTTTCCACCATTTGAGATTGACTGTGGTGTAACCGCAGAGGATTTCGCTGACTCAGCTCCGTATCCAGCAACATTGTGAGCTTGGACAGTGAATTGAACATGCATCCCAAGAGTTAGCCCGGTTGCTTGGCAGGTGAGCGGGATTGGAGTGATTCCTCCATTAGTACTTGTGTTAAAGAGGGAACTGCAAGTTCCAGTCCGAATGGTTACGGGAGTGACGGTCGAAGTGTCGTACATTTGAATCTTATAAACATCAATTCGAGATCCGCCATTGCTTGTAGGTGCAATCCAGTTCACAGTGGCAGTGTTTCCGTTCAAAGTAACGGTAGGCGCATCTGGGGAATTTGGGACAGTGACTGGGATTCCAATAGCTGTAGGTCCGCACGTTGAGGAGACATCAAGAAGTGCGTTTGTTCTTCCGGTAAATTTGATGAATTCGATATCAAATGCCGTTATGACATTTCCTGTTCCATTATCTGTAACGGTACATCCATACATTGCGCCCGCGGGAAGAGCACCGCTCCACTTCGCGATCGTAAACTGTGAACGAGGGCCACTTATTCCACCCAATGGGGCGGGCGCTTGTCCGACGCCAGCGGTTACGCCCCCACTGAGGTCTAATGTGTCAGTCGCAACAGCTCGACCATCCGAGACAGAAGTTGAGCTGAGGGCAGGTGCGGACGAAGTCACAGTAAATGTCGTCGAAGTACGAGCTGTAATTACTGCATTGTTGAGCCAGTATGGTGAAAGGTCCACAGTGGAAACTAACCCAGCAACGGTTACCGCTTCGCCCACATAGAAATTATTAGCTGCCGTGTACGTGATTGCTGAGCCAGAAGCTGTTATTGAAGTTACAGGGACTGAGCTTGGCAAGATTTCACGAACACTGTTCAGACTTGATGCACTCACCACGCCGCTATCCATAAATGGAGCAACAAGCGACATGCTTGAGAAGCCACGACCATTTCCGCATGGAACATCCATGGCTGCACTCACAGCCGATGAAACGTTTCCGAGAACTTGAATACACGCGTGTAGGTATGCACTTCCGTGAATGATGTCGGAGCCATCGGATGGGAAGAGTGAGTCGTTGCCTTCACCACCAAGGATGATTGCACCATTAGACCATGCTGCGCCGTTATTAGCTGGTTGAGATGTTCCAGCTGTGCCGCTGATGAGCTGAGTAAGCCCATTGATCATTCCAGGTGCAGTGAGTGGGTCAATTGTCAGTGTGATCTGCGCTCGCGTGAATGAAGCTTGTACTGCAGATGAAAGGTGGTATGTCATAGCACCAGCGGTAAGCACCACTGGTATGTCGGTGATAACTGTATTTGGCAAGAAATACGAACCGGCATTGCTTGAACCCGAAACAAAGGAACCTGGTAAGACATTTTGAGCACCTGTAATGGTGATGAAATTATTTCCAGCAACTCCGGAGGCCGTTACAGTAATTGGCATGCGGCCCGTTCCGCCAAATAACAAATCATTTCCGGCAGAACCAGAAAGTGCTTCAACATTAACCACGTTGTCGCCAGTTCGCGCTGTATTTGGGTTGAGATTTCCGCCAAGATCAGCCCAAACATTTGGACGTAGGCCTGGTCCGTTGTCATAACGGGTTGCATATTCGTTGTCAGACCAGTCGAAACCAAAACCACCATCGGCGGTGGCAGTTCCCATGCCCAGGAGGAATATGTCGTCGCCACCGTCACCAGAGGCGAGGTCTAAACCGGTACCCGGGTTGATGATGTCAGCCCCACCTGAAATTTGCGAGATTCCACCAAGATTGATATTCGCAAATGGGCCGCTATCTCCATTCATGATGTCGGCGCCAGCTCCACCTTCAAGCCAGTCATTGCCTTCTCCACCAGTGATGGCTAAATCAGAAGATTTGCCGCCCTGAACAAAGTCATTACCGCTCTCACCATTAAAGCTCACTACTAGACCCGAGCAATTTCCACAGTGAATAAAGTCGTTACCGCTGCCACCATCTGCAATATCGCCTAATTGGCTTGTGCCAGCATTAATTGAGTCATCGCCGCTATTGCCATTCATGATGTCCTCGCCTGGACCTCCAGACATTACATCGTTGCCTGCGCCGCCGACCATCACATCGCCGCCGATGCCTCCTGCTAGTCGATCGTTTCCTGGGCCTCCTTGAACGCTGTCGTCTCCTCCGCCGCCCTGAAGTGATGTAGCAGATGCTGAATTCGGATCAGCAAACAAAACAACGTTTGTGAGATCAGTATTCGAGAGCACGAATGGAGCTAACGCTGAAGTAGTTGCTTTACAGACCAACGCATCCGGAACAACATTTGTACCTGAATTCATGGCACAGTCAGCAAAACTAAATCCCGGAGTATTTAGACCAACGATTCCTCGATTGGTCACGGAATTATTTGAAAATGCTGAAGGTGTATTCCTGCGAACAATATCGGTAAGTTTTTGGCCAGGTATTTCCCCAAAAAGGTTTATTCCGATCAGGCGAGACAAATAATAAAAGCGATCGCTATCTTGCAACTTTTGCATTTGATCGAGGAAAACATACTGGAATGTAGAGCCTAGCATTGGAGGAATAACTGGCTGCTTATTTGGATTTTCAGCCAAACCACCGATCCATAGATCAACATAATTTAAGCCAGACTCATGTGTCGACCAATAACCTCTGCTTGAGACAAAATCGATCGCGTTATTTGTAGTTGTCACATCTGCAGATCCTTGAGGAACATAAATGGCTTGCCCTCCCGATCCTGAAGTGGTGGCACTTGGAGAAACGTACTTAGTGCAGGAGTTTGCAGAGGTGATGGCAAAACTTGAGGGATCTGCGGCTGACACAACGCCATTGGTGATATTGCAACCGGAATTTCCGCTTCCCACAATTCCAGAAACCGTTACGTGCTGCCCAACCGAGTAGGTATTCTCTCCCGTGTATGTAACCGATCCAGCTAGTGTTCGTGAATCGGCGCCAGAAATTAGTACTGGGATTGCGCGTGTTGTTATGTTCAGAGCAGCGGTTCGTTTAGCAGCAACTCCTGCCGCATTCTTAATGGAATCATCTTGGCCATATGCAGCGATGAAATTGACACCAGAATCACGGTGACGCAAGCCAGTTGTGATGTAGTCATACCACGACGTATAAGGACGTAGAGCTGTGGAATTAAGGCTTCTAAATTCATTAAGCGATGGCAGGCCAACGTCGCGACCACGTGCAATGTTTAAGCTTGCAAGGTCAAGCGGAAGTCCGAGTAGATTATTTCGAACGCCATCGGTAACGAATTCATCAATTTCGTTACCACGTTGGCTCGCCATTCCTTGCGCAACTGCGGCAGTCGCCTCCAATGGCGTAAAGTCGAAAGAATTTCCACTTCCTGGGTCAGAGACTGAAACAGCTGCATACGGTGTCGATCCGTTGGGCAGATTCTTTGAAGCTGATGAATTGTGCGGGGCAGAAAACAATGATCCATCTAGCGTTATAGGAGTACTACCACCGTTGTAGTAACTGGCGATTGTGAACGATGTTGAATCAGCTGCCTCAACTACCGCATCAACAACGTTGTAATGCGAATCCGCCATGTTGGAAATCGAAACGATTGCACCTACGTGCGGAGCAACCTCACCAGAGCTAAGGGTGTACTTGATGGATCCATTTGAGCCATGTGCAATGTCAGTTGAATAAGCCGCACTTGCAATTACTGCAGGCCGATTCATCAGCGCTTGAACCGGATTAGTAAAAGCATTTATGAGCGATACATCCTGGTTTGCTGTTGGACTGTAATAAGTGCCAGGTGTCGATCGAGCGATGGTTTCGTTAAGCATAGAGTGGCCAAGGCGGTAAACAGCGCTGGCAAACTCAGCAGAAATTTGTGCATTCGCATTTGGGTTGTAAGTGAGAAATACTGGAAGTTCAGGAGCGATTCTTCGTGCAAATTCATCGAACACCATATGCTGATATTCCATTTCATTCACAAACCGTGCAGCTTGGAAGATACGCTCGCCGTTCCAATTTCCCGATAAGTCTTTCCACTCAGATCTGAAAGCACTTGTAACAACAGGGTCGTTTGATATTAAGTTTTCAATATCTTGAACTAAGAGATTGTGTTCAGAGTGAAAAATGTTGTGCACAGCTGAAAGGGCTATATTTTCATTAATGCGGCCATCTCCAGCGATTAAGTGGGCATTAAAAAGTTCATCATCGTACGTGGAACAGCTTGGAGCAGCTTGAGCATTGTTGATGATGGAATCCGAATCCGGAGTGAGTAAACCTGGTCCTCCTGGACACTGACCTGACTTGTAGGGCACGGCAGAAGCGGCAGTGTCATTAATGAATGGGTGGCCACTATCGACCGCTATCCAGTCAGAAGCAGAATTGAGTGCTGGAAGTGGATTATTTCCATCGCGTCCTGTCCCTAAACCTGCTGCACTAGCTTCAATCCAAACGTATTTGTTAGTTGAGGCTGAGTGAAAGAAAACCAATGGATATCCATGTGGACCAGCAATCATCTTTCCGTATTGATCACTAGCAATAACAGGGATTGATTCCGCATCATAATCAGTAAGGGTGATGCCAAGATGTGCAGCTTGATTCTTCACAGTGTTCCATGTTGGCATGCCAGTCGGCTTGCCCGAATTCCAGCTAGAGTTATCAAGCAAGCGCCCCGTGGACTTTATAGTGACGTTGGAACCACTAGGAATAACTGAATATTCACGTAAAAAGAAGTTCTGAGATGGATGGGAGCCATAGGTCTGACTCTGATCTACCCATGGCGTGGTGATATTCAGACTCTCGCCGCTTGCATTAGCTGCACGCGTAAGCACCATCATATTTGGAGCGCCCTCTACATACAGAGGATCATCTGGCTGCAATGGAATGACCACGGCAGCGCCTGCTTTGGGAACCAGATCAAGTCCATGATCGAAGAATTGTCCAAAGAGAGTGAACCATGAGTTGTATCCAGCAGAAACGTTGTAATCGGGAGTTATATTTGGAATGTCAAGGGTCTCAACTGGTGCGCCAGTTGTCGCATTAACTGACCATTCACTCGTGTATCCACCTGCGCCATACAAAACTTGAACTGCCTCAGAAGCTGCAGCTACGGCGGCTGGGTTGGCGGTTGTCTGGTCTGAAATAAGATTGCTAATTACACGTGGGGAACTATCGCTCACACTCGCTAAGGGCGAATCATATTTTGCTCGATTGGGGTTTCCGGAACCAGTCGCACGAGGTTCCAAACGCATAAATTCGTGATCAGCCGATCCGTAAGCAGCCGTATCGCCATTGCTCACGCTTGTGGCAGAAGGTTCAGCAGTGACGTTTGAAATGTTGTTGCATTGACCATCAACCTGGCGAAGTCCTAACGGATCTTCAGCCGTCCATATGTATTGGTTTGAAAGACCGGTTGGACCATAAGTTGCACTTGCTGCATGTGTTAAATCAATAGCTTGAAAGCATCGATTCGCGCTCGTGACATCATACGGATACTTAATCGTTGAACTAGAAGTTCCTAGAGCAAGACCTGAAGCCAATGAAGTACGAACTGAATGTGCCTCAGACATTTTAATTTGATCAAGAATATATTTTAAATCGTCGAGGGTAACATTGAGATGACCTGCAGGCATAACATAGGGCTCGCCTCGAGCAGACCACACTTGGAAAATTCCTGCGTTAAAAGTTATCCCACTAGGTTGACTCGTTATGGAAACGGGACCAGTTTGAGTTCCGATGGGGACAACGACAGAAAAGTTGGTAAATCCCGCGGCGGTTGAAATTAAAGTTGCTGAAACTGGTGATGCTCCGGTAAATGCGACAGTTGCCGACGTTGAAGTTTCGGGAAGAGAAAAAAGAATAATGTCCCCGGGAAGGCCCGCGCTCGCCGAAAGGTTGGTTGTTGGATCAACCATTGGAATTGAATTTGCTAGAACTATTTGAGGTGTGGCCTTAGCAACTTCTCCGAATCCAGTTGCCACGAAAAGGGAAATCGCGAGAAGCAGAATTCGTGCTACCGCGCTGTGTTGCTTCATAGGCTGAGAGTTCCTTCATGTGGAGTCGAGCGTGTGGAAAGGCTACTCAGGCACAAAATGGGTGTCACCCACGGGTGATTCGAGAATGTGTAATACCCGATGGTGAATACAGGCAGACAATCCCAAGAAACCTAGAATTTACCCATGCCAGCCAAACCGCATAGAAAATCTGATTCCGACGACATGTTCTTGGCGAATATGATTGAAAGTTGGGCAATGGAACATCGGATGACCGATGATCAATATATTGCGGGTCTCATCCAAGCCCTTCGGACACAAAAAGATAAGAACAGCTGGCTTGCACTCGACCCCCTCGAATATTTGCCTTCTGAACCTCTCGTTGCGGGAGATAAGACTCGGCGAATCGTGCTGCTCATAAACGTCCTACGAAATTCACTAGTTTTTCTTCCAGTAGCGCTAACTTGGTTAGCCATTAGTAAGGCAACAAATGCCTTTTCCCTATATGCCAAGTCGAATGCACTCAGTGTGATCAATTTTCTTGATTTTTGGCAAAATGGCTATGGGGTCTTAGATAAGAAATGGTCGATTGGCCATGTAGCCACCATTGACTTCCAAATTATTGTTCTCGTTATTCTCATAACAATTCTGAGCGCAGGAATGACACAGCGATGGCAGAAAGAACAAGAGCTAAGATACGCAAACTTTGATGCGGATAGAAGAAAAATTAGTTTAGAAATTTCGCTACATGCTCATAGACACACATTGAAAAATCTCAAAAACTTTCGAAGTCGAGTCGCAGAAGAACTTGCCGTGAAAGTTGATAGTAAAACTCTTAAGAAGTTACGTAGCTATGAGGCGTAAAACCCTAGGATTTGATGATGCCAACGATGCTACGCATCTTGCAGGATGGGTTTATGCTGATTTACTTCTGGGGCTTATGGTTGTTTTCTTAGCCACCATTTCGTTTTTACCCATTGATAGCTTATCTAGCCAGACTTTGGCCAAAACAATAAATAAGCAAGTCGACAGTGGATACAACTACAACAAGGGACTTTCGCTCGTTTACTCAAAATTTGACTTAAAATCCATCAAATCAGATATTTCAAAGTTCATCGTGAAAGAAGATCTGGGTCCAAAATCTCAATTAATCTTTGCGCAAATATTGGGCGGTTATGACCCTAAAACAGAGAGCTCTGACGCTGGTAGGAATCGTGCACTGATTTACAGCTTTAAGCTCCAAAACGACCCTGACCAAACTTTTAGCGAAGCTTCACTTTCTGTTGCAGGCACAACATTACTGAAGCCCAATGAATTTGCACTGAGACTTTCTTTCGTCTCCAGAATCAAATAGCGGTTAGTTATAACCCAAAAAGATTAACCACAGATCCCAAAAATGGGATCACCAAAAGCAAGTGTCCTCGAATTTGAGAAAGTTTAACTGCTTCAAGTTTTGTTCCAGTTTGTAACGTCACAAAGTTCTTTTCATTTCCAGCTATAACTCCCAACACGGGGGTTGCATGGGGCTTGTCGAATTCCACAATAACTTTGCTACCGGCAGTCGAATCTGAATTAATTTTAAAAAGGACTAAGCCAGATTGCGCCGAACCCAGGCCATTGCTCAAACCATCGTGAGGGTGAGAAATTCTTACTCCGAGCGCGTAACTTGAAATCACGATAACGAGAGCAAGCAGAGATACTAGCTTTCCTCGTGAGCGGATATTCATAGCGTTATTCTAAAGCCGAAAGGGCTCTGTGGCGCGAAAAATGGTGACGCAATCGCTGGCTGCTACTTTGTGCGAGGCTTCGACGAGCGTGAGCTGACCCCTTTAGAGTTTTTCGATACCGTTGCAGGAGTCTTCTTTTTTTGGACGGCAGGTTTAGGTGCTTCCGTTAAAAGGTCCGTTTTTGATTGCTTGGCTTGCAGATCAGAACTCAGTTTTTGAATCCACGCATCGAGGTCTAAATCGTGAGTCTCATCAACAGGCGGTTGGCCCACGACTCGAGTCATTAGGCGGCGAGTTTTCCCGAGAAGAATCTTCACTTGAGAAACTAATCGCGTCCAAAATCGTTCGACAGATACTGGATCAACTGGGCCACTATTTTCCTTCGTGCTGTTGAGGCTTGATGTATCGCTCATGCCGAGCATGATTCTATTTGTGCGCGAATCTGGTCGGCCGGTACCTCGCCATGTTGCGACTTCTATCACTGCGCCGGCGGAAATTTTACCGAGAACAATTTTCTGACCGTCTGGAAGATCAATAACGAGCGGGGACTCCGTTTGTGGAATCGGTAACGCACTTGTCACAATTCCTTTATCTTCCTTCTTATCTTTTGGCACTTACGCTCCCCTTTGTTCTGTGATTTCAAAACCTACATTTGAATCAAGCTCGTTCATATGGATTCCCGCTGAAATTATGGCGCAATTACTTTGATCAAATACTATTGAATTGTCACTTCCCACAATGTCGTTTCCAAGTTGAATAGAACAGGCTGAAGCTGTGGTTCCGACTAGGAAATGCACTGTCGCAAACTGACCGGCGCAACCTCTACTTGGAGCCACAGCTCCAGCTATCTGATTGATAGTCACAGAAGTAAGTTTGAAATAGCTTCCGGAAAATGATTGATTCATTTTTATTCCAACAGTGTCATCGCAGGTGTTTAAAGTGAAAACGCCTGACCCAATTCCTGCATATCCCCCGCCTCCACTGGAACCTGCCGCACCTGCTGGGCCGGGGGCGCCAGCTGGACCCTGGGGGCCTGCGACACCTTGAGCACCCTGAGCACCCTGAGCACCCTGAGCACCCTGAGCACCCTGAGCACCTTGTGGACCGGGTGCGCCGGCTGTTCCGCTCGCACCATCTTTGCCTGGCAAACCATTCAATCCATTCAAACCATTCGCACCGGGTGCACCTTGTGGACCGGGTGCGCCTTGTGGGCCGGATGCACCCATAACAAGACTCAATACTTCATTCAGGTTGGAAGCTGCGGAGGTACTCGGTTGAAGAAAGAAGTTACCAATTCCCAAACCATTAGAGGATGCATTCGCTTCAACGGCTATTCTTGAAATGAGAATCACTAGGAGCAGGAAGAAAGCGCGCTTCATATGTGAACCTCCTCAGTCGTGGCTAGCGAAGCACGTGTATTTGCATTTCCTGGGGAATTATTCTTTCGATGAGCGGCATCGTGAAGCGCACTATAAAACGCGTGTATGAGAAAGAGAATCCCACTAGTTAAAACAATAAGCTCGCCCTTGGAAACGATAGAGATTGGCAGCCTTCCTAAATAGATAAAAATCGCTCCACATAGAGTAATTGCGATGAGAGCTTCGATTAATATGTGCCGCTGCAACTTTATCGCAGACTTAAAAAAAGAACTTTCAAAACGAAAAAGCAGAAGTCCAAAAGCCAATCCAGCAATTACGGCCATTCCAGTTGAAAATCCAAAATCGCCTGTCCATGAATACATCGCTCCGAAGATATAAATTGTAGAGAGAACCACGGTTTGTGGGGCAACTACTCGAGGCAAGGTAATGCTTCGAATCTGATAATTCTCACCACGAAGGTGAAGATCTCGAATTATGAACTGGTCGATCTTAATCCGCGCGACTATAACTATTGCGAGCACGATTGGTGCGAACATCCCCGGGTCAATCACTGGTCCAAATTGATTTGAGAAACTATTTGTCAACAACTCGGTGGCATAGAAAGTCGCACCTCCGACACATCCAGCAAATAGAATTGGCGCCTCTCTAAAGAATCGCTCCGGCCGACGAGGAACCCAATCGTGACGAAGTGATTGCTCAAAAAGCGAAGCGAGCATCCCGGGAACAAACCATCCTGCAATATAGGCGAGTGCAGATAGCAATGAATGTAGATTGGAAACGACACCAGTGAGGGCAACTGAGATGAAAAAACCAATACCTGCTGCAATTCCCGAAAAAGGATCAAAAACAGCCAGCGCCGCAATAACAGCGTAAATGATCGCCGGTGTCAACATCGCCTGGGAGTAATTCAGTGAATGCGTCCCGACATATGCGCCAAATGAGAAGAAACCAAATGGCGAGAGAGCCCAAATCCACGGTGAGAGATTGTGGAAAAGCTCTCCCTCTTTTATGAGTTGAAACTTAAAGAGGGAGGGTTGCAATTCATCTAGGAGAATTTGGCGCATTTCAAAAAAGCGCTTCAAGAAGATGTTTGTTGGATGCTTTCGAGTTGGCCTCAAGTACTCAATTCGGGAATATCGCGCCGATCGTAAAGTACTAATTCCCACTCCCACAAAAATGAAGGTCAGGCAAATATAAAACAACTTATTTGGTATTTGCAAAATATTGAACTGCTTCATCTTTACAATATTGATACCGGCCAATTGACGGGTGAGTGAATTAGGAGAACGAGCCTCCACGATATAACTTCCAAGTTCCTGATTTTTGGGCAAATTAATCTGATAGATCATTGAACCCGATGCCCCAAGTTTGCTCGAAGTGAATTTTTGGCTGGTATTTCCCCCAACCAGAAATAGGGACCATGACATCTGGGCTGTAGCTCCGCGAATTGAAATGTCCTCTTGCTTTCCAGCTTCCCACTGAAGCACCGGAAGGCCAGCCGCATGAGAGGTAGGAACTGATGCAGAAACCCAAAAGGCAGCGAGTAAAAGTGAGAGTATTTTGCTTCTATTCAACATTGCGCATCGCATCTACTATGAGATAAAAACCAAAAATGGTTGGAACGAGCAGAAATAGAGCTTTTGGAGTGAGTAAATTTCCAATATACGGAAAAACGAAAATTACGACACCGAGAATATCCTTTGATACTGGTCGCTGCGAGTCTGGAAGTTTGTTGATATCACCTTTTACGATAAATCCAGTGGAAATATTTCCGCCAATAATTCGGTGAGAGAAAACTCCGACAGGTGCGCCATTAAATCTCTTCGCTTGGTAAGCAATAACATCACCAATTTTTGGATTCTTGTATTTGATTGGAGTTGTAATTATGACGTCACCTACGTGGATAGCCGGAGCCATGGACCCGGTCAGCACTACACGGGCCTTGGTAATTCCCGAGAAGGAGAGCATCGAGAAGGCGAAAAGTGCGATTGCTAGAGAGTAGCCAGCAAATAGTGCCGTTTTTGAAAATATTCGAGCGGAGCTGCTTAAGTTCTTCTTTGGTTCTTCCGTCTCAAACCCCTCGAGCAAGTGATCGGGTGAGACTTGCTGAAGCTCGCCGGCGTTAAAATAGTGAGTCATGGAAATTCCGTTTTCCACGACGGTAAGCAAGATATGCGAATCTCGGGAGCTGCCTAGATTCGAATCAACAATCGAAACCCCAGGTGAAACTTCTACTTTATTCTCCATAGCGAAATCCGACTTTTCACGGTTCTAGTTCACTGAGAGTACGCCCACCTGAGTGTTCATCTGCACCAAATGTGTCATCCTGTGTTTCAACAACAATTCGAGCAATTGAATCAATCGAGGCATGCGTTGCACCTGTATCCAAGAAATTAATAACAAAACCACCAAAATCGCCGTCTTGTTCAATATTTGAAAGTTGTGCCAGACCTGTTGCAGGTCGGTAGCTGTCTCTACTAAGAGAAAGTATGCCTCCATATTCAGAGCCATGGAGCCAATAAACCGTTGGGGTTTGAATCGAGACACCATCTAAAGTGCTAATAGCCACAGGTGAGTTTGATCCAGACTTGTCATAAGCAGAAAAAACAAAATCTTTACCTGAGCATGCTCGTGGAATATTTGTCACACGAATTCCTGAGAGATAAAAATTTCCTGGCGCCGAAGTGCTCGCTGAAGAGGGAGTGGAACTTGGGGATGGCGAAGGATCTGGATTGTTGATAAAGCCCGAAACCGGAATCAATGTGATTGTTTGATTGCCACCACAATAGATTGTGCGCTGAACACCTTGACCAAATTCAGCATTGTTACCTTGATTAATTGTGATAGTTGAGGCAAGGGTTGAACCAACGCCGAGTACAGCAATAACTAATCCAATACCCATCCATATTTTCATACCACGCTTATTGCGGGGTGGTTGGCTACCCGGGCCATTGAGATTAAGAATTGACATGAATTAAATCGATTTCGTAGATTCAGTCTTACAAGCTTTAGGCGTCTCTTGAGACAACGGTGATATCTGAGATATCGCTCGGCGCCCCAGAGAAACTAAATACTAGGTTTGCGCTCGGTCCCTGGTCAGTGTCAATTTTCGCGTAAAGAGTGTTTGTAGCGCCGTCGCAATCACTGAGGATAACCGCACTACCGGCAAGCTTGACACCAGTTAAGCCGAGTTCACTGCAAGTGTAAGGACTCTTACTTATCCCTACGGTATGGAAAATTTGAACGTCTAAGTATTTTCCGTAACATCCAGCGCTCGTGCTATCTATTCCAGAAAGCGTTAATGAATTCAAGCTAAACGTTAGTGCCGGAAATGTCGGCTCAGCGCTTGGTGAAGGAGTTGGTGCAGTCAGAGCGGTTGAGTTAATTCCGGATTGTGCGCGGACTCCAATTGCGGTATCGCATGCCGTTACAACGCTTACGCCTTGACCGAGATCAACCTTATTATTACCGTTGATAGCGATGGTGCTGGATGCGAATGCACTACCCACGCCCAGCACTACCCCAAAGAATGCAAGGAATACCCAGACGCGCGATGACTTGCGGCGACGTGTTCCAAAATTGTCGTTCTCTGCGAAACGGAGTATTTCCATTTCAACTCCTAACCTGGGTTTTTGCTTAGGGAAAGTCAAACACTTAATGGGGTTGAACAGGTAGTCCGATTTCTGGAAGTAGCGCTAAATTTGGGTAAATCCCGTATGCAATCGAACCTAGAGATTCTCGCTCTGAATGAGAAAATTTTGAGCATCTTCGGCCAGAGCGGCGGGCTTTAAGAAATCAATCCTGAAGATTCCTGGCGCATTCTGCAGGTCCAATAATTGGTTGCCACCCCCCTTCTCAAGGGTAACTTTGCCCGAAGAATCTATGTCGAGGGCAAATGAATTGGAAACTTGGTCCGTCGGCTGGCAAACGCCATGCGGGCACAAGTTTTCACCATTATCGGTGTGCACAAGGGGAATCGTATGCCTTGACTTTGACTCGCTTTTAATCGTCAACTTGGTATTGGTACATTTCAAGGGATTGAGTCCTGAAATCTCAATGCCGCTCAGGGGTGAAAAGCCTGCAGGAGCGCCATCAGTACCTGTTGCACCAGGAATTATGTTTAGAGATATCCAACTATTACATGACTTCATGAAATATTGCCCAGCGCCAAATTCCACCGTGTTGTTCGCGCTATTACCCAAAATATTTCCAGCAAAGATTGTTCCTACGCCCGTGGAAAGCAGGATTGCTGCACCCAAATAAAGCTTGATGTAGCGCGCTCGAGTAGTCATCCTGGGTGGACTAATTTGGATTATTTACGGTTTCAACTGTCGCCCGATGCACATTGGCAGAATCGATATTGACTTGAGTTGAAGTTGGGTCCAAATAAAACATTGCATCCGCATTAGTTGTGCTGAGAGAGCTTCCGTCATATACAGACACTCCAGAAATATTAAGAGTGACATTTGCAGCAGGTGATCCTGATATGACTTGGCCCAAACTTGTAAGGTATGACAATCCTAGCGCCACCGGATCTGACACATTTGACGATGGGATCGACTTAGGCAGAGTAATTTGCAAGACCTTTGAGTCAGGAAGATTGCCGAGCAAGAGTTCAGAACTTGAGTTGTCGATTAAACGTAATCGAACCTTTCTTCCCAAGCATGTTTCAAGATTGAGATTCGAAATCGTCGCCGTTCGCACTCTAAAAAAACCGTTTGACGTATCAGAACTCGTTGGATTTGCGTGCCACTCTTCGCCAAGGGAAATATAAATAGTGTCATCGCAGGCAATAGCCTGTTGGGAGCCTTGGCCAAATTCCAGGGTGCCGGTGCCGATTGTCACGTTTGCCGCAAAAGTGGAAAACATAAATGGGACAACAGCAACCGCTACGATTCCAAATAGAAGCTTGCGCTTGTGGGTGCTGATGTTTCCGCGCGCTGGGCGAGAGTTACCGCTTAATGGCGAATTCAGCATTTAATCCCTCCGCTCAAGCTAGATGTGTGTGACTTGAAATTCAGCTATTTCACTCTAACACTGGCTTTTGTAATGTTTAAAGCAAGTTCGAGCGGTGCAAAAGTCAGAGTACGGGTATTACTCGGCTCAGCCTGAGAACAGAAAGAATCATCGATGCTCTCTTGAGTCAGCGCTGCCGATCTAAGAGTTATAACTGAATTACTGATACCAGCGCCATGGGTGAAGGCCCGTGATCCAGCCTCGGAATTTATAGAGTTCATGATTCTTGCGGCTTCTCCGGAAATAACAATATGTCCAGTTCCATTCCCCGCTGAAATAACTTCAGAATTGTTTGCGCTACCAAGCAAAATTGAGACTTGGTTTGAATCCAAACAGACGATAAGCGGTCCATTTCCCTCGAGGTGTAGCTGCGGCAGCAACGCGCTTTTCGCGCGTGGATCGACCAGGATTCGATTAGGGATTCTTAGCACCATTGATTGATCCGGACTCAGGACAGTCGGAGTCGGCGAAGGTGTTGCGGTGGGGGCACTAACAACTTGATCAGTGGGCAAAGGTGCTGGACTGTCTGAGGAAGTTGGACCTACTGAGGGAGTCGGCGTGACGAGATCAGGCGAAAGTAAAGGAGAGGTATCTGCCAAGGATTTCCAAGAAAGTAAGAGCGCCAGAGCAAGCCAAATGGAGCTGCTTATTGCAATAACTCGACTTCGCTTCACGGGCTAAGCCTATTAAATCCCTGTCGAGGGAAATTTATTTAATAGGTAATAACCGAATACCGATTTAACCCGCCCGCTAGTGTAATTAGCCCTTGAGGATTGCTACGCTTCATAAATGACGGAATCCAAGAAGTCAATCCGGGTGCTTTTAGTTGAAGATGAAGATTTCACGCGCATTCTCGTTAAAGAGTTATTGGAATCTAGCGGCCTAAACACCGCTGCAGTGCACTCTGTCACTGATGCACTTGCTCAGATGGAAACTTTTGATCCGCATGTTGTGATCTCTGATCTAGATTTAGGCGTAGGCCCTGATGGAGCAGATCTCCTGGCGCATGTAGCGCAAGTGCGCCCGTGGACCGGGATGATCGTAATGACCGCTCACGCATCGCCCCATCTCGCAATTTCTGATGCAAACCGTATTCCTCTGGGAACGGTCTACATCGTCAAATCCAACATATCTTCAAAAGAGAAATTGCTCCTAGCGGTGGAAGAGTCGATTCAAAAGAATGAACTTGCGGTCGATGTTGAATTTTCAATGGATGGAAAAGTGACTATAACTTCGAACCAAGCTGAAATTCTCAAAATGCTTTCAGACGGACTTTCCAATGCAGCCATTGCCGAAGCGCGAGGGATTACTTTAAGGGCAGCGGAAGCACTCATCCAACGGACTTTCGCTGCACTAGGAGTGAATAATGATCCCAATGTTAATTCTCGCGTTGCAGCAGTCAAACTATGGCACCAAGGTAAAGTGGCAGTGAAGTGAAAATCGTTGAAAATTTCAAAGCCAACAGAGAGCACAAATTCAATCCATCATTAGTTTATTTCGGGCTGGTACTCCTAGAACCGAGCATATTATTTGGTAATGCTTCGCGGCATCCTCAAACACATTTTTCAATCTGGTTAGCTTTAACTGCTGCACACCTTGCCGGTGGATTAATTTCAATTTTTGGAATAAGAATTTTCATAACTAGAACAAAACAGAGCAGTTTCAATTACCTAGCTCTCTCATTGATGGGAATAATTGTTGCGGGCAGTGCAAGTTTTGCCTTCAACATCCTTGGTGCCGTTCTCAAAGCTCCCATTTCCAATTTGGTAATCATCATATTTACCGTCCTTTTACTGGGTGCATTTTGGTTTCCTCAAGCAACAACTCTAGGTAACCAAAAAGATAGAATTATTAAATCAATGTCTCTTTATGAAAATCGATTAATTATTGAATCTCGAAGAGCAATTAGAGAATTAGATGACTTCCGAGATATTGAAAAGAAGATTGTGCTGTCAATTACCTCTGAATTGCGAAAAAAATGTACTCAATTAATCTTACAGTTAAGGAAGATTCAAAACTCGAATCTATCGTTAGAAACTAAGAGCAGCCAACTTGCTCCACTGTTAGCGGGTAACGATCTTAGAGAATTCTCGCTCCAGCTTGAGCAAAAAGGAAGTCAAACAGATACTCAGGGCTACGTGTCTCAGGCTATTCGTTCAATTCGATTGTTTGCGCGCCAGTATCGAATACTTTATTGGCAATCAGTTCGTTATCACCAAGTCCATCTAAGCGTTTATCCTGGAATTCTCCTACTCGTAATCCTGCCTTCGATGTTAAGGTATCTCAATTTTCATCAAATCGCTTTTAGTGTATTAACTCTTACATTGTGCGGACTTGTTCTTGCTAGATTAAATCAAAAGGAAATCGAAGCAAATCGAAAATATTCATTGATTATTTCTTCAATATTGACTTATGCAATCGGGTGTCTACCTCTGGTATTGCAGCCGATTGAAAGTAGAATCTTTGCAAATAATAGATCAGAGTATCCAGTCTTCATTCTCGCTTTTATGGTGCCGGTCGGATATTACTTGCTGATTAGGGTGCTTCAACTTATTCAACCTTCAACGCAAAATTTGATAGAGAGCGGAAAGCTCATTGTAAGTTCTGGAGTAAAAATTGCCGTAAGTGGTGTGATTGAATACGAATTTTCCCAAACTCTTTCGCACTCATGGGCGGTATATATCCATGGCAAGATTTTGACGAGATTGGCTTCTACATCCCTGAGATTGGAACAAGCTAGAAACAGCAACGATGAGGCCGGATTTAATTCCACAATCGATACTTTGATTGAAATATTGCAGAGCCCAGAGGCTTCGTTCGCTGATGTAGATAGATCGATTGAGGACGAAATGCAAAGCAGAATTAGTCCTTGGGAAGGCTTGGTTGCGATTGAACTAGCCGTCGATCCAACCTTGAAGTCATTTGAGGGGAGTCGAGTTTCAGATTTGGGGCAAGTTTTCGAGGAAGCGATTTCAAATAGTGTCAGGCATGGTAAGTCGAGCATTCTAAAAGTTCGCCTCGAGCGAGCGGAGGGTGATGATGTAGAGGTGATTATTCAAGATAATTCAAAAATCAAGTTGCAGCACGAACAGGTTCGATATGGTTTAGGCACGAAGCTATTTAATCTCGTCTGCGATGGCCGGTGGGGACTTAGTCACGACTCAAGTGGTACAACGTTTTCAGCGCGCATCAACATGAAAGGGCAGTCACAATGATTTCTGCCGACATGGAAGTGATGATGGTGGAAGATGATGAATTCACACGGCAAACCATCAAGCAGGCGCTCCTTGCGCAGTCTGTGAATGTAGTTTTTGATACTTCAAATGTAAAAGATGCGCTAGATTGGGCTAAAAGCAATCATCCGGACATTGCAGTATTGGATTACAACCTCGGCGTCGGTCCAAATGGAATTGATTTAGCTAATTCACTTCGGAAATTTCTTCCTGAAATTGGCATAGTGCTATTGACTGCTTTTCTTGACCCAGTTCATCTTCGCGAAAAAATGTCGATGCTTCCTCAAGGAAGTCGGTACCTCATTAAACATGACGTAACAAGAATCGAAGTTCTGATTGAAGAGATTGAGCGAAGTAAAATCGCAAAGTAGCGAATCTGTTTTATGAAACCGCACAGGAATGCGTCAAATTACTATATTCCTGTTGGACAACGTAGGTTTTTCCCGCAGCTGCAATCGAAGTTGACCAGTTCCATGCACATTTATCGCCAATTTCGTATCCACTCGCGTCATACCAGGCATATCCGCTCGTGCCAGGATCGGTTATGGTTTCATAAAGTTCGTGAGTTGTTACGTTAAACAGTGAATCGAAAGCTTGCCCCACTCCGCTGGCAACATAATTCGGAAGATACTGAGCTCCGCAGCCATTGAGTTGCGAAGCTAGGTTTGGCATATACCCAAATGTAAATGATGTTGTGGTTGAAGCAATTCTGACGGACGCTGCACCGTGGTAAGCGCAATATCCGGCTCGTGAAGGAAAATTGCTCGTGAACACTAGATATAGGCCGGTTGGGTCAATCGGATCCTTTGCTCCAGCTGATACAACCTTCACAACCTCATTCGCTACAGCGTTTGTAGCTGGGGCGTTTGAGGGCGGATTAGATGTATCCGAATATGATTTACCAAGCGAAATATTGATATTGGCACCGCGCGAATATTGTTTCAACATCCCCGCTAAGCGAGTCGAACAATTACTACAGACTAAACCGCTCAAGAAATTCGTTGTATTTAGCTGATATGAAACATTGAGAGTACTCGAGGGCCCCCAGTAAATTGGGTGGATTGTGATTGTGGGAAGTAAAGCACCATGACGGTCCAGAAGGTCTCCGGATCCAAGAGAGGTTGCCGTTGCCGCAACCTTCGCGACATTTCGCATTTCAAAAACCTTTGCCGGTGCCACCGTTAATCCAGGTACCGCACCTGCTTGTGAATCCAAATCTGCTTGATCTCGATCGCTCGCAATTACTCGAGTTGGATTTCCCCAATACTGAGAATCATTTTGAGGTTGGGTCCAATTAGCGGGATTAGAACGTTCGTTTCCCGAACTTTGGTTGCCCTCTGAACCAAAGGATGAGGAAGCAGAAAGCGCGAGTGAAAGGCCAAGAACTATGGCCCATGGAGAGCGTTTGTGATTTCT
The DNA here is from genome assembly GCA_037138575.1 of Actinomycetes bacterium. Lineage (GTDB taxonomy): Bacteria > Actinomycetota > Actinomycetes > Nanopelagicales > Nanopelagicaceae > Planktophila. Next base: position 23,767 of record JBAXIC010000017.1, read on the forward strand.
CAACATTGGAGAATGTTATCAGGCGATTTTGGCCGGCAGCCAATACCTCGTTCAGGAGCTTAAAACCTGTGATGTTGCTTAACACGGCCATAAACTCCCCCTATGACTATCGAAGCATCCAATCCCTTTGCCAAGCGCTCGACTCTTGAATACGAACTTCCTCGTTTTGCTCTCATAAGGGATGAGCACTACCTACCAG
>JBAXIC010000018.1:0-22733 GCA_037138575.1 Actinomycetes bacterium
TCGTTGATGCAGAGATCTCATCAATCTTTGTTTCGCGTTCTTGCTTACCTGAAATTGTAAGCGCCTTGGCTAGATCTGCTCCAGCTGCCTTTTCAACGGCTGCAAAAACATCATCTTGATAATCAAGAAATACTGGGAATTCAGCGGTTGGCTTTGCAGCCACCTTTGCAAGCTTTGACTGCGCTTGGCAGAGAATCTTGATGAATGGCTTTGATGCATCAAGGCCTTGTGCAACAACTTCTTCGTTAGGAGTTGGTGCGCCACCCTTGATGAGCTCAATAGTCTTAGTTGTAGCTTCTGCTTCAACCATCATGATTGCAACATCGCCATCATCGCTGATGCGTCCTGCAACAACCATGTCAAAGACTGCGTTCGCAACCTGTGAATGATTAGGGAATGCAACCCATTGACCATCAATCAAAGCAACGCGAACGCCACCGATTGGACCAGAGAATGGGAGTCCTGCAAGTTGTGTTGACATTGAAGCTGCGTTGATTGCGATCACGTCGTACATGTGGTCTGGATCAAGTGCCATTACTGTCACAACGATTTGAACTTCATTACGAAGTCCCTTAACAAATGATGGACGCAATGGACGGTCGATTAAACGACAAGTAAGAATTGCATCTTCTGATGGACGGCCTTCGCGACGGAAGAACGATCCTGGAATACGACCAACTGCATACATCTTTTCTTCAACATCAACTGTTAAAGGAAAGAAATCAAATTGATCCTTTGGTGTTTTTGATGCAGTTGTTGCTGAGAAGATCATTGTTTGATCATCTAAGTAAACTGCTGCTGCTCCTGCTGCTTGGCGCGCTAGGCGACCGGTTTCAAAACGAATCTCTCGTTTTCCAAATTTTCCGTTATCAATAACTGCAACGGCTGACTGAACCTCTTGACCCTCCATGGGTCCTCCTTTGTTTCTATGGACGCGACTCACTAGCAGGGAATAATTGCCTTGCAGTGGTGTACGTACTACTTAATTAGCGGCGAATACCGAGCTTCTCGATAATCACGCGGTAACGGTTGATATCTGTCTTTGCAAGATATTGAAGGATTCGACGACGACGACCAACAAGCAACAACAGACCACGACGGTTGTGGTGATCATGTGGATTGGTCTTTAAATGTAATGTGATTTCTTCAATACGCTTAGATAGCAAAGCGACCTGAGTCTCAGGACTTCCCGTATCAGTAGGAGTTGTTCCGTACTCTGCGACGATTGCTGCGGTTACTTCTGGTGTTAGTGCCATTTAGTAGTGCTCCTATTTTTCTGATGATCACGGGGTTTTCCGGTGTGCCTCACGGAAAATCGCTTTCTCGTTGGATGCATAGGTTACCAGCGCGCCTGTGGATACGTGAAATCGAGCCTAGAGATCAGTTAATTCACGGGCTTTTATGCAGTCTTTGGCCATCTGATCAAGTAATGGTTGCAATCCATCAAATTTCAACGTATCGCGCAATCGCCAACCAAATTCGATAGTTGCCCGCTGAGAGTACAAATCAAGGCCTACTTGATCGATTGCATATGCCTCGACTTGGCGTCCACGAACTCCATCAAAAGTTGGATTAGTTCCTATTGAAATCGCAGCGGCCCATCGATCGATTCCAACAGTTAACCACCCTGCATAGACTCCATCGGCAGGGATTGTTTGATGCTCAAGATCGCCCAAGTTGGCCGTTGGATAACCGATTTCGCGGCCGCGTTTTTCACCATGAACCACAATGCCATCAAGGCGGTGGGGACGGGTTAATAATGCACGAGCTTGTTCAACATCGCCATCAATAATTAATTTACGGATTCTAGTGGAAGAGACAATCTCTCCGTCAGATGGCTCAAGGTCTAGAACTAATGTTTCAAACTCAGTGTGGGCTTTGAGTGATTCCACATTTCCTGCCGCTTTAAATCCATACGTAAAGTTCTTTCCAACGACAACTGTTGTGGAATTGAGTTGTTCGACGAGGACGCGATTAACAAAATCCTCTGGTGGCATTGCAGCAAACTCTGGCGTGAACTTCATTACAGCAACCTGGTCGGCATTGTGAATCTTTAATAATTCAATGCGATCGGTAAGAATCGTCAATAACGTTGGCGCACGCTCCGGAGCAAAGACACTCATTGGGTGTGGATCAAAAGTTAGGGCGATAATCTTTTCATCGCCAGCGATTTTCTTGGCTTGATTGAGCACTTCCTGATGGCCTTTATGGACTCCATCAAAGTTTCCGATGACTACGACGCTCATATTCCTATTATCTCAGAACTAGTTCGCTGCCGCGAATACAGCGATCGGTTTAGCTAATCCATCTTTATTACAAAGTAGCGCAATGAGAGATTGGCCAGAAATTGCCGCATATATCGCGGCATCTGGGTTAGCAGTGAGTGGACGCCCGAATGAGAGTTCATTGACTTCTTCTAGGGCAAGTTCACGTGCAGTAAATACCGATTGGGCAACATCTACCAAAGGCAATGTTGTGAAATCCCCGCCTTTTAGTGATGTCAGTGAGATTGATTTATCTAGACCAAATCCTGCTACTCGGGTGCGTCGTAATGCATTCAAATGCCCGCCAACTTCAAGTGCATCTCCACAATCACGGGCTATTGCACGGATATATGTTCCGGCCGAACAAGTCACTTCAATATCGATTTCGATCACATTTTCTAAACGGCGAATTGATTTGATATCCAGCTGGGAGATTGTGACTTCGCGTGCGGCAAGTTCGACTTTTTCTCCGGCGCGAACACGATCGTATGCGCGCTCTCCATCGACTTTGACTGCTGAAACTGAACTCGGGCGCTGCATTATTGTTCCTAGCATTTTTGCGAGTTCATTCTCTATTTGTTCATCAGTGATTGCAGAAACATCGCCACGCGAAATAACTTCGCCTTCAATATCATCAGTAACTGTTGCAGCTCCTAATACGACAGTAGCCACATATGTTTTATCACCGTCGGTGATGTATTGAAGCAATCGCGTTCCATTGTTAAAGCCCAAAACTAAAACGCCAGTGGCCATTGGATCCAGAGTTCCAGCGTGACCAACTTTTCGCGTACCCAGTGCGCGCCGCGCAATAGCTACAACATCATGGCTTGTCATACCTGGCTCTTTGTCGATAACCAGAAATCCGTGCTCGATGGTTATTCCTCGTCTATTACGCGGGGAGCTTTATATGGATCTTCTCCCCCGGCATATGTTGCATTGGCGCGAAGAGCTGCGACCTCTGCATCTAACTCATGAACTTTTGAAAGCAATGAATCCAGTGCTTTGGCGCTCTCCGGTAATCCATCTTCAAAGAACTCAATAGAAGGTGTGATTCGAAGTCCTAGTTCGCGACCAAGGGCAGAACGAATTGCGCCTTTGGCACTTTCCAATGCTGCAGCAGTTGATGCGCGTTGATCGAGATCGCCAAGCACGGTATAAAAAACCGAGGCCTGTTGAAGATCACCAGTAACGCGTGCATCTGTAACAGTGACAAAGCCAAGACGTGGATCTTTAATCTTTGTCTCAAGCAGCTGTGCCACTATTACTTTGATGCGATCTGCAACCTTTTGGCTGCGATGTGATTGAGCCATTGCTATACCCGCTTTTTCTCGCGCATCTCAAATACCTGAATGGTGTCGCCAATTTGAAGATCCTTCATATTGCCAAGACCGATACCGCATTCGAAGCCTTCTTTGACTTCGGTTGCATCATCTTTAAATCGCTTAAGTGAATCGATTGATAGATCATCAAGGATGAGTGTGTCGCCACGCAAGATACGTGCCTTTGCGTTACGACGGATGACGCCATCCTTAACGAGGGAACCAGCGATATTTCCAGCCTTTGATGATTTGAAGATCTCGCGAACTTCAGCGTTACCAACGATAACTTCTTCAAAGATTGGCTTAAGAAGACCCTTCAATGAAAGTTCAATCTCATCGATTGCCTGGTAAATAACTGAGTAGAAGCGAACTTCAACGCCTTCTTGATCGGCAAAGATTGCAGTTTGTGGCTCAGGCTTAACGTTAAAGCCGATCACAACTGCAGTAGATGCAGATGCCAAAGTAATATCGCTCTTAGTGATTGCACCAACGCCGCGGTGAATAACGCGAAGATCAACTTCGGCGCCAACATCCAACTGCATTAACGCTTCTTCTAGCGCTTCAACGGATCCACTTACGTCACCCTTGAGAATCAAGTTAAGAGTTGAGATCTTGGACTGTTCCATAAAGTCTTCCAATGAAACCTTCTTGCGAGCCTTTGCAAGTTGAGCATTTCGCTCTGCTGCCTGACGCTTTTCAGCGATCTGGCGGGCAGTTCGATCTTCATCGGCTACTAAGAATGTATCTCCAGCACTTGGAACAGATGTGAAACCAAGTACTTGAACTGGACGTGATGGTCCAGCGGTTTCTACGTTGTCGCCATTTTCATCCAACATCGCACGAACGCGTCCAAAGGATCCGCCGGCAACGATTGGATCACCAATCTTTAGAGTTCCGCGCTGAACTAGAACAGTTGTAACTGGTCCACGACCGCGGTCGAGGTGAGCTTCGATAGCAACACCGCGAGCAGAATCATCGGCAACTGCGCGAAGATCGATTGCGGCATCTGCAGTAAGCAGAATTGAATCGATCAAATCTTCAACGCCTTGACCTGATTTAGCAGAGACGTTTACGAAGATTGTTTCTCCGCCGTACTCCTCAGCGATCAAGTTGTACTCAGTCAACTGTTGACGGACCTTGTCTGGATTTGCACCCTCTTTATCCATCTTGTTAACGGCTACAACGATTGGAACATCGGCTGCTTGAGCGTGATTTAACGCCTCAATTGTCTGAGGCATGATTCCATCATCGGCAGCGACAACTAGAACTGCGATATCAGTTACCTTGGCACCACGTGCACGCATTGCAGTAAATGCTTCGTGACCAGGTGTATCGATAAATGTAATTGCGCGATTGACGCCATGGTGATCATGGTGAATCTGGTATGCACCGATGTGCTGTGTGATTCCACCAGCTTCAGATTTCATAACTTCGCTCTTGCGAATTGCATCCAAGAGCGATGTCTTACCGTGGTCAACGTGACCCATAACGGTAACAACTGGTGGACGCGCAACTAATAAATCTGGATCGATATCGTTGAGCTCATCGGCTAGATCGATATCAAAGCCTTGTAGAAGTTCGCGGTCTTCATCTTCTGGGCTAACGATTTCAATGTTGTAGCCAAGTTGAACGCCAAGAATTTCAAAAGTATCTGCATCAACGGATTGAGTTGCTGTAACCATTTCACCTAAGTGAAATAGCGCTGCAACTAATGCTGCTGGATCTGCATTGATCTTGTCTGCAAAATCTGCCAATGAAGCACCACGACGCATACGTATAGGAGTTTTACCATCACCGTGTGGAACAACTGCTCCACCAAGTTGTGGTGCTTGCATATTGTCGAATTCATCGCGTAATGCTTTTCTAGATTTTGCTTTACGGCCTGATTTCTTACTTGCATTTTTTCCAAATGCTCCGCCTGCACCGCCGCGTTGAGGCGGACGACCGCCACCTGGACGTTGTGGACCACCAGCAGTTGCACCGCCAGCACCACCTGGTTTGTATGGAGAACCAGGAGCACCAGTTGATGCGCCTGCTGGACGTGGAGTAAATCCGCCGCCTGCAGGTGGACGTGATCCAGCTGGACGTGCAGCAAATCCTGGACGAACAGATCCTGGACGAGGTCCAGACATTCCTGGACGTGCTGGTGCACCTGCTGGTCGTTGTGGTGGGCGCGGAACTGCGCCACCAGTTGAAAATGGATTATTGCCTGGACGCGGTGGGCGCGGAACTGCGCCTCCAACTGAAAATGGATTATTGCCTGGACGTGGTGCAGGCTTTGGCATCTCTGCTTTTGCTTCGGCAGTGGTTTCTGCAACGACTTCGGCGGCAACTTCGGCGGCATGAAACTTTGCAGCCTCTGCCTTTGCTGCATCTACGCGCTCTTGCTGTGCTTTAAGTGCATTGATGTCAACGCCAAGTTCGGCAGCTAACTCTGCAGCTTGTTCTGCGCTTACTTCACCCTTTGGTTTTGCTGCAGCTTTCTTTGCCGCAGCCTTTTTAACAGGCTTTTTTTCCTCTGCAGATTTTGCATCTGGAAACATCTCGACGAGTTTGCGCACAACAGGTGCTTCCACAGTCGATGATGCTGATCGGACGAATTCGCCCATTTCTTGGAGCTTTGCAAGAACTTCCTTGCTCTCCATACCGAGTTGCTTTGCTAACTCGTGTACGCGGACCTTTGACAATTTTTCCCCTGTCTTGGCCCGCATGAAAGATTACATGCAAGCCCTAGTTGAACGACCTCATAGTTCTAACGAGCTCATTTAAGTTTCATATCTTTCATATCCATTCTTGGGCGCCAATTTCTCGGCGAAGTTGCAATGGCCAATGGTATCGAACCTCGGGCTATTTACCCAATGAGCTTATTTATAGGATCGGATTGTCTGGGTGGATATCGATGCGCCAGCCAGTCAAACGTGCGGCCAAACGGGCGTTTTGTCCATCTTTTCCAATTGCCAGTGAAAGCTGATAATCCGGGACAACGACCTTGGCGGCGCGGGAGGCGAGATCGGTGATTTCAACGGATGAAACTTTTGCCGGAGCCAGTGAGTGCCCAACAAATATGGCGGGATCTTCTGACCAATCGACGATATCGATTTTCTCTCCGTGAAGCTCATCCATAACTGCGCGAGCTCGGGCACCCATGGGACCGATAAGTGAACCCTTTGGACTAACACCAGTACGATGTGAACGAACGGCAACTTTTGTGCGATGTCCTGCTTCTCTGGCAACAGCCATGATTTCAACGATACGGTCTTTAATCTCAGGAACTTCAAGTGCAAATAACTGTTTTACAAGTGCCGGATGGCTTCGAGAGAGCATGATCTCAGGTCCTTTTAATCCCTGCTTAACTTCTACAACAAAACATTTAATACGATCGCCGTGATTATAAATCTCACCGGGAACTTGTTCTTGTGGTGGGATGCGTCCCTCGAAACGTCCAAGATTGACTTGAATCATCTTTGGATCGCGGCCTTGCTGAACAACGCCTGAAATTACATCGCCAACATTTGCCGTGAATTCGGCGACAATAGATGCATCATTTGTTTCGCGCATCTTCATCTTGATTACTTGGCGCGCAGTTGATGTTGCAACACGTGAAAAACCTTCAGGCATATCTTGCTCGTCGCCGATTTTTTCAGCTAACTCATTGAACTGTGGGATAAGAATCTGGATTTCGCCAGTCTCGCGATCAAGAACAGCATGGGCATAACGTTTAGCGTCATCGGTCTGGTTGTAAGCAGTGAGAACTCCTACTTCGATCGCCTGAATTAGCTGCTCTAGTGGAATACCTTTTTCATTTGTGAGTGCAACAAGGGCTGACATCTCTACATGCATTAGTTGTCATCCTTTCGATTAAATTCAATTTCAACTACGGCCTTTTTAATATCGGCGAAGGCGATTTCATGGTTCTTCATGCGTCCCTTAATGTTTTCAACAAACTTGGCATGTGTCTCGTTAAATTCGCCAAGACGGGCCGTTAAAACCTCACCGTCATTCATGGTCATCTTGATCAATCGGGTCAGATTCTTGGTCCAGTGACGCGGCAGTGTCAGCGGGCGATCAACACCAGGGGATGTAACTTCAAGAGTAAAAGGCTCTTCACCAATAACGGGTGCAGTATCTAGGATCTCAGAGATTACGCGCGATACGGAGGTTACTTCATCCATATTTAAAGGTTTTACTCCATCAACGACACAGATAATTGTGCGATGGTTGCCAGGGCTGGTGATTTGAACTTCATCTAAAAAGAACCCCGCGTTTTCTACAGCTGGGGTGAGAAGTTCGTGCAAAGTTTCTTTTAAGGACATAGGTCAGATCTACTTTCTTATTAAGTTGTAACGGCGATTCTAACTAAAAAGATAGGAAAGTATCAATTCCAACTTTTACGATTAAAGCCACGGTAGCAAATAGGAAAACTCGCCGAACCAAGGCCGACCCTCCACGAATTGCCAGGCGCGAACCAATCACAGCTCCGGACACATTTGCTACTCCGAGTACTAAACCTAATTTCCAGATGATGGCTCCATGCATGCCAAAGATGATTATGGCTCCTATATTTGTCGAAACATTTACAACTTTTGCAATAGCGGAGGCAGTAATAAATGCATAACCCAATGACGCGACAAGAATTAACATCAAAAAAGATCCTGTACCTGGGCCAAAAATTCCATCGTAGAAGCCGATCAGTAGGCCTGCAGCGATTGAGATCTGAATACGGCGCTGTGAATGGTGGCGCAACAATTCAATTTTGCCAAGATCGGGCTTTAACCATGTATATATCGCAACAACAATAAGTAAGGTTAAAACAATCGGGCGCATGCTCTTCGTCGGAATTTGCGAAGCAAGAGATGCGCCAATTGCCGAGCCTATAAATGCTGGAAGGGCCATTGCGATAAGAACTTTTGGATCGGGCTTAATTTGCCTGCGATACAAAGCCGCAGCTGTTGACGTACCAAAGACGGATGCAAATTTATTCGTACCCAACACAGTAACTGTCTCTGTCTTAGGAAGGCCAATGAGCAATGCAGGGAGTTGAATCAATCCCCCACCGCCGGCAATTGAATCGACAAAGCCGGCAAAAAATGAAGCCAGAATTAGGAAGAGCCCGGTAGTGATAGTTAAATCAGCAAACACGTTTCTAAGCTAATAACTGCGCAATTGTAGAAACGGCATCGGCAACTGCGACTTCGCTCTTGTCACCGCTCTTGCGAACACGAACTTCAATATTGCCATCCGCCAGTGCTTTTCCAACCACAACAATAATCGGATTACCGATCAATTCTGCATCCTTAAACTTCACACCAGCACTTGCATCGCGTCGGTCATCGAGCATGACCGAAATTCCTGCAGCCTCTAACTTAGTTGCAATATCAAAGGCGGTATCAAATGGCAGATCCTCTTTACCCGTTGCAACGATATGTACTTTGGCTGGTGCGATTTCTGCAGGCCAATTCAGACCAATTTCATCGCTTGTTTGTTCGGCAATTGCTGCAACTGCTCGTGATACGCCGATTCCATACGAACCCATTGTCACAACTTGAGATTTTCCATTGTGATCAAGAACCGTAAGGCTTAGCGCTTCTGCATACTTGCGACCAAGTTGGAATATGTGACCGATTTCGATTGCGCGATCAATAACGATTTCAGTGTTGCACTCTGGGCAGCTATCTCCGGCGCGAACTTCAGCAGCCTCCACATATGCATCAGGTGTGAAATCACGTCCGTTTACAACGTATCTCGCATGGTGATCTTTTTTATTTGCACCACTAATCCATGAAGTGCCTGGAGCAACTCGTGGATCGGCAAGAACTTTAATTCCAGAACGCGCCGCATCTTGTGGACCGATATATCCCTTAACGAGAGATGGATGCTTAGCAAAATCTGCTTCTTCAAAGACACGTAGTTCGTGAATCCCACCTAAGTTTTCTTGCAGACGTTTTAAGTCAACTTCACGATCACCTGGAACTAAAACCGCTAATGGAGTTCCATCGGCGACCAACATAATATTTTTCAAAGTATCGGCAGCCGTGTATCCCCCACCAAATTTTTCATTCAAGTGATTAACGAGTGAATCAATCGTTGGAGTATTTGGCGTATTCAACTCTTCAAGGGCTGGAACTGCAGAGGGATCTCCGGGAGCTACTTTTGTGACCATCGCTTCAACATTTGCAGCAAAGCCACATTTAGGGCATAAAACATAGGTGTCTTCGCCGGTAGGACATGGAGCGAGAAACTCTTCGGACTTTGATCCGCCCATGGCACCAGAAACTGCCTTTACGATGTTGTACTTCATGCCAAGACGTCCAAAGCAGCTGATGTAGGCATCGCGATGTTTTTGATATGAAATTTCAAGTCCCGCATCATCGATATCAAATGAATATGAATCTTTCATCACAAACTCACGTCCGCGAATGATTCCGCTACGTGGGCGTGCTTCATCGCGATACTTTGTTTGGATTTGATAGATAGAAAGTGGCAAATCTTTATACGATGAGTATTCGCCCTTCACCATCAAAGTAAACATCTCTTCATGTGTTGGGCCGAGTAAATAATCTGCCCCGCGGCGATCTTGCAAGCGAAATAGCGATGGACCGTATTCTTCCCAGCGATTTGTGGCCTCATATGCCTCACGTGGCAAAAGCGCCGGAAAATGAACTTCTTGAAACCCTGCTTGATCCATCTCTTGGCGAATCACATTTTCAACGTTGCGAAGTGTGATTACGCCAAGTGGCAACCACGAGTAAATGCCTGCTGCAATTCGGCGGATATAGCCAGCGCGAACTAGCAAACGGTGGCTTGCAACTTCTGCATCAGCTGGGTCATCGCGAAGCGTACGCAAAAAAAGCGTAGACATTTTTAACATGGCGCGAGCCTATCTAATATCAACAGTTGGTTGCCCAGAAGCAACGCCTGCAGCTTCCATTTCTTCAGCCAAACGCATCGCTTCTTCAATGAGAGTTTCAACGATTTGGGCTTCAGGTACAGTCTTAATAACCTGACCCTTTACAAAAATCTGGCCCTTACCATTTCCCGATGCAACGCCAAGATCTGCTTCACGCGCTTCCCCCGGACCATTAACAACACATCCCATTACTGCAACGCGCAATGGGACAGTCATTCCCTCCAAACCGGCCTGAACTTTTTCAGCCAAGGTATAAACATCAACCTGTGCGCGTCCACACGATGGACATGACACGATTTCAAGTTTACGTTGGCGAAGATTAAGTGATTCTAGAATTGAGATTCCAACTTTTACTTCTTCAACTGGAGGCGCTGAAAGCGATACGCGAATAGTGTCGCCGATGCCCTCTGCTAGCAAGATTCCAAATGCAGTTGCAGATTTAATTGTTCCTTGGAAGATTGGTCCTGCTTCTGTGACACCAAGGTGTAATGGGTAATCACATTTAGCTGCAAGTATCCGATAGGCATTGACCATTGTTACTGGATCATGGTGCTTCACTGAGATTTTAATATTCGAAAAACCATGCTCTTCAAAAAGGGAAGCTTCCCAAAGTGCAGATTCAGCTAACGCCTCCGGTGTTGCCTTTCCATACTTTGCTAATAAACGTGGATCAAGCGAGCCTGCATTTACGCCAATTCGAATAGGAATTCCAGCATCGCCTGCAGCCTTTGCTACTTCTTTGACCTTGTCATCAAACTGCTTAATGTTTCCAGGATTAACGCGCACAGCTGCGCAGCCGGCATCAATTGCCGCAAAAATATATTTTGGTTGAAAATGGATATCTGCAATTACTGGAATCTGTGATTTCTTAGCGATCTGAGCAAGTGCATCGGCATCATCCTGACTTGGTACCGCCACGCGAACAATCTGGCAACCAGAAGCAGTTAACTCGGCAATCTGTTGCAATGTTGCATTGACATCAGAGGTAAGGGTGGTGCACATAGATTGCACGCTTACGGGCGAATCGCTTCCCACTCCAACATTTCCAACCATCATCTGTCGGGTCTTTCGACGAGGTGCAAGAGTTGGTGGAGGCGCGCTCGGAATTCCTAAATCAACCATGGCGCTATTGTGCCGTAAGAATGCGGGTTGCGCTAAAGATTAAGTACGACTGGATTTACAACATCTGCCACAAGTAACAACACGGTCAAAGCTGCCAAAACTGCAAAAACCACCATCGTGATTGGGGTCAGCAAGGTCACATCGATTGCAGCCGGACGTGGACGCCCCCGAAGTCGTGCGAAAAATGCACGGATCTCATCTGCGATTGCAACGGCCATATGGCCACCGTCAAGAGGCAAAATTGGTAAGAGATTAAAAAGACCAACGAAGATATTGAGACTTGCAATAATTAAAATAAAGGTGGAAATACGTTCAGTGATGCTAAGTGAAGAACTTCCGATTGCCTGGCCAGAAACTCTTGCGACTCCAACGACACCTACTAATCCATTGGGATCACGTGTCTGCCCACCAACAGTTTGTCCCCATAGCGCTGGGATTTTCGATGGCAGTTTAATCAACGATTTTACGCTTTCAAAAAGAAAATCCCGAGAGACAATTCCTGCATTTTTTAAAGCAGTAACTGGACCTGCACGCTTGATGCCAACATCGTTAATGATTCCGAGTACGTAACGTTTGTTCCCATTGACCTCTTCTACCTTAGCCGAAGCAGTGATCGTTAACTGCTCTGATCCTCTTTTAATTAATAGCGTTAGAGGCGCACCATGTGAATTACGAATAGCTTTGACATCGTTGTACCAATCCTTAACAGGCTTGCCATTGACAGCTACAACTTCATCACCCGCAAGAAGACCTGCAGATTGGGCAGCAGAACCTTTAACAACTTCATTAATAACTGGAAGCAGTTGATTGGTTCCAATTCCAGCAAATAATACAAAAAGTAGAAGGTATCCGAGAACAAAGTGTAAAAATGAACCGGCGCCTAGCACTACAAGTTTGCGAGAGGATTTTGCCAGATAGAAAGCTCTCGATTCTTCTCCCGCTGGCATTTCGTCACCGGGAACCATGCCTTCAATCTTGCAGTAACCACCTGCAGGTATCGCTTTAATTCCAAACTCAGTTTCACCTCTTTTGGTAGACCACAACTTGGCCCCAAAACCCAAGAAAAACTCACTTACTTTCATTCCAAATCGCTTGGCCATGATGAAATGACCAAACTCATGAATCATGACAGAAAGTAGCAAGGCAACAACAAAGCTGAGAATTCCGATGATCTGCATTATGGAGCCAATCGTAGTAGATGTGCGTCTGCACATGTTCGGGCATCATCTTCGATTGCGCTGACATCCTCTAAATCTCTTAGAGTTTTCGGAGAATTATTCTCGAGCTCGTGTGCAACGGCGGCGACAACTTCGAAAATCGATTTAAACGCAATTTTCCTAGCGATAAATGCGGCAACGGCTACTTCATTTGCTGCATTGAAAATCGCTGGCATGCCGCCGCCTACTTGGCCGCAATGACGCGCTAAATCGACACTCGGAAATTTCTTGGCGTCGATGGGAGAAAAACTCCATACATGTGGTGCTGTCCAGTCGATTGCCAAGGTGGATGCCGTTAATCGATTGGGCCAATTCATGGCATATGCAATTGCACCTTTCATATTTGGCGGACTTGCTTGAGCGATTGTTGATCCATCACTAAATTCAACAAGTGAGTGAACTACAGACTGTGGGTGAATAACCGCTTCGATGTCGGTATATGGCATTCCAAAAAGATAGTGCGCTTCGATTATTTCAAGGCCCTTGTTTACTAAGGTTGCCGAGTTAATCGTGACAACTGAACCCATGTTCCATGTTGGATGCTTAAGTGCATCTTCAACGCTAATTCCATCAAGGTTTTCGCGATCCCTAAATGGTCCTCCGCTTGCAGTTAAAATTAATTTCTTAATCTCACTCTTCTTACCAGCAAGGCAGGATTGAAAGATTGCACTGTGCTCGGAATCAACAGGGATTATCTGGTGTGGCCTTGCGCGTGACATAACTAAATCTCCGGCCGCAACCAAGGATTCTTTATTGGCAAGGGCCAATATATTTCCGGCATCAAGGGCGGCTAACGTCGGCCCTAGTCCAATAGATCCTGTGATGCCATTAATTACGACCTCGCACTCCAAAGATGCAATTTGGGCAGAAGCATTTGGACCATCAATTACTGTGATGCCAGGTAGTGCTTCGCGAATCGTCTCGGCATTAAATACAACTCCAACATATGAAACAGCAAAGTTTTTTGCTTGCGAGATAACTAAATCAGGATTGTTACCTGCGCATGTAATTGCAATAACATTAAATAGATTTGGATTACTTGCAACAAGTTCAAGAGCTTGGGTGCCGATTGATCCAGTCGAGCCCAAAATAACTACATCACGCATTTATCGATCCAGGAGATTTTGAGTCGGTGAATACGTTGTTCCTGAACGGCGCTTCGCGATTGCACTTAAGGCTTCTAGTACAACGCGATTTGCCAATATCGCCGTGATGTCAGCGCTATCAAATGCGGGGGCCACTTCTACAACATCAATTCCTACTATAGGAAGTTCTAGACATATTCTGCGCACAGACTCCAATAGTTCACGGCTTGTCATGCCGCCGGGCTCTGGGGTTCCGGTCCCGGGCGCCATACCAGGATCAACAACATCGATATCTACTGATAAGAAGACGCCATCGCACTCATCGTTAAGAATCGAAAATGATTCATCTAATACCGTATTTAATCCGCGGTGGTGGATCTCCGTCATCTCATATGAGCGCATTCCTTGATCGCGCATCCAATCCAAGGTTTTAGAATCCGGCCAGTAACCACGTAAGCCCAATTGCAAGAAACGATCTCCACGAACTGTGCCTGTATCGATTAAACGACGCATCGGAGTGCCGTGACCGATGAGTGCACCCCATTGATCTTCACCTGTATCAGCATGTGCATCAAAGTGAATCATTGAAATTTTGCCCATGCCGCGATGTCTAGCGATGCCGGCAACATCTGCTGATGCAATGGAGTGATCTCCGCCAAGAATTATAGGAATGGCACCTGCGCGTGAAATCTTTTCAGTTGCTTGAGCTAGAACTTCTAAAGATGCAACCAAATCGCTTCCGGGCATTAGTAGATCCCCCGCGTCGACGACCTTCATCTCTTTCAATGCATCGATGCGCAAGGCCAAATGTGGCCGCTCAGCATCATGTGGCAAATAATCTCCACCACGAATTGCCTGTGGGCCAAACTTTGCACCCGAGCGATGTGAAGTTCCGCTATCGATTGGTGCACCAACAATCACGACATCTGCATCGGCATAGGTTGAAGCAATATCTAAATCACATCGTTCGATTCCAAGAAACGTGAAATCCGGACCATACATATTGCCGTGATTAGTCATGGCTTAAGAATAGAGGTAAAGCTTAAGAATCAAAGCCTAAGCCCAAGACATCCAAGAATCTCAGCCACAAATTACGCCTGCCTTTGTTCTGATCGGCTTTATTAATTGACCATTGCGTTAAGCGAATAAATAAAAACTTGAAAGGCTCGGGAGGAAATGGCAAAGGCTTTTTCTGAACCATCTTCAACTGCGTGCGTTCGTTATCGACACCGTCGAGCAGATCCAACATCACCTGTGCGCCAAAACGTGTTGAACCAACGCCAAGACCTGTATACCCCATGACATATGCAACGCGACCGCCAAAAGCTTTTCCCCAAAATGGAGAGAACCGCGAACAAGTATCGATCGCGCCACCCCAACCATGTGTGAACTTAATACCTTTGAGTTGTGGGAAGGTTTCCAAAAATGCCTCCGCCAAATGCGCATACGTTTGAGCATCAGATTCGTACTCTTGGCGAACTTTGCCGCGGAAGTTATAGATGGCGTCATAACCGCCCCATAAAATCTCATTATCTTTAGTCAGGCGGTAATAATGGAATTGATTACCTGCCTCAGATAAACCTTCTCGACCTTTCCAGCCGATGGATTGCATCTGTGCCTTAGTTAACGGCTCAGTTACTAATTGAAAGTCATACACCGGTACAACATATTTGTGTGCACGCTTAACGAGTGATTTAAATACATTGGTTGCTAAGGCAACTTTCTGAGCATAAACAGAGCCGTACGGCGTGTGAACAATCATCCCACTGCTAGTTCTTTCTAACCATTCGACATGAGTATTTTCATAAATCTTCACGCCAAGTTTTAAACAAGCTCGTTCAAGTCCCCACACTAAGCGCGCTGGATCTACTAGCGCGGTTCCATCAGGATCCCACAGCGCGGCTTTTGAAAGTGGCGAGTTAACTCTTTCCTGAATTTCATCTTGATTGAGAACTTCAACATTATCGCCAAAGGAGTTACGTAGATTAGCTTCATCAACTAAACCTTCAATCTGCCACTCCTCATTTGCGATACGAAGTTCGCCAGTCCATTCAAATTGGCAATCAATTTTGTATCGCTTTATTGTTTCTTCAATTGCATCAAGATTTTCGCGACCAAGGCGTTCAATAACTGCCATCTCATCTTTAAATCGACTGTAACCATTCATAAATCCATGGGTCAGCGAGTAGCTACAAAATCCTCCGTTACGTCCAGATGCACCTGCTCCTGTTTCACGTTGTTCAACAATAATTACTTCGCGCTCTGGATTTTGCTCTTTAGCTAAAAGTGCAGTCCACAAACCTGTGTAACCAGCACCGACAACACAGAGATCTGTTGTGGAGTCACCAATTAACGTGGGATTTGGCTCAGGTTCTAATGGATCTTCATCAAGCCAGTACAGAGCTGGCTGCATATGTGAAAGATGCTTGAGAACGTATGGGTCGATGGTTGCCATCGTGCTATCCGGCCTTGACCGGAATCACCCCTTCAATCATTACTCATAGTTGGCCCGGGTCCTCCGGAACCTAACCCCATAACGCAGATTCTCTTAAACAACCTGTAGTTCGTTTATGGACTAGCGCAATATTAGCGGACTTTCTTACGATTAACGATTTGACCCGCTATTACAAGTGCTAATGCTAAGAAAAACATTGAAGAGCCGATTACGTTTGCCTGTGCGGGAATACCGCGCGCAGCCGAAACATAGACAAACTTCGGGAAGGTCATCAGCGTTCCGGAGTTGAAGTTTGTGATGATGAAGTCGTCAAATGAGAGACTAAAAGCTAAAAGCGCAGCTCCGGCAATTCCTGGCGCCACCAATGGCAATGTGACTCTACGGAAAGTCTCTAATTCATTGGCATAGAGATCCATTGCCGCTTGTTCAAGGCGTGGATCAAGCGAGGCGATTCGTGCTTTAACTGTGACAACTACAAATGAAATACAAAACATTACGTGTGCGATTACCGTTGGCCAGAAACCTGGATTAATTTTGAAAACAAGAAACAATGACAGCAAAGATGCACCAAGTACAACTTCAGGCGTTGCCATTGGCAAAAAGATTAATAGATTTGAAGATGAGCGACCTTTAAAGGCATAACGACCAACTGCAAATGCAATCATGGTGCCAAGAATCGTTGCGAAAGTCGTTGCCAACAAACCAATTTTAATTGAGTTACCAAGTGCGCTGCACACTTCTGGTGCACCGCAAGGGTTCTGCCAGTTTCGTAGCGTGAAGCCCTTCCAGACCAAGTTACTTTTTCCTGAGTCGTTAAAAGAAAAGGCAAATGTGTAAGCAACTGGAATAAAGAGATAAGTAAAACCAAAAATCATGTAGATGCGTAATAAATTGCGCCCAAACCAGCGCGAAAAACGGGCTTTAAATGGGATTGTTGGGATTGTTGCATCTTTCATCTTTTGACTCATACCAACTCCTCCGTTCCTGCTTTTCTAATATATAAAGTTACAAGAACCAGAATTGCAGCCATTAATGTAAAAGAAAGCGCCGAAGCCGTTGGATAGTCAACAATCTTGAAGAATCGAGATTCAATAACATTACCGACCATTTTTGAAGTTGGGCTTCCCAAAATCGCAGCATTAACATAGTCACCTGCTGCAGGGATAAAGGTCAATAGAGTTCCAGCAACAACGCCGGGCATTGAAAGCGGCACAGTTACTCGCCGGAATGCAGTTATTCCATTGGCGTACAAATCACCAGCAGCTTCAATCGTGCGTGGATCGATGCGCTCAAGAGATGCATAGAGTGGCAACGTCATGAAAGGCAAGAAGTTATATGTCATGCCTGCAACAACTGCAAAGGAAGTAGACGTCAACGTTGTTTGTTGACTAATTATATGAAGTGAGCGCAGCCCCGGAACGACAAATCCCTCTTCACCTAATATCTGCTTCCAAGCGATAGTACGAAGCAAGAAAGAAGTAAAGAAAGGTGCAACAACTAGCACGAGCAAAATATTCTTGAATTTACCAGCTTTGAAAGCGATGGCGTAAGCAAGAGGATATGCGATCGCTAAAGCCAAAATCGTTGAAAAAGTTGCAAAGACAAAGGAGCGCGCAAACTGTTCTTTGTTTTCAGTAAATGCGGTGATGTAGTTACCAAAGGCAAAAGTTTGCTCATACTGTCCTGTATCTCCACCCTTGATCGGTGTTTGAGTGGATGTTTGCGCAAGGTTGAGAATAGGCAAAATAAAGAAGGTAAAAAGAAAAGCAAAACCTGGAAATAGGAGGAGGTAAGGAACACGTACCTTTGGCAAGGTCATGTTATTCGGCCTCTATTTCCTCAGGATTAACCTCTGTACCAGCTTCAATATCTTCATCTCCACGAAGACCAAATGTAAAGTTTGGTTCCCATGAGATAACGACCTCATCACCCTTATCAAATGGTGGCACTCCGTCATCGTTTTGTTCAAAGACCATAACTTCTTGGCCCCAAGGCATTGCAACCACATATTGCGTACTTACGCCAATGTAAGAAACATCTTCGATTCGACCACCGGTTAAAGTATTTCCTTTTACGGGTGTACCCAATAATGAAATTCTAAATTTCTCGGGGCGAATACCTGCATACATTGAACTATCGACGGCATGGCTACGACGCTTTGGCATCGAGATTTTTTGGCCGTAAAGATCTACAACTAAATTATTGCCGTCGCTACCTTCGATTTTGCCTTTAATCAAATTTGATTGACCTAGGAAGTTAGCAACGAAAGCTGTCTCTGGATTGTCATATAAATCTGCTGGTGAGCCCATTTGTTCGATCTTGCCCTCATTCATAACGGCAATCGTGTCGGCCATAGTCATGGCTTCTTCTTGATCGTGTGTTACGTGAACGAAAGTTAAGCCGACTTCGCGCTGAATCCATTTAAGTTCGATCTGCATTTGGCGGCGGAGCTTAAGATCTAATGCACCAAGTGGTTCATCAAGAAGCAACAAGGCCGGGCGATTAACAATTGCGCGAGCAAGTGCAATGCGCTGCTGTTGACCGCCAGATAACTGGGTTGGTTTGCGTCCAGCTAAATGTGGAAGCTCAACGAGGTCAAGGACTTTGTCTACTTGTTCTTTAACATCTTTAATTCCACGGCGGCGTAAACCAAAAGCGATATTTTCAAAGATAGTTAAATGTGGAAATAATGCGTAGTTCTGGAAAACAGTGTTAATCGGGCGCTGATATGGACGAGTAGTTGTGATATCTGTATCGCCTAAGTGAATGCTTCCAACCGTTGGCTCTTCCAGACCAGCAACCATTCGAAGTGTTGTTGTTTTGCCACACCCCGAAGGTCCTAGCAGTGCAAAAAATGAACCCTTAGGGATAGTAAGAGTTAAATCATCAACTGCTTTGAAATCACCATAAGACTTAGTGATTCGAGTTAAACGCAGATCTCCACGCGCATTAATTGACTCAGATGACACTAGTTGCCTTGAGCCTTCTGGAACGCTTCTGACCACTTTGTTTCTTCATCTGGTGTTAGTGAGCGGAAGATGTGCAAGCGAGATGCCGTCTTATCAGTTGGGAAGATGTACTCGGATTTAACAAGATCTGGCGCAATCTTTTCCATTGCTGCTTGTGCACCCTTTACTGGACAGACATAGTTGACGTAAGCAGCTACCTCAGCAGCTACTTCTGGATCGTAGTAATAGTTAATAAGAGTTTCGGCATTCTTCTTTCCATCTGCTGAAGCCGTTGAAGGAATCATCAAGTTATCACCTGAGATAGTTCCTCCAGATTCTGGAATTGCGAAGTCGAATTTTCCTGCATTTTCAGAGGAAAGAATGAACATGTCACCTGACCAACCAATTACTGCAGTTGCATCACCTGAAGTCAGATCTTGAGCGTATTCATTTCCCTTTACGCCGCGAATCCATCCATCGGAAATCTTCTTAGCCATGAAATCAACAGCGGTCATGTATTGAGCTTCAGTTACTTTCGTAATATCAACTCCTTGAGCTAACAAGATAATGCCGATTGTGTCGCGCATTTCTGTGAGTACTACGATCTTGCCCTTGTTCTGAGGGGCAAAGAGTTCGTCAAGAGTATGAATTCCTTTTGGATTCTTCTCTGTATTCCAGCCAAAGCCGGCCATGATTCCCTGCCATGTTAGTGATGATTCACGGTTAGGGTCATAAGAGGGAGATGCGAGGGAATCGAGAATATTTACCTTGTTTGGGATATTTGCTACATCAAATTTTTGTGTATAGCCAAGACGAATCCAACGTGCTGCCATCCAGTCAGTTGGAGTAACGACGTCGTATCCAATGTCTTCGCCTAATTTAAGTTGCGCTTGAACTTTTCCAAAGAACTCGTCGTTGTCGTTGTAATCTTCAAAATACTTTGCCGTAAGTCCAGTTTGTTTCATGAACTTTTCAAGGGTCGGATATGTCTTTGTCTTATCGTCATAATCTAAATACAGAGGCCAGTTACCCCAGCGAACAGTTTTAGCATCGCCACCAGCAGAAGAAGATCCACCTCCACCACATGCCGCAAGTAATCCTGCAGCACCTACACCACCTGCGCCGGCTAAAACTGCACGACGAGAAATCTGCGTTCTGAGAATTGAACGCGCTTCCGGTGAGAGTGAACGCTCTGTTGCCATGCTGGTGTGCTCCTTAGGTGTGAAGGGTCTTTATCTTTCGATGGGCGAAATACTACGCCCCAAGGTTGGTCATAACGTGCTTGATTCGTGTGTAATCTTCAAATCCATAAGCAGAAAGATCTTTGCCATATCCAGAGCGTTTGAAGCCTCCATGTGGCATCTCGGCAACGATTGGAATATGGGTGTTGATCCAAACGCAGCCAAAGTCGAAGGCCTTTGCCATTCGCATTGCGCGGCCATGGTCCTTAGTCCAAACGCTAGAAGCTAAGCCATATTCGACGCCATTTGCCTTGGCTACGGCATCGGCTTCATCGGTAAATTTCTGAACGGTGATAACTGGTCCGAAAATCTCACTTTGAATCATCTCGTCATCTTGATTGAGGTCGGCAACTACCGTTGCTGGGAAGAAGAAGCCTGGCTTATCCAAGGCGCTTCCGCCTGCTGTCACCTTTGCATGCGATGGCAGACGATCAAAGAATGCGCTGACACGGGCTAATTGATTGGCATTATTAACCGGGCCTAGGAAGACATCTTCATGAGGAGCGCCGATAGCGATGCCCTTTGCTTGCTCGGTCAATAGCGCTACAAAATCATCGTAAGCACTGGCTTCGACAATCACTCGAGTAGCTGCAGTGCAGTCTTGTCCAGCATTAAAGTAACCAGCAATGGCGATTGCTTCAGCAGCAGCGGGTAGATCGGCATCTGCAAATACAACGACAGGTGCCTTGCCGCCGAGTTCGAGATGAACACGCTTTAACTGCGCGGCTGCAGATTGCGCTACTTGTATACCTGCACCGACTGAACCAGTTATTGAAACCATGTCAGGTCGTTTGTGATCGACGACCATGCGACCTGTCTCACGTTCGCCACAGACAACGTTGAAAACACCAGCAGGCAAAAACTTTGACATCACACTTGCCATCCAGACAGTTGAAGCAGGTGTTGTATCACTTGGCTTTAAAACAACGGTGTTTCCGGCAGCAATCGCAGGTGCCCATTTCCAAACCGCCATCATCATCGGATAGTTCCACGGAGTCACTTGACCGATGACACCAACTGGTTCGCGACGAATCATTGATGTCATTCCAGGCATGTATTCGCCAGCAGATTTTCCTTCAAGGTTTCGAGCAGCTCCGGCAAAGAATCGGATTTGATCTACCATCGGTGGAACTTCTTCAGAAGTTGTTAATGAAATTGGTTTTCCGGTATTTGTACTTTCAATATTAATAATCTCATCGGCGCGAGATTCGATTGCATCGGCAATTTTGAGCAGCGCTCGTTGGCGTTGTGATGGTGTTGAATCGCGCCATCCAGGAAATGCATCACTTGCCGCTTTATAAGCTGCATCAACATCGGCAACATTTGATTTTGGTGCACGTGCGTATTCAGCACCAGTTGCTGGGTTAATCAGAGGTGAAGTTTCGCCGGATGTTGAATCTACGGCCTTGCCATTGATGAAGTTAGTTAACTTTTCCATGGAATTGAGCCTACCAATTACCGACTTTGCTAACTAGTCGAACTCTTATCTTTTTCTGCCGCCGCCAATTGACCACAGGCGCCATCGATTTCTCGGCCTCTGGTATCTCGTACAGTTACAGGGACTCCATAGCTTTCTAAGATTCGAACAAACTCGGCCTCATCCTCGCGACGAGAAGCCGTCCACTTTGAACCCGGCGTTGGGTTAAGTGGAATCAAATTAACGTGGGCATTGCGGTTTTTCAGTAACCGGCCAAGCAAATCCGATCTCCAGGATTGATCATTAATATCGCGAATGAGGGCGTATTCGATTGAATAACGGCGACCTGTTTTCTTCTCATAAGCATCGGCAGCGGCCAAGACCTCTTTGATTTTCCATCTCGAATTTATGGGAACAAGTGAGTCACGTAGTTCGTCATCAGGTGTGTGTAATGAGACAGCCAATGTCACTGACAAGCCTTCTTCGGTGAGTTTTTCAATGCCATTTACTAAGCCAACAGTAGAAACCGTTACAGAACGGGCACTGATTCCTAGACCATCTGGATTTGGATCAGTGATATTTCGTAACGTGCGCATCACTGCGTTGTAGTTAGCCAGTGGTTCACCCATTCCCATAAAGACGATATTTGAAAGGCGGGCTTCTCCCCCAGGTAATTCTCCGTTAGCGCATGCACGTGCTGCAGCAACAATCTGTTCAGTAATTTCGCCTGCGCTTAAGTTTCTAGTTAGGCCGGCCTG
>JBAXIC010000019.1:0-21737 GCA_037138575.1 Actinomycetes bacterium
GGTCCAACAATCTTTGAGTACGCAGCTTCACCTGGAAGTGTGAACAATGAGTTCACAACTACAGCATTTGAGTTAATTGGCTTAATTAGCTTCTCAACAATTTCATCACGTGGGTATGCAAGCAAGAATGCTGTACGTAGATCCTTACCCTTTTGACCAGTTGATGCAGCAAATGGGCCGGTGTATGAAGTAGTTGTTCCTGATGCTGCTCCAACGCGTAGATCTACGTGCTCGTAGCATGCATTAGTTCCACCAATAACAGTTACACCCTTGATCGCCTTCAACTGAGCTACTGCGTCAGCTGTTGGTTGACCCTGGTAAACATCGATTTCCTTATTAGCTAACGCCTGTGCAGCTGCAGTTCCATCTGAAATGAACTTGAAAACAACTGTTTCAATTCCTGATGTCTTTGGACCTGAGTTGTACTTAGGGTTGAGCTTCAAAGTTACGTTCTGATCAGCAACTGCTGAATCAACCAAGAATCCACCGTTGCTTACAAGAAGAAGTGGGTTTGTCTTGTCATTGATTGAGTTGATATTGAAATCTTCTGACCAAACTTTACCGATCTTCTTAAGTGTTGCAGTGTCCTTAGTTTGGAACGCCTTTACGAAGCGATCACGTGCAGCTTCGTTTTCAGCAGCAGTTCCAAGTGCTTTCTTTCCTTCAGCCATAAGAACTAGAGCATGAACTGGGGCTGGTCCTGGACCGTAGAGCTCCCAATCTGGAATCTTCTTGTTGAACTGAAGAGTTACAGACATCTTGTCTGCAGAAAGTGTAGGTGTGCCAACGATTGAATTGTCATAAACGCCTGTGTAACCGCCGGCGTTAAATGCTGGGACAACCTTTGTATCGCCTGGATCACCAAGGCCTGCTGCCTTTGAGTAATCTGAGCTAGAAAGAATGTGGCTTAGAAGAAGGTCTTCACCAGTGATTGGTGTGCCATCTGACCACAAACGTCCTGGGTTAACTGTGTACTGAACACGGAAATCTGAGTTTGTGTTCTTTACTACCTTGAATGTTCCGAATGTTGTATTACGGATAAGAGCTTTCTTATCATCGTAATATGTAAATCCTGAACCTGATAGATAAGCAACGTCACTATTTGTAACCAAGTTTGTATCTGGTGTACCTGGGTTAAGTGATGTCAAGGCATTGCTAGCTACGATAACTACAGTTGTGCGTGTTGCTGCAACAGCCGGAGCTGCTACACCAAGAACGAGTCCTGTAACTGACGCAACTGCAAGCGCGACCTTCGCGCTGCGATTTAACTTCATGTGTCCTCCTCGAGGGATAAGAAAAGCTTCTGTGGAGAGTCGACCTGCCCCATAGTGCGCTTTTGGTGGGGCGAGTCTGCCGTAGGTACGCGCGTGTTGCAACACGCCCACCGTTTGCATGAGCGTGGCTTTTGTAACGATGTGGTTAATAAATTTGGTGAAAATTATGTGCGTGACAGGTAATTCCTAGCCAGATTTACGGGCCGCCTCGATTTTTGCGCTCGTAAGCCGGGGGGCGGCCAGAATCCAGAGGAGTAAGCCCAGCACGAAAGATATTAAATATGGAGTCCGAAGAGCATCTTGGCGGGAAACGAAATGTGTCATTACCGCCACTAACCCTCCACCTACAAACATCCCAATCGGGATCGAGCCCCAGGCAAAGAATCGATAAACGCTATTAACTCTGCCTAGTAAATGCGAAGGGATGATGCTTTGACGAAGTGAGACCGTAATGGTGTTCCATAAAACGGCTACGAAAGTTTCGACCACGGTAATAACCCACACAACTTGCCATGACGAAGTCAGGCCGATGACGAGTGAGCCAATCGGTGCAGCAGCAAGTGCAAGGGAAAGTGATGGTCCGCTACCTAGCTTCGCTGAAACCCTAGGGGCAAGCAATCCCCCGATAGTTCCGCCAACTGCTCCTGCGGTTCCAAGAATTGCAAAAGTAAAAACCGATGTATGCAAAACCTCTTGTGCAAATAAAATATAGACAGCGCCGACCATAGTGCCCAAACCATTCATGGATCCCAAAATAATCGCCATCGGACGAAGCAGTGGATGTGCCCAAAGCCAGGCATAGCCTTCTTTAATTTCGGCTCTGAAATTAATTTTTTCCCGCGCAGTCCCTTCACTTATCGGTCTGAAACTTCCTTTGAGAGAAGCGATTAATGCAACTGCGATAAAAAATGATGCCGCGTCAAAGTAGAAAGGGATAAAGATTGCAATCCCAATAAGCAAGGAGCCTAACGGTGGTCCAATAAAACTATTTGTCAAAGACTCTGCAGACCACATCCGACTATTGGCAGTTTCAAGGTTTTCTTGATCGACAACCGATGGCATCAAGGTCTGCGCGCTGTTATCTCGTAGCACTTCAGCTAAACCAAATAGGAAAGCCGTCACTAATAAAGTTATGTATAACGGCCAATTAGTAGCCACATTCGTTAAAGATGTAAGTTCGTTAAGGGAGGGAAGAGAATCTCGCTTTATGAAAACAACGGTTCCTACAAATACCGTCAAAATTCCGCGTATGAAATCCATGCCAACTATTAATTTACGCCGATCAAATCGATCAGTTAAAACTCCCGCGTGAAGTGTAAAAACAAGCCAAGGCAAACGTGATGCAAAGCCGGCGGCCGCAATCAACATAGGCGAACGAGTAACAGCCGATGCCAACCAGGGATAGGCAACCATAGACACTCCATCACCCAAATTTGAAATAGCTGTCGCGGTCCACAACTTCCAGTAAGAAGCTCCTAAAGGTTTACTCATTGTCTGCACTCTCACTTTCTGATAGATCTCCAACATGCAATAGGAAATTTAAGGAAAGAAGTGAAATTAGCGTTGCGATCGTGCCGCCAACTAAGAGCGGAAGCCTTAAGCCCCCCTTGGCAATAAGGCCGCCAATTAATGATCCAAAGGGCATCAATCCCCACACAATTGTGCGTCTAGTGCCATGAATCCGGCCGAAGAGATGTGTAGGAATTACATTTTGATAAGTGGCCATCAACAAGATATTCCAGTTCGAGATAGTAAAAGAACCGAAAGTGGCCAGCGCAATAAATATGTAGATGTTGGGTGAAAAGCCCTCTAACAAAATCACAAAAGAGCTCATAAAAATACTAAAAGCCATCACTTTACTTCTACCAAATTTCGATGAAAGTTTAGGAGCAAGTAATCCGCCGAGAATTGCACCCGATCCCTGTACGGCTAATGCCACGCCAAATAGAGATGGAGAAAGATTTAGCTCATGCAAAATAAATAAAACCATCGTCGATGTGGCCATCGAATAGCACAGCCCAATGCTTGCAGTTGTTATAACTAGCCTCAGTAGCGGCTTATCGTTGTATAGATAACTAATACCAAATTTCATCTCTGCTAAGAAATCAGGATTCTCATCGGATTTCTCATCGCTTCGCATATCCTGCAAAAACTTAACGGGAATAGATGCGGCTAAACCTGCGGCAATTAAAAAACCTACGCTATTTGCAATAAAGGGAAGATAGATGGCTATTGCATAAAGAAATCCACTCAGCGGTGCGCCAACAAAACCTTGAATAACAGTTTCCGATATTTGGAGTTTTGAATTCCCACTTTCATACTGTGATTTATCAAGTACCTGTGGGATCAAAGATTGTGATGTCGTATCCGCTGTCACTTCGCAAATTCCAATGAGAAATGTCGCCAGAAAAAGTAAGTAGATCGTGATTGTGTGAGTTGAGATCGCTAGAGCTAAAAGGGCAGCGATCAAGAATCTCATGGCATTTGCCCCTGCCAATAAGAATCTGCGATCAACTCGATCAACAATTGCGCCAATTGGAATTGCGAATAAGAGCCACGGCAGCATTACAAGCGCACTTAATGCCGAGATTAAAACCGGGTTTTTGGTTAATGTCACCGCAAGAAGAGGCACAGCAGTCATCAATACGCCGTCGGCTAAATTTGTTAGAAGACTGGCGCCCCACATACGGTTAAATGCCGGCCCCAAAGATTTCATGCGGGTCAGCCTAGCGAAATAGAGTTAAATCAGAAGGAGCTTCTTGGCCTTTTCTACTGCACTGTTCCGCCCATCTGCATCTAACTTACGATAAGTATTTCGCAGATGTGTCTTCATCGTATTTTGCGATATGTGCAACGTTTTGGCAATTGATGAAATCGTATTTCCCGTTGATAAATGTTTAAGGATCTCTAGCTCTCGCCCGGTCAGCTTCTCGTCAAGCTCTCCAGCGCCGTCACTAATTCCCTGCAGTCGTTGGGTCATTGCCTGTACGAGTCCTTCTAAATAGATAGTTGGTCTTGCCGCAGCAGCTTTAACGATGAGCGAATACATTGCACTTTGGCGAATGAAATATTCGTGGTACCCATTCTCGGCTCCGAGATCCAAAGCCTTATTCAGGGATTTCAGAGCTAGATTTTCATGATCAAGATTTACGCTAACTTCGGCTAGTAACTTATTAATTCTCTCGCGGACGGTATTTTCTGGAAGTCCTGTGATACTGGCTGAAACCTTTTTTGGTTCACGTTGATATGCAATTATGGCCTTTATCTGTCGCACTAAATCAATTTGTGGCATTCGATTTGCTAACTCTTCAGCCCTGCGCCAATCAGAATTACTTACGCTCAGAGAGATTTCACTCATGTCAATCAACCAACTCAGTTGATTGGGGCCTTCCAAGGTTGACAAGAATGCACGTTGCTTGGCAATCGCCTCAGAAGCCGCACCATACAACCCTGCGTTAATTTGAATCCGAATGAAAGTACCTTCGGCCATAAAAAACCATGGCCATATCTGCCACTCTTTGGCCTGTTTCATTAAGGTGTTAAGAGTCTCGATACAGCTTTCCAATTCAGATGCCTCGAGTTGTGTTCGTGCCAAAACCATCATTGCATCTAGTGCGCCAGTTATTCCTGTATATCCTGCTTCGCTGCCCTTCGTAACGGCAACTCTGGCTATTTCGGCAGCTTGAAGATATCGACCCTCTGAATAGAGCAGCATTGATTTAACGCACACTAAATGAAAAGAAATTTGTTCATGATTGCCATCAATTGGCAAAGATTTTATGTTCAAATAGGCATTTGTTAGCTCCTCAAAATCGTCATAGAGAAATGCCCGACGAGCTTGCAACCTAAATAGAGCGGCCATATCGTTTGAATCAAATGAATTTTCACTCATCATTGGTGACAGGCCAACCTCACAAAAAAGTGAACTCCGCTCAAAGTCTCCGCGCGCAAAATAAATATGAGCCTTAACGATGCCAGCTAGTCGATTTATAAATTCACCATCTGGCCCAAGGCCGACTATCTGCTCAAGTTCTACAGTTAGAGCTTCAGCTATTTGAAAATCACCTTGCACCAAGTGTCCAAAGATTCGGATCGCCTTCTTCAATATTTCGCCATGTGCCGAATCATCTCCAGCAAAATGCGCCCACTTAATCAGTAAATCACCGCGTCCGGTAGCCGCCATTTCACGTAGGCCTTGCCTGAAGATTTCAGTAAATCTATCTCTGTCACCTGAAGCAAGTGAAATTTTGAGAGCTTGCGTGATGTCGCCACGGACAAGAAAGATTTCGGTTAACTCTTTTGCTACAGCTTGGAAATTTATTTCTTTGGTCTTAGGTATTTGTTTCAAAGTCTCATAGATGATTGGGTTGAATCGATATGTCCTTTTCAAAGTTGTTGAGGCTGTAACGAAAATACCATCTGATGCAATTCTATTAAGAAATGCTAATGAAAAATCTTCACCCAGGATAACTTGCGCAATCTCCTCATCAAACTCTTCAACGATGCTTAACTTCAGTAGTTTTTCTCGAGTTGAGAGAGAAAACATGTTAAAAGTTTCAAGGGCCAATATTCCAAGTGGATTTACATTAGATTCTACAGCCTGCGAAAAAGTTATGTGCGAATTTCCTTTTGCGATATTTCGACACATAAGTTGTACCGCTGCGGGCCAGCCTTGACATAAGTCGATTTCTTTTGAGTTGCCATCTAGCGTCAAATCGACATCATTAATACTAGCTACCGCCGAAACTTCTGAAGGCGAAAACTTTAAATCTGCACTAGTAATACGGCTTAAGCTTCCAAGAGTTGCATAACGCGCAAATGAGGTTAATGGTGAATTTCGTCGGATGACTATTAAGTGAGAATTATCTGGTACGTTATCGGCGATCAATTGCAAATCTGAAAAAGCAATTTCTTGATTTTCTATGCGTCCTGTATCAATCACAAAATTGAATTCACCTGGAAGCTGTGAAATCGCACTCCCCAATACTTTAATTCCCTCTGCCGGATCAATGCGTTCTAAATCCATTATTCCTTTTAGGAAGTCAGGGAAATAGCTTGATACGGCAGCAACAACATGGTCTTGAAAATCTCTAATCGAGTCTGAATCATCGGCCGTGTACCAAAAAGTCGGCCTCTTGTTCTCTTTTACCCATTCTGCAACCAAGGTTGTTTTTCCAAACCCTGCTGGTGCCACAACTAGCGTCGAACCTGGCACGCTAGTTTCAAAGAGGGAGAAAAGGTGTTTGCGCGAAATCATCTGAGGTGAAATCGCAGGTGGTTGCGAGCGCGCCATATTCATCGCCCTAGGGGTGAGATCGTGTGGCTTCATGCAATAAGGGTGATGCCCACACTCTCAATGTTCAAGTGATAATCACCCTTTAAGGGGTGAGATTTAGGGGCGATTTCCTAGCCCTATGCAGCCCCAGGTCTAGGCTGGCGTATGTGCTCACACTTATCTACTTGGTGCTTCTGGTCTTTATTTTTAACCTAGCGCCAGCTTTCGCACCTCCAACCTGGAGCGTGCTCGTCCTTTTTTCACTCAATACGGACTTACCGCCAGCTTTAATAGTTATTGCAGGAGCCATCAGCGCAGGCAGCGGGCGGTATTGCTTGGCCCGCATGACAGGCCTATTGCGCTATCGAATAAAAGGAAAAACTCTAAAAAATCTCGAAAATGCTCAGAAAGTTTTCGAAGAGAAATCCTCGCGAAAAATCCTTGTTCTACTTCTCTTCATTATTTCTCCTCTGCCATCTGCTCAGTTGTTTGAAGCAGCGGGTCTCATCGGCGCGAAGTTATTGCCACTCACTTTAGGCTTTTTCTCTGGCCGACTCGTTACCTATTCTTTTTATGTTGCCGGAGCATCTGAGTTAAAAGCTCATGGAATCGGTGAATTAATAACGAAAGAATTAACATCGGTCTGGGCAATAGTTTTCCAGGTCGCAATGATTTCTGGTGTTGTGTTGCTTACTCGAATAAACTGGAGCAGATTCTTAAAGGCAAAAAACTAGAGAGCTAAGTTTTTTGTAATCTGTTCTGCATGGTCAATTGCATGGCGCGTGTATCCCTTTAACCATTTTTCAACTGTGAATTCGCCTGACTCAGAATGAACTCCGGAAAGTTGTAATTGCTCGGCAGTTAAACGTTTAATAATTTCAAGAGAACCTGCACGAACTGCTTTAAATACATCGATTGAGACTTGTACCGCAAGCTCGGTGTATCCAAGAGTCGGATTTTTTCCCCATGCGCCTTCGTCATATCCTTGAATCATTGAACCTGGCTCAGCAATTAATCGGCGCAAACGTGCATATGACTGAGCCTCGCTATCTGCGCAGTGGTGAATCACTTGGCGTGAACTCCAGTCATCTCCCACTTGAAGATCTAACTTACTTTCAGGAACATTATTTGCAATTGTTAGAAATTCATTGGTTGCTTTTTCGTAGGCATCTGCATATTCGGCAATCGTTGACATTAGTTTCCCAATTGCAACTGAGCGGAATGTGTTTCAATCATGTGATCATCGTTGCCGACTTTGTCAACCAACAAAACGATTATGACGACCAAAAGGCCCGCGATAATTCCAAGCAGAAGTCCGGATTTCTTATCAAGGTTAATTTGCATGGATTAAATATAGCCAAAAAGAAAAAGAACGGCCCGGTTCGCATCGCTGCGAGCCGGGCCGTTCTACCCTCGATCTTTAAGAAACTATGAACCGATCTTTGCTACCTGAGCAAGTGACTTCTTAAGAAGGTCACCGTCGATAACGCTGAAGCCAAGAGGACCGCCCACATCCTTAGAGCACTTTGTGCTCAAGATGTATGTGGCATATGCCTTAACTGCAGCAGCTTGAGTTGCTGATGGGTACTTTGTATCTGCTAGGAGGTAAGAAACGATACCTAGTGGGTAAGCGCCTTGTTCCTTTGTTGTGTAGTCATACGTTAGGTAACCATTTGCATCCTGAGTTGCTGATGCAAGGAATGCACCAACACCAGTTGAATCTGGAACTACTGAAGCACCAGCTGGGTTAATTACGTTTGCAATCTTTAAGTTGTTTGCAGCGGCGTAGTTAACTTCTGCGTAAGTAATTGAGTAAGGAGTCTTACCAGCTAGCTGTGAAACGCCAGTTGATGAAGCTGCTCCAACAACACGACCTAAGTTTGCTGTTGCATTGATATCTCCAGGGAATGAATCCTTGAATACCTTGCTCTTAGCTTTTGTCCAGACAGCAGATGCTGACTTGTTTAAGTAGTTGGTGAAGTTCTCAGAAGTTCCTGATGAATCTGAACGGTAAACAACTTTGATTGCCTTGTCTGGCAATGTGTAGTGCTGCTGAATAACCTGAGTACGTAGAACTACTGGATTACCCTTTGAATCTTTACGTGGGTTTCCGTTTGCATCTAACTTGTAAATTACCTTTGTTGTTGAACGGTTGTTATCAGCAACAATTGCTGGATCGTTCCAACGTGTGATTGTTCCGCCGAAAATTCCAGCGATTGTTGCTGCTGAAAGTGAAAGTGTTGTCTTTGAAGGTAAGTTGTGCAAGATTGCGATTGGAGCTGCAACTAGTGGCACGTGGATAAGTGTTGAACGCTTTGTTGCCGCTGTGTAAGCGCCATCTGACATCCAGAAATCACCAATTGATTTATCTGAGTTTGCTTGGCCAGTTCCTGAAGATGATGATGCATAAACATAAGTGTGTCCTGAGCCGCTTGCTGCGAATCCAGCTTTGCAACCTTCGATTAGTAGAGCAGGGAAAGAAGCTCCTGAACCTTGAAGATCAACTGCATATGCTGGCGAGCCTGCTACTAGACCGAACGCGAGTGCAATTGCTGCAACTTTCGCGAGCTTTGAAATTCTCATTTATTTCTCCTCATAGGTTTTGATATGAACTACACGGCAAAACTTATGGAGCCAGGGTTAACAAATGAGGGGTCCCGGTTTAACGCAGTTCAACCTTTAGGTGAACAACTGGTGTCGATTAGCCGAAGCGGCCAGTGACGTAGCTTTCAGTTCGCGAATCTTGAGGGCGAGAAAAGATCTCACTGGTAGGTGCAACTTCGATCATTTGGCCAGGGCCACCATCAGATAAGAAGAAAGCTGTGTAATCAGATACTCGTGCCGCCTGCTGCATATTGTGGGTCACAATGATGATGGTCATCGTGTCTGAAAGGTGACGGATCGTCTCTTCAATGCGAAGTGTTGATCCTGGATCAAGGGCTGAACATGGCTCATCCATGAGAAGAACTTGTGGCCGAACTGCTAATGCGCGGGCGATGCACAAACGCTGTTGCTGTCCTCCAGAAAGTGATCCACCGTGGGCGCCCAAGCGATCCTTTACTTCGCTCCATAAACCTGCGCGCTCTAAACACTCTTCGAGCAGATCATCCTTATTATCAACTTTAAGTTGAGCAAGTTTTAGGCCAGATAAAACATTTTCACCAATTGTCATTGATGGAAATGGATTAGGTTTCTGGAAAACCATTCCAATTTGCAAACGAATCTTGGTTACATCAGTACCTGGCGCATAGACATCTTTTCCATCAAGCAAAACTTCACCGGCCATTGCAGCCCCCGGAATAAATTCATGCATGCGGTTGATTGTGCGAATGAAAGTTGATTTACCACAACCTGACGGACCAATGAGTGCAGTAACAGAGCCGGCAGAGAAATCTAGTGAGATATTTGAAAGTGCGTGGTGCTTACCAAACCAGGCATGCACTCCACGTGTCTCAAGGCCAGTTCCCAGCGCTGCAGTGCCCGGCACCTTTGGCGCTTTGGCATTAGCAACATCTGCCAATGATGATGGCTTCACTGATGTCTGCATTTCTTGATTCTCGCTTTCATGTGGAGTTGTCATTTTGAAACCTTTCGTGAGCCCAAGAATCGAGCGGAAATAAAGAGGAATAGAACTAACCCAACAAGAACAAGAAGTCCTGCCCAAGCACGTGTAATTGCTTCAGGTGAACCAGCGTTAAAAGATTTCCAAATGTAATACGGCAATGAACCCATTGGTCCGTGGAATGCATTGGGATTTACTTTATCGCCGCCACCAGTAAGTAGAAGAATCGGTGCCGTCTCACCAGCGATGCGTGCAACTCCCAAAATAACCGCAGTCACTAACCCACTTTTGGCTGCAGGCAAAACAATCATGGCAACCGTGCGCCACTGTGTGCCACCAAGTGCAGTTCCAGCTTCGCGCAAATCATTTGGGATTAGATTTAATACTTCTTCAGAAGTTCGGGCAATCGTTGGAATCATTAAGATTGAAAGGGATAGTGCTCCCATGAATCCCGAATAACCCTTTGTTATCGGATACAAAATCGCTGAAAGAATAAATAGGCCAGCAACAATTGATGGCACACCACTCATTGCCTGAACAAGAAAACGAATCGGGCCAGTGAAACGTCCTTTTATTTCAGTTAGATATAGCGCCGTCAAGATTCCAATTGGCACACTCATAATTAATGCCAAGAGCATAAGAGTCAATGTGCCTGTAATCGCATGCAGCAAACCACCATTTGAAAGTGGATCAGTTGGTGTAGCCAAGGCCATGTCATGAGTGAAAAGGCCAAAACTTATGCCAGGTAAGCCCTTTTTAAGGACCGTTCCCAAAATGCTAGCTGCTGGAATCACAGTGACAATTGCACCGATTGCAACTAAAGAATTTACCAGCGCATCCTTTGCCGCAGCATTTCCACGTTGGATTCCTTTGAAAGCCGTTGTAAAAATCGCATATGCAATAAAGAAGCAGACAAAGTAGGCAAGTTTGCCTTTAAGCGGAGTTAAGAAAACAAACAGATAAGACGTTAATAAAGCTCCAATAAAAATCGAACCATCTATCGCGCGATCTTTTGGTGAAGCGGCCCAAGGCTTAGTTGGAGCGGGTGTCATTGTCATCACTAGCGACCAGACTTTCCTGTTGTCTTAACAATAAGATTTGCTATTGCATTTACAATCAAGGTAAGAACAAAGAGAATGAGTCCAGCTGCCATGAGTGCTTTAATCTCATATGGACTGGCATCACCAAATTTAAGAATAATAAGTGAGGCTACGTTTCCGCCAGCACCAAGCAACATCTGCCAGTTAACTTGGAAGACGATATTTAAAACGGTAAATACTGCAACGGTCTCACCCATTGCGCGGCCAAGGCCGAGCATCGCTCCACCAATAACACCGCTACGCCCATGTGGAATAACTACGGCTTTAATCATTGCCCAACGCGTTGCACCTAGTGCATATGCTGCTTGAATGCGATCAAGTGGTGCTTGTGAAAATATTTCACGTGAGACAGAAGTAATAATTGGAATAATCATGATTGCAAGCACCACACCTGCAACAAATGGTGAGCGCGTAAATACAGGCACCTGCATATCAAAAACTGGAATAAAGCCTAGATAACGATGCAGGAGCTTGGCCCAGTATTCAACGCTTGGCATTAGGACCAAGAAACCCCAAATTCCAAAGAGGATTGATGGAAAAGCCGCCATCATGTCGATGATGGTAATTAAGAATTTCTTTAACCAACCGGGTGCGTAAAAATTAAGGAATAACGCTGAAAATACAGATATCGGAACCGCAATAACAACTGCAATAAATGAACACAATATGGTGCCAACAAGCATTGCAGCTAGACCAAAGTGACTCTCAATAACGTTTCCGGTATCGTCGGTTGAGATAGACCAATCAGAGTGCGTAATAAAACCAATGCCTTCTTGGCGCAATACTTCATAGCCGCGATATCCAAGAAAAATAGCAATGAGTCCAAGAATTGCTAATGAAGATAAGCCTCCACCAGTGACAACGCCACGAAAAACTTTATCTGAACGACGTGGCTCGGTAAGGATTTCACGCGGTGCAGGGATTACTAACTCTTGTGTTGACATCTCTACGATGCATACTTTCCAGTTACAAGGAAGTAAACGCGACGAGAGATTGAAACTGCATGGTCTGCATAACGCTCGTAATATCGGCCCAGAAGCGTTAGATCAATCGCTTTTTGAATACTGTAATCAAACTTTGGGTTTAAAAGTGAAGCAATCAATTTTCTATGGATTTCATCAATCACGTCATCATCGTGCTCAACTTCTAGCGCTAATTCTGTATCTCGGCTGGAGATAACTACGCTGACTTTCTTAGTAATCAAAACAGAGTTTTCACCGAGGGACTTAATGAGTTCAACGAGCTCATCGGGGATAGCGCACTCTGGATGGCGAAGGCGCGCCACCTTGGCGATGTGATGCGATAAATCACCCATGCGCTCTAAATCTGCACTCATGCGTAGTGCGGTAACCAATGCGCGGAGATCAGTTGCAACTGGTTGTTGTCTGGCAATCGTGTCAATAATTGCTGTATCGATGTCATGTTGAAACGCATCGATTTTTTCATCTGCGGCAATAACTTCTTCTGCCAATTTCAAATCACAATTTAAAACCGCACTTGTAGCATTAGTCATTGAGAGCGCGACCATTTCGGTAAGGTCAACTAGTGACTGTGAAATGTTATCGAGTTCATCTTGGAAGACAGATCTAATGAGGGCCATGCCCCGAAACCTATGTGGGCGTGATGAATAGAGACCCTTGGTTAGGTGAACGGAAGGTAAACTGGTGTTTTGAGCCTATAGAGTGAGGCCTATGAAGTTCCTGCGCAGGGAGTTAGAGCCAGAAGACTCAAGAGCCCTGCCCGATATGCTCGTTGAAACTTTAGGCATGCTTGATGGGGATTCACTAATTTTGGCACCTGGCGAAGTCCCAATCTTTGTTACCCCAGGCGCAGAAAGCTTAGGGATTCTTAAAGATGGTCGCATCCAAAGCGCCGAACTTCTTGCAACTGTGCGAGTAGTCCGCCGCACACATAATCAACAAGTCGGCAAGATTGAGATTCCACGCGGGCCCATTGGTGAAGGCAAGCACGAGCTGACAGTAAAGGTTTTACCGCTTACTAAAGATGATTTAGTGCTCGTGCTAATAAGTGATGAAAGTGAAGCTCAACGTGTTCATGATGTTCGGCGTGATTTTGTTGCCAATATTTCACATGAATTGAAGACGCCAATTGGTGCACTGTCACTATTAAGCGAAGCAGTTCTAGGCTCTAAAGATGATCCAGATTCAGTTGTTAAATTTGCAACTCGCATGCAATCAGAAGCCAAACGATTAACGGACTTAGTTCAAGAAATTATTAATCTCTCCCGAGTCCAAGATTCAGACCCGCTGCAATTAGCCCAAGAAGTTAGTGTTGAATATGTAATTCGTGAAGCCATAGATCAATGTCAAATCACAGCTGATAATCGAAATATCACCGTAACTTATCTTGAAGCGACTGAGAATAGAGTTCTTGGAGATCGCGACCAATTGATTATGGCCGTCCATAATCTCATTGAAAACGCCATCAACTATTCACCTGAAAATACCAAGGTTTCAGTTACAACAACTTGCGAATCTGGAATCATTGATATTTCCGTTGCAGATCAAGGGATAGGAATTTCTGAATCCGAGCAAGATCGAATTTTTGAACGCTTCTATCGCGTCGATCCAGCGCGTTCTCGCCAAACTGGTGGCACTGGGTTAGGTCTTTCAATAGTTAAACACGTTGCGGCAAAACATGGCGGCGAAGTAAAAGTATGGAGCGTCGAAAACGTCGGAAGTACCTTTTCAATCCGACTACCCATCTATGAAACATCAATGGAGAATGTTGAATGACAAAGATACTTATCGTCGAAGACGAATCCTCATTTTCTGAAGCATTAGCTTTTCTTCTTGGTAAAGAAGGCTTTGAAGTAAGCGTGGCTGAAGATGGTCGTGCTGCCCTCAACACTTTTGCAAAAGAAGGCGCCGACTTAATCTTGCTAGATTTAATGATTCCTGAAATATCTGGAGTAGATGTCTGCCGAACAATTCGCACAACATCGCAGGTACCAATCATTATGCTGACCGCAAAAGATGCAGAAATCGATAAGGTCGTTGGTTTAGAGCTTGGTGCAGATGACTACGTAACTAAGCCGTACTCATCGCGCGAACTTATTGCGCGTATTAAAGCAGTACTTCGTCGCGGAATTCCTGACAATGACTCATTTGCAGATCTTGATGTAGTTTCTGTTGGCCCAATTAAATTAGACACAGCACGACATCAAGCAACTATTAATGGTGCTCTCGTTGGTCTCCCGCTTAAAGAGTTTGAATTACTTGAGTTCTTAATGCGAAATGCCGGTCGTGTACTTACTCGTTCACAATTGATTGACCGCGTATGGGGTGGAGATTATTTTGGTGACACTAAGACTCTTGATGTTCACATTAAACGTCTGCGTTCAAAAATCGAGGCAGATCCAGCAAATCCAGTTTTAATTCAGACTATTCGCGGCCTTGGTTACAAATTGGAGAACTAACCCTCAGGTGCCAGCACTCGCAAGCTTGGTTTAGGTGCTTTCCACCAAACTATTTTTTGCATATAAAACTAAAATGCTTGCATGACTTCTTTAGAAGATATCCGCAGCGTAGTAAATGATCCAAAATTTACATACCGCCAACGTGTAGCAAATCTGGCAAATCTTGCAGAAAATCTTCTCGATGCGCCTCCCGTACGCAAACAATGTGCAGATGCTCTAGAGAAGCGAATCATCTGTGACATGTTTGAGGGTAGCGCTCCTTATCGACCACGTTATCTTTTACCTGATTACAAAAAAGTTCTAGATAATGGCTCTGTATTTCTCGAACTACCAGCTGCTAAAGATTTTGATGATGCCTTAGCTTTCTTATTGATTTTGTATTCAGCCACTCCATCAATAACTGGATATCCAGTTTATTTTGGCGACCTCGACACACTTTTGTTGCCATATGTTGACGGTGTCAGCGATGAAGAGCTCTATGCCAAGTTAAGGCGATTCTGGATTTCACTTGATCGCATGTTTCCAGATGCCTTTGCCCATACCAATTTGAGTCCGGTTTACAACCGGGTTTCAAAGATGATTTTTAAGTTAGAACGTGAGCTACTTCAAGTTGTTCCCAATATTTCATTGAAGGTAGATCCAGTACTAACAAGTGATGAATACATTTTAGATGCAGTCAACACAGTCTTTGCTTGCGGTAAGCCTCATTTCATCAACGACGTAATGATGCAAGGCGACTTAGGTCCTCAGTACGCCGCGGTGAGTTGTTACAACTCTCTAAAAATCGGTGGCGGCTCACATACTTTGGTCCGTATCAACCTCAAATTGACCGCAGATGAGTGTGATGGTGGGGTCCAAAAATTCTTTGAAACTACCTTGCCTTACTACCTTGATTTAACCGCTGAACTTATGGAATCTCGCATACTTTATTTGGTTGAAGAATCAGGCTTCTATGAGAGCAACTGGTTAGTTAATGAAGGTCTACTAGATCTTGATAAGTTCTCTGCGATGTTTGGACTCTTCGGTTTAGCTGAATGCGTCAACACGTTGATGGAACGTGAAGGCAATGCAGGCACTTATGGGCACAGCATCACGGCCGATGATTTGGGCTATCGAATCACTAGCTTTATTGCCGCATGGGTTGCTGTACGCAAGATGCCATATTGCAAGGGCAATAATGGTCATGCCTTCTTGCACTCACAATCAGGCATCGATCTTGATTTAGGCGTAACTGCTGGAACGCGAATTCCTATCGGCACCGAACCGCCATTAATCGATCATTTGCGCACGGTTTCTCGCCATCACCATCTCTTTGCTTCGGGCATCAGTGATGTTTTATCTTTCGACGAGACTGCCGTTAAAAATCCGCAAGCAGTAGTGGATGTAATTCGAGGGGCATTCATGAGCGGAATGCGCGACTTCACTTTTAACTTAGATAGCAATGACTTCATTCGCATCACAGGTTACTTAGTTCGCAAATCTGATCTTGCAAAGATGCCAAGTGCCCGCCATGGAAGCACTTATTTAGGTGCAGGTTCGGTTAAAGATTCTCATGTTGATCAACGAAACGTAAAGCGAGTAATGAGTGCTGAAAGCTCTCCACGCTCAAGTAGCTAGCATCATAAAGTTTTCCTGGGTCGATGGCCCAGGAAATCGATTTGTGCTTTTCTTACAGGGATGCAACCTCAACTGTTTGTCATGCCACAACCCTCAAACAATTCCATTACAAACCCCTCGTGCAACAGTTATGTCAGTTGAAGACGTTCTCGAGCAAATTCGCCAATCAATGCCTTATATATCTGGCATAACTATTTCTGGCGGAGAAGCAACGGTTCAGGCAGAGTTTGTGGTCGAACTCTTCAAAGCGATTAAATCCAATAGGGAGTTTGAGGGATTAACTACTTTCATTGATAGCAATGGAAATGCACCACAAGAAATTTGGGATCTAGTTGCTCCGTATACCGACGGCGTAATGCTTGATTTAAAAGCACTTGATGATCAGAAACATTTCGAGCTAACTGGCAGTTCCAATGCAGCCGTGCTTGAATCGATAAAATATCTTGATTCAATTCAAAAACTTTACGAGGTTCGATTACTGCTTGTGCCAGGACACAATGATTCCGATAAGCAGTTAATCGATACTGCCGTGTGGTTACGAGCGATTAATTCTCAGATGCGCATCAAGATAAATGCCTTCAAAACGCATGGGGTGCGCGCACTTGCACGTGAATGGCCAGAAGTGAGTGATGAAGATTTGGCTCGCTATAAAAAGATTGTCAATTAAAGCGAAGCAAAAGCCTCTTCAAGAACGCTTAAGGCATCCTTTAATAGTTCATCAGTAATAACTAGCGGTGGCAAGAAGCGCACAACATTTGAATACGTACCTGCAGTAAGAATAAGTACGCCCTTGCTCTGGCAGTACTTAACAACTGCGTTCATTGCAGCCGTATTTGGATTCTTTGTTCCTGCTTCGACTAATTCGATTGCTTGCATTGCGCCACGGCCGCGAACCTCACCTATGACTGGATATTTCTTTGCAAGTTCGCGAAGTGAAGAACCTAGGATTTCGCCAATATGTTGTGCACGGGCAACGAGATTTTCTTCTTCCATGGTCTCCATCGCGCCTAGAGCTGCGGCACAAGCAAGTGGATTTCCGCCAAATGTTCCGCCAAGGCCTGAAGCATGAACTGAATCCATGATTTCGGCGTTACCGGTGATACCAGCAAGTGGAAGTCCGCCTGCGATTCCCTTTGCGGTTACGAGAATATCTGGAACAACGCCCTCTTCTTCTACTGCAAACATATGACCGGTACGTGCAAAACCTGTCTGGACTTCATCTGCAATAAAGACAATGCCATTTTCTTTTGAATATTTTGCGAGCGCGGGTAAGAAACCCTTAGGCGGAACAATGAATCCACCTTCGCCTTGAATAGGTTCGATCAAAATCGCTGCAACATTGTGTGCACCGATTTCTTTTTCGATTTTATGAGTCACCATTTCAATTGCATCTTGCGTAATTGTTGCTTGATTGCCAATCCAATGGAATGAATATGGCATTGGTACGCGATATACCTCGGGTGCAAATGGACCGAATCCCTCTTTGTATGGCATGTTCTTTGCAGTCAACGCCATAGTCAAATTTGTACGTCCGTGATAGCTGTGTTCAAAAACTACAACTGCAGGACGCTTTGTGTAATGACGCGCAATTTTTACTGCATTCTCTACTGCTTCTGCACCGGAGTTAACAAGCAATGACTTCTTTTTGTGACTACCTGGTGTCATCGCATTGAGTTTTTCGCAGACTTCGATGTAGTTCATATAAGGCGCAACAGTGAAACATGTGTGCGTAAAAGCCTGAACCTGTTCGATTACGCGATCTACAACGCGTTGCGCAGAGTTGCCAACGTTTACAACACCAATGCCTGACCCGAGATCGATAATCTGATTACCGTCGATATCAAGCAAGATTGCATCACTTGCTCGCTCAATAATTACCGGGATCGCCATACCCAATCCGCCAGAGGTCGCTTCCGTACGGCGCTTAAGCGCTTCGGTAGATTTCGGTCCCGGAATAGCGGTAACCAAACGACGTTCTTGAGTCAGATTAGTAAGTGTGTTCATGGCAAAAGTCTAAGGCCTCATTTCTCATCGGGCCGCCCAGAAGTTACCCTTGGAGCCATGAGTTCACTGAGAGTTTCGGCACCGTTATTGGATGCCTACCTTTCTTATTTCGAGAGCAATCGAACCCCATTTACTATCCCGGGTCATAAGCAGCGCGCATCACGCCTAGATCACGATTTAGGTTCTGTTGTTGATAGTGATACCCCTCTATATGGTGGCCTAGATGAAATTAAGTTAACTAATCAGACGCTAAAGAAAGCTGAAGCTCTGGCTGCAACGTTCTGGGGCGCTGACTACGCCCGCTTTTCAACTGGTGGTTCAACTCATGCAAATCAGGCAATTGTTTTGGCCCTTGGAAAACCTGGTGACAAAGTCGCTTTATCGCGCACTGCCCATCGCTCGATATTAAGTGCTTTAGTTTTAGCCGGCCTTGAACCGATTTGGTTAGCGCCAGAAATCGATGAAGCAACTGGGGTACCAATTGGAATTAACGTTAAAGAATTTGAAAAAATTATTGATCAAAAACCAATCGCGCTTTTACTTACTGAACCAGGGTATCTAGGAACGATTTCGGATTTATCTTCACTTGTAAAAAGTGCACACTCACACTCCATCCCAGTCATTGTCGATGCGGCTTGGGGTGGGCATTTTGGTTTTTCTGATTCAACGCCACAACACTGCTTACAAATCGGCGCTGATGCTTTAATCACCAGCGTTCATAAAACTTTACCTGGCTATAGCGCATCTGCCTTATTACTTGCCCAAGGAGAATTACTCAACCTTGATCGAATCGAACAAAGTTTTGAAACCACACATACAACTTCACCGGCCGGTGCTCCACTTGCATCTATCGATGGTTGCCGAGCCCTGCTCCAATTACGCGGAGATGAATTAATCACCCAACTTATTTCAAACGTAAATATTTTTAAGGCCAAGGTTCAGTCGCACTTTGATGCTCCAATTTTCTTAAATACGAGCGATTTTGCACCTGGCCGCTTTGATCCGGCCAAAATAGTTTTGCGTGCAAATCAATTGGGCGCCTCTGGGGTAGATATTGAAAAAGCTCTCCAATCTGCATTCATTCGAGTTGAAATGGCTGATAGAGATACTGTGGTTTTTCTAGCCACTCTTGCCGATTCTAAAGAAGAGTTCGATGCCCTTGCCGATGCCTTGGTACCAATACTTACGTCGCTTCAATCAACCCCCCGCCCAACAGCGACATCATTGAGTTGGTCAGTTGTGCCAACAGTTGGAATTTCAATGCGTGAAGCCTATTTTGCAGAAACTGAAATGGTTCCCGCAAAAGATTGCGTTGGGCGGATTAGCGCAGATTTAATAGCACCATATCCCCCAGGTGTTGCAGTTATCGCCCCCGGAGAAATACTGACATCAACAATTCTTGATGGTCTTGCAGCAACTAAGGCAGCCGGCGTTCGAATCGCTTACGCCACTGATTCGTCACTTTTGCGCTACAGAACCGTCAAGAATTAAGCCTGCGTTGCACTATGTGCAACAAGATTGCCGGGCAATTGTTCATCTTGTGCCGATAACATCAGCCACATGTCTAACTCAACTAATTGGCAAGAGCGCGCACTTAATTTAAAACCACAATCACAAATATTCATCGATGGAAAGTACGTTGATGCCGCATCGGGAAAGACATTTGAAAACTTTTCGCCAAGTGACGGACATTTAATTTGTAATGTAGCTTCTGGCGATACCGAAGATATTAATCGTGCGGTTGCATCAGCTAAAAAAG
Organism: Actinomycetes bacterium; assembly: GCA_037138575.1. Classification (GTDB taxonomy): domain Bacteria; phylum Actinomycetota; class Actinomycetes; order Nanopelagicales; family Nanopelagicaceae; genus Planktophila. Next base: position 20,031 of record JBAXIC010000019.1, read on the forward strand.
CTTATGACTCAGGTATTTGGCGAGATATGAACCCTCGCGACAAGAAGATCATTATGTTGCGTTGGGCGCAACTTCTAGGTGAACATCGAGAAGAGTTAGCGTTATTGGAAGCCATTGATACAGGTCGACCTATCAGTGATGCACTAAGTGTTGATGCTCCTAATTCAACTCGAGTCATTCAGTGGTATGCCGAAACAATCGATAAGACTTACGATGAAATTGCTCCGGCTCCTCGCAATGCACTTGCCATGATTACGCGCGAACCTTTGGGAGTAATTGGCGCAGTGGTTCCTTGGAACTATCCCATGATGATTACGAGTTGGAAATTAGGTCCAGCAATCGCAATGGGCAACAGCATCGTCGTCAAACCAGCAGAGAACTCTTCACTCAGTGCGTTGAAAATGGCAGAGCTTGCCGTTGCGGCTGGATTACCGGTGGGTGTCTTTAACGTTGTACCAGGCCTTGGCGCCGAGGCTGGACAAGCACTTGCAAGGCATATGGATGTAGCAAAAATAGCTTTCACTGGCAGCGGACCAACTGGTCGCAAGATGATGCAATATGCCGCCGAATCTAATATGAAACAAGTCTCCCTTGAACTTGGTGGCAAGAGCCCACAAGTTGTTCTCAATGACTGCACTGATTTAGAAACTGCGGCTTCAACAATTGGTTGGGCTATTTATTACAACGCAGGGCAGACATGCAATGCCGGCTCTCGCATTATTGTAGAAAAAGGCGTGAAAGAAGAGTTGTTTGCGCACTTACATAAGTTTCTTGAAAACTTCGTTGTCGGTAATCAATTTGATACCAATACTCAAATGGCTGGGTTAGTTTCACAAGTTCAACGAGATCGCGTGAATACTTACCTTGATTTAATTGGACAAGATGGTGAAAAAACTATCTTTGGTGGCGAAAAAACTAGCGGCAGCGACTTACTTATAAAACCAACTCTGATTGACAATGTAAAACCAGGTTCAAGGCTTGCACAAGAAGAGATCTTTGGACCCGTCCTTGTTGCAATTGATGCAAAAGATGAACAAGAGGCTTTGCAGTTAGCTAATGGGACTGAATATGGATTAGCTGCATCAGTCTGGACTAGCAATGTTGCAAAAGCTCATAAATTTGCCCGCAAACTACGTGCAGGAACTGTCTGGGTTAATACCTTTGACATGCTCGATGTCATAACTCCTTTCGGTGGATTTGGTGCATCAGGTAGCGGCCGCGATAAATCTCTTCACGCACTCGATGCATATAGTGCTTTAAAAACAACGTGGGTGGATCTGAATTAATGTCCAACATAATAGTTAGTGGAAACCCAGTTTTACGTTCTGAGGAAATACTTACTCCTCAAGCACTTGATTTAATTGCCTTGCTTCACAATCAATTAAATCCTCGACGACTTGAACTATTGGCCGCAAGAAAAGTGCGGATGCGCCAAATTGAAGGTGGCATAGATTTTGATTTCTTGCCGCAAACTAAATCAATTCGTGATGACAAGAGTTGGAAAGTAGCTCCCGCAGCTCCCGGCCTTGATGATCGTAGAGTCGAGATAACCGGGCCAACCGAGCGCAAAATGACCATAAACGCTCTGAACTCTGGATCTAAAGTCTGGCTGGCAGATTTGGAGGATTCAAATACTCCGCTTTGGGAAAATGTAATCAATGGTCAGATTAATCTTCTTGATGCAATTACTCGAAAGATTGATTTCAC
>JBAXIC010000020.1:0-21156 GCA_037138575.1 Actinomycetes bacterium
GCAAGCTCTTGTACCGATGCCAAAATATCTTTTTCCTTTTCATCTAAATCCCAAGACAAGGCCCAGCCACCGTTAAATGTCTGTTCGCTTTCTTCGGCAAATTCAATTGGCAATGAATAGGCATTATTAGATCCATTTTGTGATCGACTTACTTCATCACCCATATTGAGCATTGGAACGCCTGAAGACAACATTAAAGTTGCCAACATCGATTTCTTGAGCCAGTGTCGAATTGTGTCAACGCCTAAATCATCGGTTTCGCCTTCTATGCCAACGTTCCAGGATCTATTGGTGTCGTTGCCATCGGCATTGTTTTCCATGTTGGCTTCGTTGTGTTTTTGGTTATAAGTAACCATGTCATGCAAAGTAAATCCATCATGTGCTGCAAGGAAGTTAATGGATGAAGTTGGGCCCCGGTAATGAAAAATAGAGCTTGAGCCACTAATGCTGCTGGCTATATCTGAGACGCCTTCACCGTAACCACGTGCCAAATCGCCTAGCCAGAATTGACGTACCGAGTCGCGATAAGCATCGTTCCATTCACGCCATGGATGAGGAAAATCGCCCAGTGAATAACGCGAAATATCCCAAGGTTCTGCAATCATTTTAAAGTTACGCAAGACTGAATCAGATTCGATAGACGACATGAGCGAAGAGTTGAAGGCACTTTTACTTGTATAGAGGGCTGTAGCCAAATCAAAACGAAAGCCATCAATGCCAACTACTTCAACCCACCATCGCAGCGAATCAATAATTTGTCGAACTGAATGTGGATTACTTGCTGCAAAGGTATTGCCACATCCAGTTACATCAACGTAATTTCCGTGGGAATCTTGACGGTAGTACGCCTTGTTATCGATTCCTTTATAAGAAAGCGTAGGTCCGCCAACTCCACCCTCGGCAGTGTGGTTATAGACAACATCCAAAATAACTTCGATGCCAGCGCTATGTAGTTGATCAACGGCCCACTGAAGTTCAGAGATTGGATCAGAAGTAGATGCATAGGCTGCATTTGGTGCAGAAAAAGCTAACGAGTTGTATCCCCAATAATTCTTACGCCCGCGTTCATAAATGCTTGGCTCAGTAACTGAAGCTGCAATCGGTAATAGTTCTAGTGCAGTGATTCCTAATGATTTCAAATGCGCAATTGTGGATGGATGACCAAGGCCCTTGTATGTTCCACGTTCATGTTCGGGTATCTCTAAATTCTTGGCAGTTAATCCCTGGACATGAGCCTCATAAATAGTTGTCTTTGCCCAGGGTACGAGCGGCCTGTGAATTTCGCGAGTGCGGTGATTGGTGACAACGCTGTAAGGAACTTTGCCCGCACTATCGCGACCATCGCGCACGGTTACATCGCCAGTGCCAACACCATCGGAAGACACATGGCCGAAAATTTCGGGCACATACTGAAGTTGGCCATCAAGTGCGTGCGTGTAAGGATCGATTAATAATTTAGCCGCGTTAAATCGAACACCGTATTCAGGCTGCCATGGGCCGTATACGCGATATCCATAACGCTGACCGGGACGAACCCCGGCTAAGTAGCCATGCCAAATAGGCCCATTTCGATGTGACATTGCAAATCTGGTTTCAACTAATTTACCGTTGACATCATTAAAAAGGCAGAGCTCTATCGCATCTGCGGCATTAGACCAGATGGCAAAGTTAGTTCCGCCTTCAGTGACAGTTGCACCTAGGGTTCGGGGATCTGCTGGAAGCACGGGGCAATAATGCCCTGACTTTATCTCGCTGGTGTTACGACACCCGCTCTTCAAAGACTTCTAGCAGGCCCGCTTCACGGTGATTAACAAATTCGGGGTAGTAGATCACGGCGTCGGCATGCGCATTTGGACGGAAAACTCTACGGATATATTCGCAGCCAATTAAATAGAGTGCTGCAGGTAACAAATCAACTGAGCGCTTAAGGAACCAAGGAGTTCCATTTCTAAGCATCCATTTGATTGATTCCGATCTTGGCTTAAATGCAATTGGCTCGAAAGTAATTGGTGCGATTTCCCAGTTATTACACAGCATCTCTCGGAAATGATGCGCTAGAAGTTGATGACCAAACTTTGATGGATGCATGCGGTCGATATGCCAGACTTTTCTTTCATAGATTCCTTCAAGTTCGCGTGTGCGTAAAATTTTGGAGCCAAACTCTGCAGCTATCGCCTGTGTGACTTGGTTTACGGCGTTAATTCGCCGGCTAAGAACTGCCCCCAATGTCTTTGGCATCGGAACAATCAATGTTGGATCATGCAGTTGCAGCAGCAATACTTCCGAACCAATTGCCTTGAGTGCTTTGATGGTTGCTCTCAGATTTTGATGAAGTTGCTCTGGTGAAAATCCATTCCGAAGCGCATCATTTCCGCCAACAATGACCGCCGTGATGGTTGGTTGGTGAAGAATTACTTTTGGAAGTTGGTCCAATAAAACTTCATCTGATTTAGCGCCAGGTCTAGAAAGGTTGACATAGACCAGTGGTTGTTCGAAATTCTTTGCTAGGTAATAACTCCAGCCTCTCGAGACGCCGTTGCCATCGGTATCCCCGACACCTGATGCGGCGCTATCTCCCATTACTGCAAAAACTTCGACGCGCTCCATTTATGCCACTCGAAGTCTTCGCGCTGGTTTGGCACCATCGCCGTGAAGTTTGAGCATCAGCGAAAGCGTGGCACTCCACGGAAAGTTCTCAGCTTGGTGAAAACATCGCGCAGAGAGAGTTGGGTCTTGTCGCAGTTGCAGAACCTGTTCGATTGCATTTGCGAACTCATACCCAGTGTTTCCCGCAATCGCTCCAACGGGTCCAACAGTATTGAGAAGCAAGAATTCGCCAACGGCGCTTGTGTTCGAAGCAACCACTGGCGTACCTGCAGCTAAAGATTCAAGAGCTGCTAAGCAAAAAGTTTCAATTGGTCCCGGAGCCAGAGAGACATCTGCCGAAGCGAGAATCTCGGCAAGACGCTCGCGATCAGCAATGTATCCGAGGAAAGTTACTGGAAGATTTTTACTTTTTTCGCGAAGGTCAACATACATAGGGCCAATGCCTACATAGATTAATCGGGCTTTGACTCCGCGCTCGATTAATATCTTTAAAGCTTCAATCGATCGAGCGGGATGTTTTTCGCGTGACATGCGTCCGCAATGGACTAACAAAACATCTGCACCTTGTAACAGATCTTTACGAAAACTTTCATTTCGCAAGAAGGGGGAAAATTTATCTAAATCAACGCCTAGTGGAACTCGAACAAGATTTGTTGTTTTTATCTCTTCAAACTCTTTGGAAGCAAATTCAGTAGTAGTAATTACATGCTTGAAGCGTGACGAAAGTCGTCGATTGTGCCAATCCACTACGCGTTTTAATGAGAAAGGAAAGTAGTTTTTGGCCAAACCACTTAAGGTTTCATGGCTAAATACCACTGCAGCGATATTTCTCTGCCCAGCCCACTCACCAATCTTAGAGAGCGTAAAGCGATCAGAAATTTCAAGTACATCTGGCTTTAAAGTGATGAGCAGTTTCTTTACATCGCGGTTATTTCGAATAACGCGGTATCCACCACTGAAAGGGATCTCAATTGATGGAAGCGTTATTTTTGTGCCACTTGTGGACTCTTCACAGAAAAAGCCGGTGCCCGGAACTATGTAGGTAAAATTATGCCCGCGCGCTACATATCCAGTTCCTAACTGGTGCAATGTTGTTTTGATTCCACCTGATTTTGGTCCATAGAAATTAGCGATATGAACTATCTTCATGCGACATATTCCTTCAGTAGTTGGGATTCCTGATTCATAAGCTCTCGGTAATGGCCTATAAGTTGGTTGTTTACTACTTGCCAGTTACGTGCGATTACTGATTCGCGTGTGCGTTGTTGCAGAATCAATGGATCCTGCATGTGAATCAACATATTTACTGCCCTATTGAGCGCAACCGAATCAGCTGTGTCGATTAAATAACCAGTCCATCCATGCTTCACAAGATCTAATGGCCCACCAGAGTTTGGAGCAATTACCGGGATGCCCGATGCAAGTGCCTCTTGAATCGATTGACAAAAAGTCTCATGTTTTCCGGTGTGTACAAAGTAATCAAGGGATGCGTAATAACGAGCCAGGTCATCACCACTTTGGTAACCAGCAAAGAATGCGTTAGGTAAAGTTTTCTCTAGACGTGCACGAGCTGGACCTTCGCCGACAATCACAAGTTGAATATCATCGCGTGAGTCAAGGACTGCCAAATCATCCACTCGTTTTTCATTTGCAAGTCTTCCGACATAGCCAACTATTTTTCGATCTGGACGTGAACCGAGTAATTCAACTCGCAGATCAATATCACGCTTATCGGGTCCAAAACGTGTTGAATCAACGCCGCGTTGCCATAAGTGAACATTTTTTACACCACTTTGTGTTAAATCATTGCAAGACCACAGCGAAGGTGCCAAAGTGCGATCACTTGCAGAGTGAATTTTTGCGACCCATTTCTTCAATGAGTTATGAGCAATTGTTAAACCATAATGGCGAGCAAAACCCGCAATGTCTGTCTGATAAACAGACAACGTTGGAATCTCCAGACGTTGAGCAATTTTGGTTACGTATTTTCCGAGAAATATTGGTGAAGCTAAATGGATTACATCCGGTGCAAATCCATCGATGAGTTGTTCTAGATTGCGTTGCGGGAATGCCAAGGGAATCAAGCCCTTCATTTCAAGACTTGGAACTCGTTTGACACGAAAACCGGCAAATTCTTTTGGGCCATCAGCGCTCTCAGGAGCAATGACAAGGGCTTGATGGCCTTGGGCTTTTAAATGCTCCAGAATTCGAAGCACTGAGTTGGTAACACCATTTATTTGAGGCAGAAATGACTCGGTCACAATCGCCACACGAATTGGAGTACTCATGGTCCTTATATTCAGCCAGCTTTAAAGACTCAACTTCTCATTGAGGTTACATGTTGGCAAATCTGGCGTGAAATCTTGGGCGAGTGATAGCGGTGAGGGTTACTGGCCAGTAACCTATGCCAATGAAGATCGCTGTCTGCGTAAAGCAAGTTCCTGATTCATGGGCCGAGAAAAAGATGGTCGATGGTCTACTAGATCGAGCCAATGTCGATGCAGTTCTTAACGACCTGGATGAATATGCCGTTGAAGAAGCCATTCGCATCGCCGAGGCTCATGGTGGCAATGAAGAGGGCGGTGCCAATACGGTCACACTTATTTCAATGGGACCAGAGCGCGCAACTGAGGCGATTCGCAAAGCACTTTCTATGGGAGCAAATGGAGCGATATTGATTAGCGATATGGCGTTAGCCGGAGCAGATGCCTTAGTTACCGCAAATGTCTTAGCCAGTGTTATTGCTAAAGAAGGCTTCGATATTGTTTTCTGTGGAACTGAATCAACCGATGCACGCATGAGTGTTGTGCCGGCCATGATCAGCGAAAAACTTGGATGGGCACAGTTAACTTTTGCATCAAAAGTTGAAGTAGACCCGGTAGCGTCAAAAGTTGGTATTACTCGAGTAACTGAAGCTGGAGTAGATGAGATCAATGCACAGTTCCCATGTGTCATTAGTGTTGTAGAAAAGATTAACGAGCCACGTTATCCATCATTTAAAGGAATTATGGCCGCCAAGAAAAAGAGCGTTGAAGTTCGGGATTTTGCGAGCACCGGCGTTGAATCATCAACTGCCTGGTCAATGGTTATCGACTCAGCACCTCGTCCACCACGTGCAGCTGGAGTAGTAGTTACAGACGATGGCACCGGCAGTCAAAAGCTGGTCGACTTTTTGGTAGAAAAGAAGTTGATATGAGCAACGTATTAATTCTTGCCGATTTTGTCGGCGAAAAAAGTACTAAGTCAACAGTTGAAATCGCTACAGCCGGCGCTCGCATAGGAGAGGTCACTGCACTTGTTTTGGCTCCAGCAGGAAAAGGTGCAGCTTTTGCTTCAACAGTAAATCAAGGCCCAATTTCAAAAGTGATAGTTATTGAATCCGATGATTTCGCAAAGCATGGAGTACCAGCATCTGCCGATGCTCTTGCGCAAGTAATGCATCAGTTAAATCCAGCCGCTGTTCTAATTGTTTCTCATGCCTTTGGCAAAGAGGTGGCTGGCCGTGTTGCTATCAAAACAAACTCCGGGATCATTACCGACGCTGTTGATGTTTCCGCTGATTGCACTGTTACGCAATTGGTCTTTGGTGGATCAACAACAGTCCATTCAAAAGTTGCACAAGGCATCGCAGTGATTACTGTGCGCCCCAATGTTATTTCTGCTGATTTTGTAGAAACTGTTCCCGTTATTGAAAATGCATCAGCAACAATTAGTGATGCATCAAAGAAGGCGACCATAACTTCCACACAACCACCCGTTAAAGGCGGGCGTCCTGAATTAACTGAGGCAAATATTGTGGTTTCTGGTGGACGGGGAACAAATGGTGATTTCGCAGCTGTTGAAGCATTTGCAGATTCATTAGGCGCAGCAGTTGGCGCATCACGAGCGGCAACCGATGCCGGTTGGTATCCGCATTCACACCAAGTGGGTCAGACAGGCAAGACAGTGAGTCCGCAGTTGTACGTTGCGTGTGGAATCTCAGGTGCAATTCAGCACCGCGCAGGCATGCAGACCAGCAAAACAATCGTAGTTATTAATAAAGATCCCGAAGCCCCGCTCTTTGAATTAGCTGATTTTGGCGTTGTTGGCGATCTCTTCGCCGTTCTGCCTCCAGCCACGGAAGGCGTTAAAGCGCGCAAAGCCTAAGATTGACCCCATGTCATCTATCTATCTTGACCATGCGGCAACTACGCCGATGGTTGAAGAGGCTTTGATCGTGATGACTGCGCAGTTAGCCAGGATTGGAAATCCTTCAAGCCTGCACGCTCACGGGCGCGCAACAAGAAAAACTTTAGAAGATGCGCGCGAAGTTATTGCTAAAGAAGTTGGATGTTTGCCGAGCGAAGTTATCTTCACCGCTTCAGGCACAGAAGCAAATAACACGGCGCTAAAAGGTTTGTTTTGGCAAGGCCGCGACAATGGTCGCAACATAGTGGTTATAAGTGCAATCGAACATCATGCAATTATCGATCCGGCGCATTGGCTACAAGAACATGAAGGCGCAGAAGTTATTAACATTCCCGTTAATTCTGACGGCGTAATCAATCTTGAGTTTCTTAAAGATTTAATTTCAACCAGAGGTGATGAGATTGCTGTTATTTCAGTAATGCATGCCAACAACGAAACCGGAGTGATTCAGCCAGTACGCGCAGTAGTTGATATCGCTGGCGATATTCCCGTGCACACCGATGCGGTACAGAGTTTTAAGAAGGTTCCACTTTCATTTTCCGAACTTGGTGTCTATGCAATGTCACTCAGTGCGCACAAAATCGGTGGTCCTCTTGGAATCGGTGCGTTGATTTTGCGACGAACCGTTGAGATTCCAGCTTTGTTGCATGGTGGGGGACAAGAGCGCGAAATCAGAAGTGGCACATTAAATGCGCCGAGCATCGTTGGTTTTGCTGCAGCGGCAACGAGTAAGTATTACGAAGCAGCGCATGTGAGGGCATTACGGGAATCATTTATTGAAGGCATTGCCCTGAATATTCCCGGCGCCTTCATAAATGGTCTTCATTCAGAGCGCTTGCCCGGAATAGTGAACGTTACTTTTCCTGGGACACAAAGTGACACTTTACTTTTATTAATGGACGGTCAACGGGTTTCATGTTCAACAGGATCGGCATGCAGCGCCGGAGTTCATGAAGCAAGTCATGTCTTACTTGCTATGGGTCATACCGAAGAAACTGCTCAGTCATCACTTCGATTTTCTTTTGGTGCCACTAGCACCTACGCCGATTGTGATTACGTAGTTTCAGTATTACCTGATGTAATAACTCGTGGACGGGCGGCAAATCTTTCATGAAACTAATTGCAGCAATGAGCGGTGGAGTTGATTCAGCCGTTGCCGCTGCCCGCGCAGTCGAAGCTGGACATGAAGTTATTGGCGTGCACTTAGCGCTTTCATCAAATCCCCAGAAATATCGTTCGGGCGCGCGCGGATGTTGCACAATCGAAGATTCACATGATGCACGTCGCGCGGCCGATGTTATTGGCATCCCCTTCTATATCTGGGATATGGCTGAAGAGTTTCATGATGGCGTTGTCGAAGATTTCTTAGCTGAATATGCCGCCGGCCGTACGCCAAATCCATGTCTTCGTTGCAATGAAAAGATTAAATTCGCCGCTGTTTTAGATCGCGCACGTGCAATGGGTTTTGATGGCGTGGTTACTGGTCATTATGCACGTACGCAAATCAGTGATTCAGGTAAGACTTTGCATCGCGCCGTCGATCATTCAAAAGATCAGTCTTATGTTTTATCGGTTCTCACCGTTGAACAAATCGAAGGTGCAATTTTTCCATTGGGCGATACAACTAAAGTTGATATTCGAAAAGAGGCAGAGGCGCGCGGTTTAGCAGTTGCACAAAAACCCGATAGTCACGATATTTGTTTTGTTCCATCAGGAGATAATGCGGGATGGTTACGGGATCGATTAGGAAGTGAAGTCGGGCCAATCGTCGATCAAGATGGCACAAAAATTGGCGAGCACAGAGGTGCATATACATACACAATCGGACAGCGAAAAGGTTTGGGACTTACTGTTCCAACTGCCGATGGATCCCCGCGATTTGTACTAAAGATTGAGCCAGTGAGCAACACTGTTGTAGTTGGTGCGCGTGAAGATTTAGCCGTCTCCTTAATGCGTGGTGAACGTCCTGTGTGGTGTGGTCCAGCCGTCACAAGTGATGCCCAACGCGGTTTTGTTCAAGTACGTGCACATGGTGCTGCGCTTCCTTGCACGTATTTCTTCGACGGCACTTTACTTATTGCCACACTCGATGAACCATTACTTGGTTTAGCAACAGGTCAAGCTATGGTTATTTATGATGGTGATCGCGTAGTTGGTTCGGCAACAATCTGTGAGACCGAGTAATGACCAATAAAGCCCGCCACAGAATGGGCGAAATCATCAATGAGATTCGAGATCACCAGTTTAAATACTATGTTTTAGATGCACCAACCGTAACTGATGCAGAATTCGATGCATTATTAAAGGAACTTACAGCCTTAGAGGCCAAGTACCCTGAACTTCGAGAAGTTGATTCACCTACACAAAATGTTGGCGGAGGATTTGCTACGCATTTCCAGCAACGTGATCACATCGAAAAGATGATGAGTTTAGATAACGTCTTTGATACCGCTGAATTAGGTGCATGGTTTGATCGTGTCGAAAAAGAAGTATCAAGGCCAATCTACTTATGCGAACTTAAAGTTGATGGATTAGCAATTAACTTAACCTACGAAAAGGGTCAGTTAATTCGTGGACTAACCCGCGGAAATGGCGTCACAGGTGAGGATGTAACACTCAATGTTAAAACAATTAAGAATCTGCCTCATGTACTCAAGGGCGCAAAGATTCCCGCACTCATTGAAATTCGCGGCGAGGTCTTTTTCCCCCTTACCGCTTTTAATGAACTTAATGAATCATTAGAAGAGTCAGGCAAAGCCCTCTTTGCTAATCCGCGCAACGGCGCCGCTGGTTCGCTGCGCCAAAAAGATCCGCGAGTAACTGCCCAACGTCCGTTATCAGTAGTTGTTCATGGCGTCGGAGCCCGTGAAGGAATCGAATTTGATTCACAAAGTAATGCTTATGCCCTTTTAGCCGAACTTGGTCTGCCAACAAGTGATCGATACAAAACCTGTAAGTCACGAGCTGAAGTCGAAAAATTTATTAAATACTATGAAGATCACCGCCATGATGTAGAGCATGAGATTGATGGCGTTGTAATTAAAGTCGATTCAATCTCAGAACAGCAACAACTTGGTTTTACCTCCCGTGCGCCAAAATGGGCAATCGCATTTAAGTACCCTCCGGAAGAAGTGACAACTAAGTTACTTGATATCAAAGTAAGTATTGGCCGAACCGGTCGAGTAACACCTTTTGCTTTTATGGAGCCAGTTAAAGTTGCAGGATCAACCGTTACAAATGCAACGTTGCATAATTCAGAAGAGATTGTTCGCAAAGGCGTTTTGATTGGTGATGTCGTTGTAATTCGAAAAGCCGGAGATGTAATCCCTGAAGTTCTTGGACCAGTAATCGAACGTCGAACAGGTGCAGAGCGTGCCTTTGTAATGCCAACGCACTGTCCTGAGTGCGGCAGCGTTCTTCGTGCAATCTCTGAAGGCGATGTTGATATTCGCTGCCCTAACACTCAAAGTTGCCCAGCCCAGTTGCGCGAACGTATTTTTTACATCGGCTCGCGAGCAGCCCTTGATATCGATGTTCTAGGTTACGAAGCTGCCGTTGCATTACTAGAAGCCAAAATTCTGACAGATGAATCTGATCTATTTGATTTAACCGCTGAAAAATTAGCTAGAAGTGAATTCTTCATGAAAAAAGATGGCAAGGCGGGAGCAAACGTTTCAAAGCTTCTTGCCGCTCTTGATGAAGCAAAGACCCGTCCGCTATGGCGAACCCTTGTCGCACTTTCTATTCGCCATGTTGGCCCAACTGCTGCGCAAGCATTAGCCACAAACTTCGCCTCGATCGAAAAAATCGCTTCTTCATCGGCCGAAGAGTTAGCTGCTGTTGATGGCGTGGGTTCCACCATTGCACAATCAATAGTTGAATGGTTTGCAATTGATTGGCACCGCGAAATTATTAGAAAATGGCAGTTGGCAGGAGTAACCGTTGTTCAGACTGAATTAGCTCAGTTACCTCAAACTTTAGCCGGCTTAACTTTTGTTGTAACCGGAGGTTTGGAATCTTTTACGCGTGATGGGATTTCGGAAACAATCACCGCTCATGGTGGCAAGGCCGCAAGTTCGGTTTCAAAAAAGACAGATTACGTATTGGTCGGTGCAGATCCCGGATCAAAGTTAGCCAAAGCGCAGGAAATCGGTGTACCTGTAATAGATGAAACCCGTTTTAAGCAATTACTTTCCGGAATCGCATAGTAGGATTTCAGACATGATTAACCTAGCTGCCGAGACTGCTCGCGAATTACCTATGCCTGCATATGCCTATGGAATTATTGGCTTTGGTGTTCTCTCACTCCTTCTCTATTTAGTACTTCGCCTAGACCGGGATTAATTTGTCCCGAGTTGGAATTTACGGCGGAACTTTTGATCCAATTCATTTAGGTCATCTGCACGTAATTACTCAACTCTTTGAAAAAGATTTAGTTGATCAACTTTTAGTTATTCCCGCTGGTCAACCCTTACTTCGAACTTCTCAACCTTTGGCATCACCAGAGCAACGTCGTACAATGTGCCAACTTGCAGTTTCAACTTTGCCTTTAGCATTTAAGAGCAAAGTCAGTGTTAACCCAATCGAAATTTTGCGCCAAGGTCCAAGTTATGCAATCGACACGGTTGAAGCGATTAAAGCCGCATACCCAACGGGTGATCAATTCTTCCTAGTAGTAGGCGCCGATGCTTTTTCAAAGATTGATCAATGGCATAGAGCCCAAGAGTTACAGAAGATGGTTTCCATCATCTGCATCGATCGCCCGGGGTATCCATCTCAGGGAATCGATATCGCTGCCCTTGAAGTTGCAGCGACAACTATTCGCCAAGGTTTAAGCGCAGAGGTACCGGAAATCGTTGCCGCATTTATACGAGAGAATGGGCTCTATGACAATCAGTAGCAAAACCCGCGAAATCACCCAAGTAGCTGCCCATGCCATCGTCGAGAAGATTGGCACAGATTTAATCGCTATTGATTTATCCGACCAACTAGTTCTTAGCGAAGTCTTTTTGATCGCAACTGGCCAAAACTCTGCTCAAGTAGATTCAATCGCCGATGAGGTCGAACGAAAGCTCCATGCAATCGGTGAAAAACCTGCACGTCGTGAAAAAGGCGCCGAATGGATCTTGCTTGATTACTCAGATTTGGTCGTTCACATTCAAAGCACGGAGCTTCGAAAGTACTACATGTTAGATCGCTTATGGAATGACTGTCCAACAATCGAACTTGATGCAGTTAAGGATGCCGCGGTAAATGGTCGGTAATCGCATCGTTGTTTGGCGTCATGGCCAGACCGACTGGAACAAGATCAACCGATTCCAAGGCCACTCTGATATTCCACTTAATGAAGTTGGCAAGATTCAAGTAACGCATGCGGCGCAGATTCTTGCCGGCATGAATCCGACGCAGATTATTTCTAGTGATTTGGGGCGGGCAATTGAAACTGCTAACGCTCTTGCGGCATTAACTGGTTTAGAAGTCAGCACCCATGAATCATTGCGTGAAACAAATGGAGGACTGTGGGAAGGCAAAACTGGTTCACAAAACCGCACTGAAGATTTCCATAACTTTATTCGATGGATTGATGGCGATGATAATCCTGCAGGCACGACAGGGGAGCGACGCAGTGAAGTTGCATCTCGCGCCGTTGGTCAGATTCTTAAAACGCTGGAAGGCAAAAGCGATCAGCTTCTTGTCGTGGCAACGCATGGTGGCACCGCGCGTTGCGTACTCGGAGAATTACTACAACTTCCACTTTCGCATTGGGGAGTTTTGGGTGGTCTTTCAAATGCATCGTGGTCGGTATTGCAAAGAAATCCCCGCCAATGGAATTTAGTTGAACATAACGCGGGATCTATTCCAGAACCCGTTTATGGCGAAGAAAGTGGAGCAACTTTCGTTTAAAAACCGAGTGCCGACCATACGGTAAGGTCTGCTCCTGAAGTACAAACGGGGCTATAGCGCAGCTGGTAGCGCACCTGCATGGCATGCAGGGGGTCAGGGGTTCAAATCCCCTTAGCTCCACTTATGAATAACAACGGTAATGAAGAGCGTGAGCACGCGGCATACGACTTTGCCTACGTGCAGGAAAAATGGCTGCCCATTTGGGATCAAATCCAACCATTTAAATCAGGCCGCGACGATGACCCGCGTGAAAAGAAATATGTCTTGGATATGTTTCCTTATCCATCTGGAGATCTACATATGGGCCATGCCGAGGCTTATGCCCTAGGCGATGTCATCGCTCGTTACTGGATACAAAAGGGTTTCAACGTTATGCACCCCATTGGTTGGGATGCCTTTGGTTTGCCGGCTGAAAATGCCGCAATTAAACGAAATTCAGATCCACGTATTTGGACTTATGAAAATATCGCAGTACAAAAAGCATCGATGCGTCGTTTTGCATGTTCATTTGATTGGGATCGAGTTTTCAATACGTGCGATCCCGAATATTACAAATGGAATCAATGGCTATTTTTACAACTTCACGAACGCGGCCTTGCCTACCGCAAAGACTCAGCAGTTAACTGGTGCCCAGGCTGCCAAACTGTTTTAGCTAACGAGCAAGTTGTCGCAGGTCTTTGCGAGCGTTGCGATTCTGTGGTTACTAAGAAAAAACTAAACCAGTGGTATTTCAAAATTACAGATTATGCCGATCGTCTTCTTGATGACATGGCACAACTTGAAGGTAAGTGGCCTGAAAAAGTCTTGATGATGCAGCGCAACTGGATCGGTCGATCAACGGGTGCAAATGTTTCATTTGTTATCGAAGGCCGCGCAGAACCAGTCACTATTTATACAACGCGTCCCGATACTTTGTACGGTGCAACTTTTATGGTTGTTGCAGCAGATAGCGATTTAGCGGCTGAACTTGCTGTCGGCACCGGAGTAGAAACTGAACTCAACGCCTACCTTGAAAAAATCAAGGCCGATAGCGATATCGATCGCCTTGCAACTGATCGCCCTAAGAGCGGCCTCTTTTTAAATCGCTATGCAATTAACCCGGTCAACGGTGCCAAGCTACCTATCTGGGCAAGTGATTATGTTTTAGCTGATTACGGCACCGGTGCAATCATGGCCGTTCCAGCACATGATCAGCGTGACTTAGATTTTGCAAAGGCATTTAATCTCCCCGTTGTTGTAGTTGTCGACACTGGTGAAGAAGATCCAAATATCAGTGGTGTAGCAACAGGTGGAGATGGAAAACTAGTTAACTCCGGTGCACTTGATGGCCTTAATAAAGCCGATGCAATCGCAGCTATAAACGCCCAACTTGAAAAAGATGGTCTTGGAAAATCAGCACGTAACTATCGTTTGCGCGATTGGTTAGTTTCTCGCCAACGCTACTGGGGCACGCCGATTCCGATTATTCACTGCCTCAACTGTGGCGAAGTACCTGTGCCCCAAGATCAACTCCCATTGACTTTGCCCAATGCCGAAGGTTTAGATCTAAAACCTAAAGGAACGTCACCACTTGGAGCAGCAACTGATTGGGTAAATGTTGCCTGTCCAAAGTGCGGTAATCCTGCAAAGCGTGATACCGACACAATGGATACTTTCGTAGATTCCTCTTGGTATTACTTGCGCTATCCATCATCAACCGTGCACGACCAACCATTCTTAAAAAAAGATATCGAAACTTGGTTACCAGTCGATCAATATGTTGGCGGAGTAACGCATGCAATTTTGCACCTTTTATATAGCCGCTTCTTTACTAAAGTTTTAAACGATATGGGAATGGTCAACTTCAACGAACCATTTACCCGTCTACTCAATCAAGGCATGGTTGTTATGGATGGCTCAGCAATGTCTAAGAGTCGTGGCAACCTTGTTCGACTTTCAGATGAACTCGAGCATCATGGTGTCGATGCAATTCGTTTATCGATGGTCTTTGCCGGTCCACCTGAAGATGATGTTGATTGGTCAGATGTTTCTCCATCTGGATCAGTTAAATTCTTAACTCGTGCTTGGCGTTTATCTGGTGATGTCACAAGTGAACCTGATGTTGATTTTGCAACGGGTGAAATTTCATTACGCAAAGCAACACACAAAGCTTTAAACGATGCCTCCTTTGCAGTTGAATCTTTTAGATTTAACGTGGCAATTGCACGTGTGATGGAGCTGGTAAATGCAACCCGTAAAGCCATTGATTCTGGGTGTGGTCCTGCCGATCCTGCAGTTCGTGAAGCCGTTGAAGCCATTGCGATTATGTTGTCATTAGTTGCACCTTTTACTTCCGAAGAGATGTGGGAGCGCTTAGGACACAAGCCTGCTGTCGCACTTGCCGGATGGCCGATAGTTGATCCAGCGCTACTTGTTGCAGATTCAATCGAAGCCGTAATTCAAATCAACGGCAAGATCAAAGAGCGCATTGAAGTTTCACCAACGATTACTGATGCAGAACTTGAAGCTTTAGCCCTTGCACATCCAACAATCGTTGCCGAACTAGGTTCGAACGCACCAAAAAAGGTCATTGCGCGTGCGCCAAAGTTAGTTAATATCGTCGCCTAATCATCACGCGCGTAGTTCCATAATGTGAAAGGCAATGTCAATGAAGACAATTTTGGATGCAATCGGCAATACACCTTTAATTAATATTGAAGGTATTTGGGTCAAGATGGAGTACATGAACCCATCAGGATCAATTAAAGCCCGCATCGCTAAATACATGATTGAACGCGCAGAAGCCGAAGGCTTGCTACAACCTGGCGACACAATTGTTGAAGCAAGTAGCGGTAACACGGGAAATGCAATGAGCATGGTTGCCGCAGTTAAGGGCTACAAAATGTTGGTCATAATGCCCGATGGAATGAGTCCAGAGCGCACTGCAATCTCTGAAGCATTTGGTGCAGAGGTGCATACCATGGGCGATTTTCACGTTAATGATGCACTTGCCGAAGCCCGTCGACGCGGTGAGTTGCCAGGCTTTTTCGCACCACAACAATTTGATAATGACTGGAACGTTGATGAAAACCGCGAATGGTTAGGTCAAGAAATTTTGCAACAAATGCCAGTTCTTCCAGATCTAGTAATTGGTGGAGTTGGTACTGGAGGGACAATCATCGGCGTTGGACAGGCCCTTAAAGCCGCTAACCCAAATTGTAAAGTGATTGCCCTTGAACCATCTGAATCCTGCACGATCTTGTGCGGTGAGGTTTCAAAGCATTTGATTGAAGGCATTGCCGATGGATTTATTCCAGGAATCGTTGCTCGTCACCACCACGAGCTCGATGGTGTTATAGATGTGGGTTCTGAGGAATCAATCCAAGAGATGCGCCGATTAGCACGTGTGCATGGTCTTTTCGTTGGGCCATCATCTGGTGCTCACATGATTGCAGCCAAGCGATTAAAAGAGCAGTACGGTGTTGAAAACGTCGTGACTTTCTTCTGCGATGAGGGTGAAAAGTACATCAACGACTACTGGTTAAAGAAGTAAATATCCACACCGAAAATGAGTTAGTAAGAGTTTTCAGAGGGCGTCAATAACTATTGGCGCATGGAATATTTCTCTCAAATCTTTGAAAGCTTATCTAACTGGTGGTATGAACTTAATTTCACCTCATTGCAAAAACGTGCACTACTTATAATCTCAGGGGTCGTGGTGCTTATATCCATTGCCATCGTTGTACGAGGTAATAGCAATGAAATAAGCGCACCACCAATTGTCATTACCGAAATTCAAGCACCGCAGATATTTGTCGATGTGACAGGGGCTGTAAATAATCCAGGCGTTTATACACTCCCGGCAAGTTCTCGCGTCATAGATGCAATCAAAGCTGCTGGGGATTCTGCACCCGGGGCTGATTTGAGCACTATTAACTTGGCTCGAATCTTGGCCGATGGCGAACAGATCTACGTTGATTCAACTCAAGTAAATAGCAAAGGGATACGAGCCAGTAAGAGTGTTCATAGCGGAGCGATAAATATAAATCGCGCAACGGTCAGTGAGTTTGATTCACTCGATGGCATCGGCCCTGTTATTGCTGCGCGAATAGTTGCATATAGAAAAAACAATGGTCCGTTTACAACGATTGAAGATTTACAAAAAGTGAGCGGAATCGGTGTCGCAAAATTCTCGCAGATAAAAGCCAAAATCCGCGTCTAATTGATTACAGGGCAGTTGCTATAGGAGCTGCTATTTGGGGCGGTGCCTTATTTCAAAGCGCAACAGCGCCTTGGCGAATTTCAATTGCAGCCCTAGTAATTACTCTGATCGCTCTGGCAAGTAAAAAAGCTCGTTTGATAGTAATTATTGTTGCAATTCTTCTGGGCTCAACAGTAATGTCTTTACGACAAGCATCACTTGCGCAGAGTCAGATAACAAGATTCTTTGGGCAAAGCGCGACGATAACTGCTGAAGTTGTTACAGATCCTAATAAAAGCGTATCGGGAAGTTACTCATTTATCGCCCGAGCGATAACAGTAAGCAATAGCTCAATTCATTACCAGCTGCGAGTTCCGATAAGAGTTATTTCATCCAAGATGGATGTAACTGCAATGTTGCCGGGGCAGCGATTTCGTGTGCAAGGACGCATCGTCTCAAGCAAAGAGGCACGCGTTGCGGCTCTGGTGATAGTTAACGAAAAGGTTGCAGTTATTACAAATGCGTCGAGATGGGCACGTGCACTTGGTTCTATTCGTTATGGATTGAAATCCTTATCTGGCGACGGCGATTCAGGAGCCCTCATCCCCGGAATGGTTTTGGGGGACACTTCTAAACAAAGCGCCGAATTTAAGAACTCCATGAAGCGTTCGGGACTAACACATTTAGTTGCCGTCAGTGGCGCCAACTTTGCACTTGTTTCGGCCTTTGTTTTATGGCTCATGCAGTTTCTATTTTCCACGATGAAATACAGATTGTCGGCAACGGCCATCTCTCTTATCGCCTTCATCGCTCTTGTGCGTCCCAGTCCTTCAGTCTTGCGCGCTGCTGCGATGGCTGCGGTTTTACTTGTTGCACAAGGGACAAAACGCGGACGTGATTCTTTGCCAGCCCTAGGTTTTGCAATGGCCGCTGTCGTTCTGGCAGATCCCTGGCAGGCACGTGACGCTGGCTTTGCTCTGTCAGTTCTGGCAACGGCAGGATTACTTCTATTTGCGCCGGTTTTGGTTGAAAAATTGTCGGCACACATGCCAGGAAAATTAGCTCAAGCCTTAGCCCCGCCAATTGCAGCAATTGTTTTCTGCTCGCCCATCATTGTGGCACTCTCTGGATATTTAGCTCCGATGAGCGTTGTCGCAAACTTATTGGCTGCACCTTTCGTTGCCCCAATAACAATTCTTGGTTTTATTGCCGCGCTACTTTCTCCCTTTCTTTCTATCATTTCTTCGATTCTGATCTGGTTCATCCGAATTCCGGCAGCGGCGATTGTATTGATTGCACATTGGGCTTCGGGATTTCCAGTATTGACTCTTCGTACTGGTCGTATCGGCTTTGCTGTCGTTGCAATCTTTACCTTGATGCTTTGGATTTGTAAAAAGTGGTTCAAAGAAATAATCGCCCTCACCCTTGTTGTCATAATTGTGATTACCTACCTTCAGCGTTGGCCTGGAGGCGATTGGCAAGTTGCCAACTGCGATATAGGTCAAGGTGATTCAATGGTTATCAATCTTGGAAACCATCGCGGAGTTGTCATAGATGTTGGTCCCGATCCCGTGGCCGAAGATCACTGCTTAAAGGCGCTAGGAATAAATGAAATTCCTTTGATGATTCTTTCTCACTTTCATGCTGATCACGTCGCCGGGTTACCTGGAGCGATATCTGATCGAAGAGTGGGGCAACTATGGATAAGCGTTAATGCACAACCTGTCATTGAAAGTGCAATGGTGCATGCAACTCTGCAGGGGGTGGAAGTAGTTACGGCTGTACGCGGAATGCGTGCCCAGCTTGGTTCTCTAACAATTAATGTCTTGTGGCCAACATTAAATGCCGCTACTTTCACCGAATTGCCGGGTGAAGGGTCGCAGATAAATAACTCCAGCATTGCAACGCTTATAACTAGTGAGGCATTTTCTATCTTTGCTGGGGGAGATTTAGAGCCACCAGTTCAGCAGATTTTGATTCCAGATATAACTCGTGTTGATATTTATAAAGTCTGCCATCATGGATCTAAATACCAGGATTTAGGCTTTATGGCTGCACTTCACCCCCGCCTTTCTATAATCTCAGTCGGTGCGGGCAATACTTACGGCCACCCAGCGGTGCAAACTCTCGATGCGCTGACTAGACTCGGCTCAGAGGTTGTACGTACAGATATCGATGGCGCCATAGCCGTGCAAGCGCATAATCACCGATTATCGTTACGAAAGGCCAAGGCAAGATTTAACATCATTCGATGGGGGTAGATTCAATGAACTCTTTCTATCTCGTCCTTGGTTCAGAGGCCGCACTTGCCGACCGCGCACTTAACAAGATAATTTTGCAGTTAAAAGAAGAGAAGTGCGAAATCACAAGCCTTTTTGCCGCTGATGTAATCGTTGGCGATATCGCTGATGCATTAGCACCATCACTTTTTTCAGAGCGTCGCGCATTGATAGTTCGCGACTTGCAAGATCTTGCCGATGAGTCAAAAGATGAAATCACTCGTTATTTAAATGATCCTGATGCATCGACCACTGTTGTATTTGTTCATAAGGGTGGAGTAAAAGGCAAAGCGCTATTAGATGCGATTAAGAAAACTAAACCCGAAATCATTGCCTGCGACCCAATTAAGAAGGAAGCAGAAAAAGAAGAGTTTGTAAGAAATCTACTTCTTGATTTAAAACGTAAAGCAACACCTGGTGCAATCGCAGCACTTGTTGGCGCTCTTGGAAATGATCTTCGTGAACTTCAATCGGCAATTGGGCAGATCGCCGCAGATGCACCAGCAGGTGTCATCGATGAGTTGATGATCGATAAGTTTCATCAAGGTCGCGTCGAAACAACTGGCTTCGATGTTGCCGATGCAACATTAGATGGCAATTTATCGGCCGCTCTCATTGCTCTTCGAAGCGCTCTTGAAACAGGCACCGATCCAGTGATGATTACCAGCGCTATCGCTTCATCGCTTCGTTCATTAGCAAAGGTCTCTGGTGCCAATCGCGCCGTTAAATCCTTTGAATTAGCTGCTCAATTAGGCATGGCGCCATGGCAGATAGATAAGGCCCGCCGCCAGTTAAATCGTTGGTCACCCGCTCAAATCGCAGATGCCGTAGGTGCAATCGCCCAGGCCGATGCCGAGGTTAAAGGGGCGGCAAGTGATCCAATCTATTCCCTGGAAAAGGCGCTGACCCGCATCGCTTCGGTCCAAAGGCTCTAGATATCCTAATTTGACCGTGGGGGTGCAGACTCCGTACCCTTAGCGTCTGCCCGAAGGAGCCATTGCTCCTGCCATGGGCTAAAAAATGAACTGGAGTTACACGTGTACGCAATCGTTAAAGCTGGCGGCCATCAGGAGAAAGTGGCAGTTGGAGACACAGTAATCGTCGATCGTATCGATGCCGCTGTTGGCGCAACTGTTTCATTTCCTGCGTTGCTCTTAGTAGATGGTGCATCTGTCACTTCAGATCCAAAGCTTCTCTCTGGCGTAAAGGTCACAGGCGAAGTTCTTGAAGAGACTAAGGGACCAAAGATCGACATCTTGCGTTACAAGAACAAGACCGGTCACCGTCGTCGTCAAGGTTTTCGTGCAAAGCTCACACTCGTAAAAATTACCGCCATCAACGGCGCGAAGTAAGGGATAAATAAATGGCAAGTAAGAAGGGCGTCTCCTCGACACGAAACGGTCGCGATTCAAATGCTCAATACCTCGGTATCAAGCGCTTTGGCGGACAAGAAGTAAATGCAGGCGAAATTCTAGTTCGTCAGCGCGGAACACATTTTCACCCAGGCAAAAACGTTGGACGCGGTAAGGATGACACACTCTTTGCTTTAGCAGCCGGTGCAGTCGAATTCGGTCGCGCTCGCGGACGTCGAGTAGTGAATGTTGTGGTTCCGGTAGCTCTATAAAGGTTTCTCTATAAAGGGCGAGCCGTATTCACACGGCTCGCTTTTTTATTTTCTACTAAGAAGGGAGTTCGATTCATGACAACATTTGTTGATCGTGTAACTCTCTATGCCTCTGCCGGAAATGGTGGCGATGGCTGCGTTTCTGTTAAGCGCGAAAAATTTAAGCCACTTGGCGGCCCAGATGGCGGCAACGGTGGACGCGGTGGCGACATCATCCTTATCGTAGATCCAAGCGTTACAACACTTCTAGATTTTCACCACTCACCACATCGCAAAGCAACCTCTGGACATCAAGGGTATGGCGACCGTAAAGATGGTCACCAAGGAGATGATTTAATTCTCGGCGTTCCAAATGGAACAGTTATTTTCGATGA
>JBAXIC010000021.1:0-20977 GCA_037138575.1 Actinomycetes bacterium
TGTCTAAAACCATTCATTAGGTAATCCGACTTTACGGTTGCGGGTCAGTGTCGGATTTTCACCGAACTTCCCCCAATGAAGGGCGTATTAAGTTGTGTGCGAAGGCAACCACATCGCTTTCAAGTTGGCAACAAGGCGCGCTTAGACCTAGAGTCAATCCCATGGAATATCGTCGCCTTGGCAGTACTGGAATGTATGTATCTGAGATTTCTTACGGAAACTGGATTACTCACGGCTCACAAGTTGAAGCTGAATCTGCGATAAAGTGCGTTAAAACAGCACTTGACTGCGGAATCACAACTTTCGATACTGCCGATGTTTACGCCGGTACAAAAGCTGAAAGCGTTTTAGGTAAAGCGCTCAAGGGTGTTCGTCGAGAATCATATGAGCTCTTTACTAAGGTTTACTGGCCAACAGGAACCGGCAAAAATGATCGCGGTTTATCGCGCAAGCACATTATCGAATCGTGCAACGCTTCTCTTAAGCGATTGCAAACTGATCACATCGATCTGTACCAGATGCACCGTTTTGATTTTGAAACTCCTCTTGAAGAATCACTCAGCGCATTTGATGATTTGATTCGTGCGGGCAAAGTTCATTACATAGGTTTCTCTGAATGGACAGCACAACAGATCGCAGCTGCATTAAAGATTCAAGATGAACGCGGATACAACCGCTTTGTTTCAAGTCAGCCTCAGTATTCAGCTCTTTGGCGCGTTATTGAAGCTGAAGTAGTTCCGCTTTCAATTAAAGAGGGAATCGGTCAAATTGTCTGGTCACCAATGGCCCAAGGTGTTTTGACAGGCAAATACCTTCCAGGAAAGAAACCACCAGCCGGTTCGCGCGCGACCGACAAAAAGGGCGGCGCTGGAATGATTTCAAAATGGATGCGTGATGATGTTTTGACTGCAGTTCAAAAATTAAAACCAATTGCTGATCAACTTGATATCACTATGTCTCAGCTATCAATTGCATGGGTTTTGAATAATCCGAATGTCTCGAGTGCAATTGTTGGTGCGACAAAACCTTCTCAAGTTAAAGAAAATGTGAAAGCCTCAGGAATCAAACTTGATGCTGACACGATGAAGGCGATTGATAAAGCTTTGGGTAATCTTCCAGAAATGGATCCCATTCAAAACATCAGCCCAAATCCCCGCGCTTAGTTAACTAAATCTCCAACTTTAGTTTGTGGGTGCGGCGCGCGAAGGCGTCGCATCTGTGTTGAGCGAAGCCAAGCATACATACCTAGGCCCTTTGTGCTCGAGCTGGGATACTTCGCATGAACTAAGCGTTGTATTTTTCGTCCGAGAAAAATCCCATCAATAACGGCAATGAGAAGAACTACATACATAAGGGCGATTGCACCGAACTGAACTGCCGGGATCTGAATCAAAGTTAGAACTAATACAACGAAGATAATCGGTAAGAAGTATTCGCCGATGGATCGGCGGGCATCTACGTAATTTCGGACAAAACGACGCTCTGGTCCGCGGTCGCGAGCTGGTAAGGCGCTTTCATCGCCTCGAAGATAAGCCGAACGAGAACCCACGCGATCTTGTCTGGCTGCTATTTTTTGGGCCCGTTTCTGTTCTTTGGTTACGACAGGGGATAGAGATGAAACCTTTACCTTTGCCTGAGCATCTTTGCGCTTTGGGGTCGGGCGGCCTTTGCCAGTTGATTCAGTAGTCATGAGCGTAACTATAGAGCCAAGTCATAACTCGCGAAGGGGGATAGCCAAGGGTAGGCTTTGCCCAAACAAGGAGAGAAAATGACTACTGAAGTAACAACTACTGGATTAGCACTAACCGATGTAGCTGCAGCAAAGGTAGCTGCACTATTGGCTCAAGAAGGTCGCGATGATCTCAATCTTCGTGTTGCCGTTCAGCCGGGCGGATGTTCAGGACTTCGCTACCAGCTCTACTTTGATGATCGCAATCAAGAGGGCGATATTGTCCGTGAATTCGGCGCAGTAAAAGTCGTTGTCGACAAGATGAGTGATCCTTATTTGATGGGCGCAACAGTTGATTTCGTTGACACTATCGAAAAGCAGGGCTTCACGATTGATAACCCAAATGCACAAGGTTCTTGCGCATGCGGCGATTCATTTAACTAATAAAACTAGTTTTACACTCTAGTATCGCTACATGAAAATTGGCGTAGCGGGCTCTGTGGGCCTTGATCACTTAATGACTTTCTCTGGAAAGTTCACTGACTCATTTGTTGCAGGGTCGCTAGAAAAACTCTCTCTTTCCTTTCTTGTCGATAGCCTTGATGTACGCCGTGGCGGATGTGCAGCAAATATCTGTTATGGAATGGGCGTGCTCGGTTTAAACCCTGTTCTAATTGCCGCCGTAGGAAAAGATTGGGCCGATTACGAAGCCTGGTTGTCACGCCATGGAGTGGATACTTCTCATGCATGGGTCTCCTCATCTCTATATACCGCACATTTCATGGTGACAACTGATGATGACCTCAATCAGATCGCATCATTCTTTCCAGGTGCAATGAGTGAGGCAAGAAATATTGAGTTAGCTCCGATTATGGAAAAAACTGGTCGCTTCGACATGGTCGTTATTTCTCCTGATGATCCTGAAGCGATGTTGCATCATTCAGATGTCTGCCGTAGTGAAGGCATTGCCTTTGCCGCAGATCCTTCACAACAGATGGCACGCATGAGCGGTGAAGAAATCAAACTTCTTATCGATGGAGCTTCATATCTTTTCCTAAATGAATATGAATTAGCACTTGCCATACAAAAAACTGGATGGACAGATCGTGAGATATTGGAGCATGTAAAAATTCGCGTAGTTACCTTGGGATCAAAGGGAGCTAAAGTCGAAAGTGCGGCGGGGGAGTTTGTTCAAGTGGGAGTTCCACAGGAGAAATCAAAGACGGATCCAACAGGCGTCGGGGATTCCTTTAGATCAGGCTTTATCGCAGGCCTTGCTTGGGGCTTAAGCCACGAACGCTGCGCCCAACTGGGCTCTTTGATTGCTACCTACGTCATCGAGACAATGGGAACTCAGGAATATCGCTTTACTAGCAGCGAATTTATTGCACGTTTTGAGCAGGCCTATGGCTCGCAAGCTGCATCGGAGTTAGCACCACATCTTTCGTTTTAGGGCCTGTTTTTAGGCTCAAATGTTGTGACACGAACCACCGGGGTGGCGGCTTAACCAGGTGCAACACAGTCGCGCTTTGCGCTCTATCCTTACCCCCATGTCGCTAACAAAGCTCAAGGGTCTTCGTGCCCTGCTCCTTCTAGTCCCAGCGCTTCTGCTGTCGGGCTGTTCAAAAGTTTCAGGCCTAGGTTTTCAAGAAGGGCTCTCCAGCGTTAATGATCAATCCCTGTCTTTGTGGCAAGGCGCTTGGATTACAGCCGGCGTAGTTGGAGTCTTCACACTCATCTTGATTATGTGGCCAGCGTTTTTTCATCGTCACAAAAAAGATGGACCTGAGTTTCCAAAGCAAACTCAGTACCACATTCCAATAGAAATTGTTTACACAGTAATTCCATTTATCATCGTTGCAGTTCTTTTCTTCTTCACAGCAAAGAAGGAAACAGTAATTTCTGCGCACACAACAACCTATAAGCATGAAATTACAGTCGAAGGAATTCAATGGTCATGGCAATTTGGTTATCCAGAAGCTGGGCCAAAAGCCGTTGTAACAGGAACTCCAGCCCAGCCTCCGGTTCTTTATGTGCCATTGGGTGAAAAAGTAAGGTACACAATTACTTCAAACGATGTTGTCCATGGTTTTTGGATCCCAGCATTTATGATTCAAATGCAAAACCTTCCAGGTGTTACAAACCATCTCGAATTCACGGCCAACAAGCTTGGCGATTATCCAGGTCGTTGCAATATTTTATGCGGTCGCAATCACTCACAGATGTTATTTACAGTTCGAGTAGTAACACCAGAACAATTTAAAGCTTATCTTGCAACTTTTGAGGGGATCACAGCATGACAACATTTGCAGATCGTCCAACAATCACCAATCTGCCACCGCTTCCACCTAAAAAAGGTAAAGCATTCGTCAAGTGGATTACATCTACAGACCACAAGACGATTGGTTATTTGTATCTGATCACATCTTTTGCTTGGTTTCTCATCGGCGGCGTATTAGCGTTATTGCTTCGCTCTGAATTAGCGCGTCCAGGAATGCAGTTCTTAAGCGCCGAGCAGTACAACCAAATCTTCACCATGCACGGAACAATCATGTTGCTGATGTTTGCAACTCCGCTTTTTGTTGGCTTTGCTAACGTCATCATGCCATTACAAATTGGTGCCGCTGATGTGGCTTTCCCGCGTTTGAATATGCTCTCTTATTGGCTTTATCTCTTTGGCGGAACAATGGCTTTTGCCGGATTCTTATCTCCAGGGGGAGCAGCTTCATTTGGCTGGACAGTTTATGTGCCTCTTTCTAACTCAGTTTATTCTCCAGGCATTGGTGCGGATTTGTGGCTACTTGGTTTAGCTGTCGGTGGAATCGGAACAATTCTTGGTGGCGTTAACTTCATTACAACAATCTTCACAATGCGCGCTCCTGGCATGACCATGTTCCGTATGTCCATTTTTTCATGGAACGTATTACTAACTTCGATTCTTGTTTTACTTGCATTCCCACCATTGGCTGCAGCGTTACTAGGACTTGAAGCAGACCGACTATATGGAACGCATCTCTTTGATCCAGCTAACGGTGGAGCGATGTTGTTCCAACACTTATTCTGGTTCTTCGGGCACCCGGAGGTATATATCTTGGCGCTGCCTTTCTTCGGTGTTGCAACAGAGATCTTGCCGGTTTTTAGTCGTAAACCAATCTTTGGATACAAGGGTTTGATTGCGGCAACCATCGCTATCTCTGCTCTGTCCGTCTCAGTATGGGCTCACCATATGTTTGCAACCGGACAGGTTTTATTACCCTTCTTCTCCTTTATGACTTTCCTTATTGGAGTTCCAACCGGTGTTAAATTCTTCAACTGGATTGGAACAATGTGGCGTGGCCACGTAACTTTTGAAACTCCAATGTTGTGGGTCATGGGATTCCTAGTCACATTCCTCTTTGGAGGCTTAACAGGAATTATCTTGGCCTCACCACCTTTGGACTTTGCTGTCTCTGCTAGTTACTTTGTAGTTGCACATTTCCACTACGTTCTATTTGGAACAGTGGTCTTTGCAATGTTTGGTGGTTTCTATTTCTGGTGGCCAAAGATGACTGGCCGAATGCTCAATGAGCGCCTAGGAAAAATTCACTTCTGGACAACCTTCTTCGGCTTCCACCTTACTTTCCTTATCCAGCATTGGTTAGGAATTAAGGGCTTCCCTCGTCGTTATGCAGATTATTTACCCACTGATGGCTTCACATTTATGAATGAAATCTCAACTATCGGATCATTCCTTCTGGCTTTCTCAATGATTCCTTTTATGATCAACGTTTGGATTACTCGCAAATCACCTCTAGTGGGCGTTGATGATCCATGGGGCTACGGAGCCTCACTTGAGTGGGCGACTTCATGTCCTCCACCACGTCACAACTTTTTAACGATGCCTCGAATTTCATCAGAGCGTCCAGCATTTGATCTGCATCATCCACACATCAAGACTGAAGGGCACTAACAAACTATGAAGGTTTCTTGGCAGCTATTTATTGGTCTTGCATCTTTCTACGTATTGATGACAATCGTGTACTGGCAGGTGGGTGGCGAACCTGTAGGAATTGGCGGAATGGCGCTTGCATCCGGTCTAGCAGGAATGGTCGGCTTCTACATCTGGTTTACACAGCGTCGGATTGGAAAGCTTCTCCCCGAAGATAGCTTGACTGCTGAAATCGCTGATGGTGCTGGAGATCTTGGTTTTTATAGCCCACATTCATGGTGGCCACTGCCAGTTGGTTTGAGCGCATGCGCGTTGAGTCTGTCTTTAGTTATCGGATGGTGGCTATCACTTATATCTGTTGGCGCTCTTGTGATCTCAATTATTGGAATGGTCACTGAGTACGAGAAGCCGGTGAAAGCTTCAGCTCACTAATGTCTCAAGTTCGGGCCGAGATTTTGAATGTCGATTTCCCTGATACTGCAGCGGCTCGGATCACAATCAATTCACCGGCAACTGCGATATTTAATGTATTGGCCAATCCCCGCGCCCATGCTTCATTTGATGGTTCAGGAACAATCACCAAATCAATTTCAGGTCCTGAGCGATTATTTCTCGGAGCGAAATTTGGGATGGCTATGAAAATTAAAGTTCCCTATCGAATAACAAATAC
Organism: Actinomycetes bacterium; assembly: GCA_037138575.1. Lineage (GTDB taxonomy): Bacteria > Actinomycetota > Actinomycetes > Nanopelagicales > Nanopelagicaceae > Planktophila. The sequence goes on from JBAXIC010000021.1 coordinate 6,268, forward strand.
TGTCGTTGCTTTTGAAGAAAGCAAAAAGATTACGTGGAGCCATTTGATGAAATGGAGATGGTCTTATGAACTATTGGATCTTGGAAATGGGCAGACCCAAGTAACTGAAATCTTTGATGGCAGCGATATTCCTGCGTTTTCACATTGGTGGATGAACAGGACAAATTCGCTGGCACGTAACCCGAAGTGGATGGCTAAGTCATTAGTTCGCTTGAAGGCGATCTGCGAGGCTTGAAGATTGCACGTCTTGCTCCATACCTATTTGTTTTTCTTTGGAGCACGGGCTTTGTAGGAGCAAAATACGGTCTTCCCTTTGCTGATCCATTTATATTTCTCTCTTTACGCGTCTTCATCGCCGCAGCGCTTCTTTTGCTAATTGCGCGACTTATGAAGGCTCCAATTGCAATAGGCCGTGAAGCAGTAGTTAAATCTTCATTCATAGGGCTGTTTTTGCATGCGTGTTATCTCGGGGGAGTCTTCTTTGCAATATCAAAAGGCGTATCAGCAGGAGTGGCCGCAGTTATAACAAGCCTTCAACCTGTCTTTGTGTCAATCCTTGCCGTTAAAGTATTGGGGGAGAAACTACGTTTAATGCAGTTAGCCGGCCTTTTACTTGGCTTAACTGGGGTTGTACTAGTTCTTGGTCCAACCTTTGATAGTTCAACTCCCTTGATCGGAATCGCCGCAGTATTTGTCTCACTTTTCGGAAGTACTACAGCAACTTTGATGCAGAAGAAATTTGGCGCCGGCATACCTCTGCTGGCTGGCACTGCATATCAATATCTAGCAAGCGGCATGGTGTTAGCTATTGCAGCGATTGCAACTAGTGGTACGCATATCGATTTCACACCAAAGTTCTTTGTCTCAATGACGTGGCTTATTGTGGCTTTATCTGTTGGAGCAGTCCTTCTTTTATTGTGGCTACTAAATACTGGCAGCGCAGCTTCGGTATCCTCGCTGTTTTATTTGGTGCCACCAGCAACTGCTCTTGAGGCCTATCTATTATTTGGAGAAAAAGTAAACACCCAAGGCTTCCTTGGAATAGGAATAAGCGCCTTGGGTGTTTGGCTTGTAATTCGTAACTCGAACTAGTGGTGCTCGATCTCCTTTAATTCCTGATCAGTAACCTTTGGCACTGCAACAGCGTGAGCCCTGCTCAGGCGGCGCTGTATTTTATTCTTGATTGCGCCTGGGCGACGTACACCACGAGAATCAACATCTTCAATCTCAAGAGCCGATGCCTGTTCATGTGCCTGCAAAATAAATGCTTTTTCAGCTGAAATAGGTGCGTGAACTTCGACGAACTCGCCATGTGGCAAACGAAGCAAGCGTCCTGTTTCGGTGCCGTGCAGAAGCAAGTCACGATCTGCGCGCTGAAGTGATAAGCACAAACGTTTTGTGATGATGAAAGCAAGAGGTGGCAAGACGAAGATTCCGATTCGCGAGAACCACATAATTTCATTAATAGACAATGAGAAGTTGGTTGCAAAAATATCGTTACCGCCATTGATTAACGCGACCATCACAAAAGTTACTGACATGACGCCAAGTGCAGTCCGGTTAGGAACATTGCGTGGACGATCTAATAGATGGTGCTCACGCTTGTCACCAGTTATCCAGCTTTCAATAAATGGATATAGAGCCATTCCTGTAAAGACGATGCCAGGAACGATAAGTGCGGGGATCAATATGTTCCAAGAAACAGTATGACCGAATGCATGGGTTTCAAGCGGGGGAGACATGCGCACTAAACCATCCAGCCAACCCATGTACCAGTCCGGTTGCGAGCCAGCAGAAATCTGACCGGGTGTGTAAGGGCCGTAAAGCCAGATGGGGTTGATGGAGGCAACTGCTGAAAGAAATGCGATTACGCCAAAGACTACAAAGAAAAAGCCGCCAGCTTTGGCCATATAGACGGGCAAAATTGGATGACCGACAACATTCTTTTCTGTTCTACCAATTCCGGGGAACTGTGTGTGTTTTTGATACCAAACCAACATCACGTGAATTGTGATGACTGCAAGGAAGGCTCCAGGAATGAGTAGAACGTGGAGAGTAAATATTCGAGGGATGAATCCAACACCAGGGAAGGCTCCACCGAATAAGAAGAAGGATATATATGTTCCAACAACTGGAATTGCTTGAATTATTGCAGAAGTAATTCGGAGCCCTGTTCCAGAGAGCAAATCATCTGGAAGTGAGTAACCAAATAGTCCCTCAACAAATCCAAGTGTCAGAAGAAGAATCCCGAGAATCCAGTTGAATTCGCGTGGTTTTCTAAATGCGCCAGTAAAGAAGACGCGCAAAAGGTGAGCAACGATGGCGGCCATAAATATATTTGCCGCCCAGTGGTGAATTTGACGCATTAGAAGACCGCCGCGGACCTCGAAGGAGATATCGAGAGTGGAGGCGTATGCAGCAGACATCTTTAATCCTTTAAGTGGTGCGTAGACACCTTCATAAATGACATCGCGTTGAGAAGGATCAAACCAAAAAGTTAGGAATGTTCCAGAGAGCAGCAAGATGATGAATGAGTACATACACACTTCACCGAGCATGAATGACCAGTGATCAGGGAAAACCTTATTGAGTGATTTTTTAACCCATCCCGCAGCTCCGGTACGTTCATCAACGTAGTTAGCTACAGTTCCGATAGTTTTTTCTACAGGTGTCATTGTGAGTTACGCTCCCAGAAACTAGGTCCGACCGGTTCACTAAATGCTGCGCGTGCTATCAAATAGCCTTCTGAATCGACAGTGATATCGAGTTGTGGAAGCGGGCGAGCTGCTGGCCCGAAGATAACTTTTGCTCCACGTGGCACATCAAAAGTTGATTGATGACATGGACACAGAAGATGCTTAGTTTGCTGCTCATAGAGGGCTACTGCACAACCCATATGTGAACAGATCTTAGAGAAGGCGATGATTCCTTCGTGAGTCATCGCAAACTTCTCTGGTGTTAATTGGAAATCTTGTGGGCGTAATCTAATGAGAAGAACTGGATCTTTTGCGATGTCACTTAATGGACGCTCATCTACGTTTTCAACGGCCGGTAGAACCTGAACAACGGCTCCGACCTCTAGATCTGAAGCCAAAATTGGACGGTTACCAGGATCAGTGAGAAGTCTGGTACCTGGCTTCCAGTTAGTTGTTTCCAACTGCTTCTTTGGAAGAGGACCTAAATCACGCAGCAATAGCACAGGAGGCAATGCGAATAAAGCGATTGCTGCACCAAGTGATCTTTTAATCAACTTACGACGTCCAAGTTGTACTCCAGCAACGCCTTGCTTAACAGTTTGTACAAACTCTTCTCGATCTTGATCACTTGAGCGAAACTCATGGCGATGATTAACAACTTCAGTGTCAGACATTAATGTCTTAGCCCAGTGAATCGCTGCAATGCCTATGAAAAATAGAGACATAGCCATGCCGATACCGATGCCTAGTTGTTGTGCATTTTGATTTCCCATTACCGGGATAAAAATGAAAACATCTTTCTTTACAAATACATATGAGTAAACAAGAAGTATTGATCCGAGTGCCGATAAAGCAAAGAGAATCGCAACTTGTTGTTCGGCGCGCTTCTCGGCCGCTGGATTAATATCCGTAGCACGTGGTTCGTGCTGCACTACTGGATTCTCATTTGGCGTTAATTCATTAGACACTTCGCGGTTACCTTGCTCTCGTAGTTAGCCACACTGCAATACCAATCAGCAATCCAATACCCAATACCCATGCTAAAAGGCCTTCAGTTACTGGTCCTATTCGACCCATTGTTGCTCCACCAAGATTTGGTTCGGCTTCGGCAGATTTAATCCATTTGATAAGTGAAAGTTTCTCAGCTGGTGTAATTGTTTTATCACTAAACACTGGCATCGACTGAGGCCCAGTAATTAGTGCTTCATAAATTTGCTTAGGTTGTACACCCATCAAAGTTGGTGCGTACTTTCCTTGCGTTAGTGCTCCACCTTGACCTGCGAAGTTATGACACATCGCGCAGTTGTTACGAAAAAGTTCGCCACCTTGGGCAGTATTGCCATCGCGTTCGTAGTTGAGTACTGCATCTTCGGGAATAGCTGGTCCAGGGGCAAGAGAGGCAACATATGCTGCTAAAGCCGCAGTCTGTTCAGCGTTATAGACCGGCTTCTTGCGCATTGCTTGAGTGCTCATGTCAGCCATTGGCATCCGCCCGGTTCCAACTTGAAAATCAACGGATGCTGCACCGACTCCAATGAGTGAAGGAGCAATTGCGCCACCTTCTGCATTAAGTCCGTGACACGATGAGCAACCCTTCAAGAAAATCTGCTTTCCTTCATCAATTGCCGCTGATCGGGCAAAAGAATTCGGCGATTGTTTTACATTTGCACTGGCCACTGAAAAAGTCGTACCTATTGCCAGCAATGCCAGGATTAAAAGGAAAGGCCCGGCGGCCTTGTGACGACGGTAACGAGATAAACGTTTCACGAAGTGATTGTGCTCCCTTACTTAATTAGGTAGATCGCGGAAAAAAGTGCGATCCAGACGACGTCGACGAAGTGCCAGTAATAGGAAACGACAATTGCTGTTGTCGCTTGCTCGTGCGTGAAGCGACGGGCTTTTGAAACTCTGATCATTACGATTAAAAATGCTACAAGTCCGCCGGTCACGTGCAGTCCATGGAAACCCGTTGCAATAAAGAAAACTGAACCATAGGCAGTTGATGAAAGTGTTAAGCCCTCTTGAACTAGTGAAGCGTATTCAAAGATTTGGCCGCCAATAAAGAATGCACCCATCAAGAAAGTTAATGCGAACCATTCACGCATTCCCCATTTACTCATATTAAAAATTGAACCGCTACGACGCTTTTGGAATCGTTCGGCAGAGAAAACTCCGAATTGACATGTAACCGAAGAGAGAACCAATACGGTTGTGTTAAGGGCGGCAAAAGGAACATTAAGAATGTGGTTTGACTGCGCCCAAATTGCAGGACCCTGAACTGCACGCGTAGTGAAGTACATGGCAAAGAGAGCGGCAAAGAACATAAGCTCGCTGGATAACCAGACGATTGTTCCAACCGCTACTGCATTAGGGCGATTGATTTTGTGGTGGGCCGTTACGGCTGCGCTAGACATGGGGGTCATTATTCATTAAAAACCACGCTCGCGTCTGCCAACTTGGCCCATGCCGAGAGGGTATTCGCTGCCTCAAGGGGTGAAACAGGCCACAGGGTTTTGATGGCAAAAAAGGTGCACATGGGGCTCTTTGCCCACTTAGACTAAATCCATGGCCAAGAAGCAGATCGTCGTTTATTCAGATGATTCATCAACCCGCAACTCTGTTATTAACGCCTTAGGTGGACGAGTCGCAAGCGATCTGCCGGAGAATCACATTCATGAGTTCGCTACTGGTGCTGCCCTTCGCGCATTTGTTGATAGTGGAGCTGTTGTAGATCTTTTTATCCTCGATGGTGAATCAGCCCCTGAGGGCGGCTTGGGTCTGGCCCGTCAACTTAAAGATGAAGTTTTCAACTGCGCACCGGTCCTAGTCATTACGGGCCGCAAGGAAGATGCCTGGCTAGCTGCTTGGTCTATGGCAGAAGCTTCCGTGGTTCATCCCATTGATCCATTTACATTAGCCAAGAGCGCTGCAGATCTCATGCGCGGCGCATCAGTTGCAACCATTTAATAAAAAAGACAATGGATCAAGAGTTGTGGGATCGATACTTCTCCATTCTTGAAATTGGTTTAGATCTTGAACCAAAAGATGTTCAGTGGTGCATGAAACAGATTTTGGAAGGTCAAGCCGACACTGAACTTATTAAGAAATTTCTTATCGCCCTTAAAACAAAAGGTGAAACTGCCGAAGAAGTAAGTGCTCTTGTCGCCCAGATGTATCAACATTCTTCACCAATCTCAATTACTGAACGTGCTGTAGACACAGTTGGTACAGGAGGAGATGGCGCTCATACAATCAATATCTCAACTACTTCGGCAATAATCGCTGCGGCAGCTGGTGCAAAAGTTGTCAAACACGGCAACCGCGCTGCATCCTCAAAGTCAGGGGCCGCTGATCTACTCGAAGCACTTGGCATTGCCGTAACCCTTGATGGCAAGAGAGTTGAAACGACATTTGCTCAATTGGGAATTGGTTTTTGCTTTGCTCCTGTTTTTCACCCAGCCATGCGATTTGCTGGTCCTGCACGTAAAGAGTTAGCAGTGCCAACTGTATTCAATATTCTCGGTCCACTTGCAAATCCAGCTCAACCAAAGGCGGCGGCCATCGGTGTTGCAAATGATCGAATGCATTTAGTAATGGCGCAGGTACTTGCCGATAAAGGCGTAGATGGCTTTGTTTTCCGTGGTGATGATGGCCTTGATGAAATTACATTGGCTACGACCACTTCTGTACTCACAATCGGCCATGATGAAATTTCAAGCGACCTTATTGATCCACTCGATTTTTCAATCGCGCGCGCGCCTATATCGGCCTTAGTTGGGGGAGATGCAACTGAAAATGCCCGTATAACTTCAGCTATCTTTGCTGGAGAACGGGGAGCTCCTCGCGATGCTGTTGTTCTAAATGCTGCCGCTGCAATTGCAGCCTATGAAGGAAAGATGGATCTCTCTTTGCACGATCGAATGACAATCGGTGTAGATAAGGCAATCACAGCAATTGATAGTGGGGCCGCAGCTGAACTAGTGGTGAAATGGGCCAAACTTAGCCAGCAACTAGCCTCTTCTTAATCTTTTTAAATTCAGGCAAAGTTGTTATTCCAAAACCCCCAAGTCGTTCGATAATTCCATGTAAGACATCGACGGTTGCCCGAGCATCATCTAAGGCTCTATGAGTTGGCGAAGTAGTTGCACCAAAAAACTGCGCCAAAGTCGAAAGTTTGCAGTTGATGACATCATCTTTCGTTAGTACGTATCGAGCCAAACGGGCTGTGTCTGCAACGTGGTGGTTAGGCCATGGATAATCCAAATAAGTGGCAGCGGCTTTTAGGAAGCCGATGTCGAATGGCGCATTATGTGCAACTAATACATTTTCATTTTCAGGACCTAAAAACTCTAAAAAGGATGGAAAAATTTCATTGATTCGCGGGGCATCGGCCAGCATCTCATCCGTAATTCCAGTTAGCTGCGTAATGAAAGGTGAGATTAACACTCCAGGATTTACGAAAGATTGAAACTCTGCAATTACTTCGCCGCCCTTAACTTTTACCGCACCAATTTCAGTAATTCCAGCGCCAGTTGACGGTGCAGCACCTGATGTTTCCAAATCAAGTACGACAAATGTTGTTTGAGAAAGGTGCATGTCGTCAATAGTAAATGATTGCACCGTCACTGGATGCATGCGTATTCTTTGCGCCATGGCAGTAGAAACAGCACCTCCCGGATGGATGCAAGATTGGTCGGCCCAAGGTTCGGGTAAAAATGCGCGAACAGGAATATTGCTTGTCCATGGATTTACCGGAGCCCCACCGTCAATGCGCCCGTGGGGAGAATTCCTGCATTCGAAGGGATACACCGTCCGCGTTCCACTATTACCTGGACATGGAACCAAACCTGCCGATCTCAACAAAGTAAAGTGGCAAGAGTGGCCCGCCAAAGTTCAGGCCGAATTAGATGAACTGTATAAAACCTGTGACCATGTTTTTATCGCCGGACTTTCAATGGGTGGTGGCACAACACTAAATGCAGCGCTAGAAAACAATGATCGATTGACTGGAATTATTTTGGTCAATCCAATGATCCATGTGGCATTCATGCCACATCAACTAGCTTATGTTCTGTCGCATTTTCAGAAACTTCGCTCAAGCGTTGGAAATGACATTAAGCGACCAGGGATTACTGAACATGGCTATGATGCTTTGCCAACTCGTGGAGTGCATGAACTGTTGAAGATGCTGAAAATCACGCGTAAGAATTTAAATAAAGTGACTGTTCCTGTGCAGCTTTTTCATTCTGTAGAAGATCACACACTTCCTGTCACGAATACCGAGATCATTATGAAGGGTTTAGGTTCGACAAATAAATCGCGGATCGAGTTAGTCAACAGTTATCACGTTGCAACTTTGGATTATGACCAGGAGCTAATATTTCAAAACGCTCTAACCTTTATTGAGGGCCTAGTAAAGCAGTAGTGGTGGCACTTAGTTAAAACGTTTTAAGTATCCTCGTTGGTGCATAACCTGCGGATATGGAATTCAAAACGATTATCGAGCCATTCAAAATTCATTCAGTAGCACCGTTGCACATGACTACTCAAAGTCAACGTGAAAAATATATTGAAGAAGTCGGCTACAACTTGTTCTCATTGCATTCAGATAACGTATTGATTGACTTGCTTACGGATTCAGGTACTGGTGCCATGAGTCGAAATCAGTGGGCGGCAATCCAACATGGTGACGAGTCATATGCAGGTTCACCATCGTGGCTAATGTTTAAAGATGCCGTACAAAGCCTCTTTCCATATCAGCACGTAATACCAACTCACCAGGGAAGAGCAGCTGAAAAGATTCTATTTACTGCAATTGGCGGCAAAGGCAAAGTCATACCTAGCAATACACACTTTGATACAACGCGTGCAAATATTGAATACACGCAGGCCGAGGGAGTTGACCTCGTCATAGATGAAGGCAAAGACCCTTCATCGTTGCATCCGTTCAAAGGCAATATGGATCTTGTCGCTCTTGAGGAGTTCATCAATACAACAGGCGTTGCCAATATCCCAGCTGTAATGATGACGATTACAAATAACTCTGGAGGTGGCCAACCAGTTTCACTGGAGAACCTCAAAGGTGTAAGTGCGATTTGTAAGAAGTACTCCATTCCGTTTTTCTTAGATGCTTGCCGATTTGCCGAGAACGCTTGGTTTATACGCGAACGAGAAGTTGGACAGGAAAATCGCGATGTTGCCGATATCGTTCGCGAAATTGCAGCTCTTGCCGATGGCATGACGATGAGTGCAAAGAAAGATCCCATGGGAAATATCGGTGGCTGGTTGGCTCTCAACGATGATGCCCTTGCCTCGATTTGTAGAAACCTCCTGATTTTGACTGAGGGTTTTCCAACTTACGGAGGTCTTGCAGGCCGAGACTTGGAAGCGCTAGCTGTTGGATTAACTGAAGTCATCTCGCATGATTATTTGAAGTATCGAATTACCTCTACCGCATATCTTGGAAATGCCCTGTTAAAGAATGGAATTCCAATCGTTCAACCGGCAGGCGGGCACGCAATATATATCGATGCAAAAGCGATGCTCCCTCATATCCCTGCATTGCAGTATCCAGGTCAGGCGTTAGCGGTCGAGCTCTACAAGGTTGGTGGAATACGAGGTTGCGAAATTGGAACGGTGATGTTTGGTCGCAAACCTGATGGAAGTGAGGTTGCGTCAACCATGGAGCTTGTTCGACTTGCGATTCCACGACGAACCTATACACAAAGTCATATTGATTATGTGATTGAAGTGTGTGCCGAAGTTGCAGCACATTCCAAAGATTTGCGTGGATATCAAATTGTTAAGGAGCCACCCGCACTCAGACATTTCACGTCGGAGTTTGCGCCGCTATAAATTTAGTTGCATGAGAACGAGATCGAGGTAAACGCCATGTTTGATCGCAATTTCCTGCATCCGTGCACTCTCTACAAACCCATGGGCTGCATGTAAAGTAATAGAGATTTCATTTGTCGAATCAATTGCTGCGACCATAACGTGACGATTTTCTAGCCGCGCGGTATGAATAAGCGTTTCTAGTATCAGGTTTCCGATTCCCTTACCGCGATGAGAAACATCTACGTGGACGCTGTGTTCGACGCTTTGGTTATAGCCTTCGCCAAATCGAAATGCTCCGTAAACGCCGTATCCAACGACTTGGCCATCAACTTCCGCGACTATTACTGGATAGCCATCTCTTACTTTTTCCTTAAACCATGCCATTCGCTCTGATTCATCAACAGGGTCTTCGCGATAGATGGCATTGGTGGTCGCAATTACTTCGTTGTAGATGGCAGTGATTGCAGATAAATCTGCAGAGCTAGCGTTTCTAATCATGCTACGGATGAATCGTGAACCAGAGCAGAGCAAGCACACAGATGGAGACCAGAGAGATGATAAATCCGTAAACGATGCGCATACGGGTATTGGATGCGAACTCACCCATTAACCGCTTATCTTTAGAGATTCCATACATGAAAAGCAAAAGTGGAAGCAGCAGTACAGCATTAAGAATCTGAGTTAAAACAAGAACTTTAATAAGTGGAACTCCTGGCAGAAGAATTAATCCAGCTGCAAGAAATGTCATGATGCCAAATGTTGCATAGAACAATGGTGCTTCTTTAGGGCCATCATCTAAAGCCGCAGGTTGTCCAGTCAGATCACCAACTGAGTATGCAGTTGAAAGCGGAAGAATCGATGCTGCCAGTAGAGCGGCTCCAACTAATCCAATTGCAAAGAGAGCCTTAGCTAAACTGCCGGCCAGGGGTTCAAGGGCACGTGCAGCTTGCGCAGCATCGGTGATATTAGTCTGTCCCTCTTTATTTAGTGTTGCTGCGCACGTGATAATTACAAAGAAGCCAATGATGCCGGTGAGCAACGAGCCAGTCCAAACATCTATGCGAAGCAGTTTTAAGTCATCGCGAGTTAATCGTTTATCAACGGCATAAGATTGAATAAAAGCAAGACCCCAAGGTGCAAGTGTGGTACCTAACGTTGCAGTGGCAATATAAATCGCATCGTGGGTAAGTGGCATAGATGGAATAAACACTCCGCGAAAAGCCAGACCCCAATCGGGATGCGCCATAAATCCCGCTATAACATAGGCAATAAAGACGGCAGAGAGCAGAAAGAAAACTTTCTCTACGTTTGCAAATGAACCGCGAAGCACTAAAAATGAAACGATGAGCGCCCCGGCAGGCACGGTTATAAATCTAGAAATTCCGAAGAGTTGACCCGCTGCTGCGATACCCGCAAACTCTGCAGTAAGAGTTCCAAAGTTGGCAATGATTAAAGCACTTGCACTAAGAGTTCCGGATCGGGCGCCATATTTTTGACGTACTAATCCGATCAACCCTTGGCGAGTGACCACGCCAATGCGCGCACCTAGGTCTTGGAAAATAATTAACGCAATAGTTGAGATAACAAGTACCCACAACATTTGGTAGCCAAATTTTGCTCCAAGTTGCGAATACGTGGTGATGCCAGCTGGATCATCGTCAGACAAACCTGCGATAACCCCGGGACCCATCACCGAGAGAAGTGCAGCTAAGCGAATCTTGCGCGTAGTTGTCATGAAAGAGCGCCTGTGCCTTTAGATAAACCATGTTGTTCTTCGGGCTTAAGGGCATCAACTAAATCGTCAGCCAATATTCTTCCAACCGGCTTACCTTTTTCATCGATTACGACAATCGATGCACCTCGGTTATTAGAAAACTCCTCAATAACTTCTTCCAGCGGGGAATCAATCGGCACCGCAGTTGGATACGGCGGGCCAACTAAAGTTCCTAAGAGATCACTTGGCTTAGAGGCAACTAATTCAATTATTTGAATGTGGTCCATCAACTTGCCCTTTGCATCGACAATGACGACCCCATCAGAAATATCACGATCGCGGTTTTCTACGAGCATCGCTAAAGCTTGTCCCACCGTGTCATTTTCGTGAGCAATCACCATGTGGGATGTCATGATTCCGCCCGCGAGAGTTTCATCAAATGCAATCAATTGCCGTAACTGTTTGGCCATCTTTGAATCCATAGCCTTCAAAATATCTTCGCGGTGTTCATCATCTAAGTCACGAAGTACCTCAGCCGATTCATCTGGCTCCATGCGGCTTAGAAGTTCAGCTGCGCGGCCTTCTGTCAAACCTCGAAGTAGTCCTTGAAGTTCTTCATCTTCCATCTCTTCAAGGGCATCAGCTGCAAGTTCTGGGTCCAGCATCTCGATCAATGCACTTTGTTCGCGGCCGGCTAAATCCTCGATCAAGTCGGCTAGATCTGCAGGGCGAAGTTGCGACAAAGCGGTTTTTGATCCAGATGTTTTTACAACTCCAGAAGTATCGGCAAGGGATGCAACTGTTGCCCAGTCAAGAACATGTTGTGGAGTAGCGCGCCTGCCTAAAGCGCCAGGGAAAATGCGTCGAAGGAAAGTCACGAACGAGATATCTACGCCGACTACTCGAATCTCTTTATCTAAAGGTGCTAGATAAAGGTCAGAGGATCTAACAACTCGCAATCCATTTACATCAACGATTTGGTGATCCAAAACATCTGCATCAAGAAGTGATTCGTCGCTTCGGCGTTTGTAATCCGTCAAATTTATTGTTGTCGATGAGAGTTGAATTTCATTGTGGCTTAACTTTGCAATGCGTGCTCCATCAATGAAAGATTTACGTAATCCAACTTTGACGATGAGTCCAGAAACTGGGGGATATGCATCATGTCCGTGCTTAACAACTACATCAACTAGTCGCCCAATTTCGCGGCCATCTTCATTTCGAACCGAACAGCCAAGAAGCCCCGCTAAAGAAACCAATGAATCGCGAATACTTTTGCGAGCCAAGACCGAGTCGCGTCGACCAACGGCGCGTTCAACCGTTTTCACCACACGGGCGATAGGTTTTTTAGTTGGCTTGATCACGCTGCCAATCTTAAAGGCTCAATCCATATATGAGGTGGGATTAATGATTATTGAGCCATTCGCAGGTAATCCAACCCCTGCCGCGCACTCCATCCATCTGGATAACGCGATAAAAGCTTCATCGGCCCTTCAAGATCAGATCCAATTGTGATGAGTGGAAGTTCGGTGCGGCCATCAGGTCTAATTTGACCCAATCCAATATCGGCCATTAATGCGTTGCATAAACATTTAGAGCTTTGAGCTTCTACTTCGGTTCCATTCTTAAAAAGAAAAGTATCAATCGGCTCGCCAGGGCATCGATATCCAATCCCACCATTTTCTCGCTTAAATGGAGTACGTAGATAACCTAAATCGCATTTGCGCGCGCGACCATCAAATAATTCGGATTCAGAGAGAGTCTCATCAAGTTGAATTACTTTAAATGGAAAACCAGTTGGCGAAGCAGATGCATCAGTGACTACACGGCTTTGGCCCGATGCCAATGAGTTGAGAATCTCATGGCGAATCTCTTGAGTGAAGCCTGATTCATTACACAGAGCAAAAATTGAACCGACCTGAACACCAACCGCCCCTAAACCTTGGGCCTGTTTAAGTTTTTCAGGTGTTCCAAATCCTCCAGCTAGCCAAAAGGGTGAACCGGAAGCGATAACTTTCTCGAGATTTGGCGTATCAAGATCTGTGTAAATTGCTTCGCCATTTTCATCTGGAGAACTTTTGCCTCTAGGAGGGGCGTTGTGTCCGCCAGCCACGTGATATTCGATGACAAAACCATCGGGTTTAGTCTCTTCATCTTTATTAAGGTAGGAGACCAGCGCGTGAGAGGAAACTATCGCCAGAAAATCCGGTCTTTTTATTGGGTAGTCAACGTTTGCTACGCAGCTGGGATTAAATGAGATTTGAAATTTATCATTCGTGTCTTCCACATCAATCTTCATGTTAACGGGATCACCTTGCGAAAGAGCATTTAGCACTCTTGGAATCTGGGCAGGTATTCCTGCGCCTATCAAGATGTAATCAACACCGGCTAGCATCGCACCAAAAAGCTGTGCAGGAATTGCAAGTTGAATTTTCTCAAGAATATTCATGCCGATTAATCCATCGTGTGCTTCTTTTGCTAACCAGATTTCAACAAAGGTTGAAGCTATTAGTAAATGGAGAGCAAAGGAAGTTGGCTTAATAATTAACTTTGGTACATCAACATATGGGCGCTTATCAGCTTTCCCACCCTGGATATAAAAGCGCTTAATTATTTCTTCTGCGACAGATTTGTCTGGAAAATGTGAAAGTGCTCGGCGAGTATCGCCGGACAAATCACCATCTTGCAATCTTCGGGCGATCACCGAATCAATTGCCGTACCTGAAATCACTCCAAGTTCACCCGCTTGTGAAACTTCTTTCGCTAATTTCCAGGAGGAGACTGCAATACCCATCCCGCCTTGAATGATTGCTGGGTGCTTTCTCATGTATCAAGACTAAACAATGAAAATTCTGAACTCGCCAGTAGGCCAAGAGTTAGCACTCTGAAACTGATGAGAGATTAGTCAATGCAAGCTAACGTTTGAAGTGGACCGTACTGGGATCGAACCAGTGACCCCCACAATGTCAATGTGGTGCTCTACCGCTGAGCCAACGATCCTTGCTAAGTTGGAAATCATACCTTAAGAAAATCTGGCAAAATCAGCGAGAGTAATCATCCTCAATACGCTCGATATCATCTTCACCAAAGTAAGTGCCCGTCTGAACTTCGACGAAGACCACTTCATCGCTGCCAATATTTTCCAAACGATGCAAATCGCCTTTCGCGATATCAATTGAATCTCCTGGACCAAAATGGAGCTCCACTCCGTTATGAGTAATTTTCGCTTCTCCGCGCACGATGTACCAGTGCTCAGCCCGATGTTGATGACGCTGGTAAGAAAAACGCGCACCTGGATTTACGAATATTGTCTTTACTTTGTGCGTGCTGCTTTCGGCCAAGATGTCATAACGACCCCACGGTCTTACATCTTCGCCCATGTTCTCTTCCTTCGTACCTCTTTTAACGATGGAGGTCGGAACGGGATTTGAACCCGTGTAGAGGGATTTGCAGTCCCTTGCCT
>JBAXIC010000022.1:0-19550 GCA_037138575.1 Actinomycetes bacterium
GTTGCTTAAGCGCTCTGCAACTTATTCTTTAATCGCGGTTATCTGCGGTGCTTATTTAGTTGGAATGATTTATCCGCATTTTAGAGACCTAACTTACTTACCAAGCCTTCAAGTTTTACAATACACAAACGAGTGGTATCGATTATTTACTGTTGCACTTGTTCATGCAGGATTAATGCATTTAGGTTTTAATATGTATGCATTAATGGTTTTAGGCAATCCACTTGAGGCAGCTTTTGGTAAAAACAAAGTATTAATCATTTTCTTTTTCTCGTTATTAACCGGTTCGCTTACATCTGCTTTTTTTGCGCCTTTGAACGGCGCTTCAGTTGGAGCATCAGGTGCAATCTTTGGCTTGTTCGGCGCACTTGCAATTGTTGGAAAGAGAATCGGTGCTGACACACGTTCGATTTATGTAATTATCGGAATCAACTTTGCAATTGGATTTGTCTTAGGTGGTGTTGATTGGAAAGCCCACCTTGGGGGATTAATTGGGGGGCTGATTTCAGCTCAGCTCATCCTGAACAAGAGATAAAAAGTTATCCACAGGGTTTACCCACAATGTGGAGAGAGTTACAACGGTGTAATTAAGAAGCTATTAGCGCCAGCGGGTTGCCAGTGAAAAGCCCACGCCGATAAAGCCAAAGCCAATAATCATGTTCCAAGCACCAATACCAGGGACCGGATATTTAGTTTGAGTGACATAAAAGGTCACAATCCAGAAAAGGCCGATCAAGAAGCCAGCAACCATCGTCGGAGCAAGCCACTTTGGGCTCTCCAGTGGCGCATGAGAAGTTTCGACTACAACTTCCTGCTTATGAGCGCGCTGTTCAACGACTTTCTTGCGGAGCTTTGATTTAGGCATACGCGAAAGATACACCATGAGCAAGAATGCTCCTATGGCCACCAAGATCCTCGTCGTAGATAACTACGATTCCTTCGTCTTTAACTTGGTGCAGTACTTGCAGCAGTTGGGCGCCGAATGCACCGTTGTTCGAAACGATGCGGTAGCCGCCGAGGATGGCGCTAACTACGACGGCGTACTTATTTCACCCGGACCGGGAGTTCCCGAAAAAGCTGGAGTAAGTATTGCAATGATTAAATTTTGCGCGCAGAAAAAAATCCCACTTTTTGGTGTCTGCTTAGGACATCAAGCAATTGGCGTGGCTTTCGGAGCAACCGTCTCACGTGCACCTGAACTGCTGCATGGAAAAACATCACTAGTGCACCATCAACAACAGGGCGTTCTTGCGGATTTACCATCACCATTTACTGCAACGCGTTACCACTCACTTTGCGTAGAACGTGACACTGTCGGTGCTGACTTAGAGATCACCGGTACAACTGAATCTGGAATAGTGATGTCGATGCGCCACCGAACATTACCAATCGAAGGTGTTCAGTTTCACCCAGAGTCAGTGCTAACAGAACATGGGCACCAGATGTTAGCTAATTGGTTAACAACATGTGGTGATAAGAATGCGAAAAATAAAGCAGTTGGTTTGTCACCAGTAGTTGGAGTGCGTTCTTAAGGCGCCTTATTAATTGTAATTGTTACTGATTTTCCGATTGTCTGTGTAGTTCCAGCTTCAGGTGCTTGGCGAATCACAACTCCTACAGGTTGATTCGCATCGTATGCATCGATTTCATTTACTAAGAATCCAGCCTGAACTAAAGTAGTTTTAGCTTGAATTGCATCTACGCCGATAAGCAGTGGCACTTCAACTTCCCCACTAGCGATCTGCAAAATAACTCCACTGCCAGCGGTAATAGTTGAGCCAGGATCTGGAGTTACCTTGAGTACCGTGCCAAGGGCTTCATCTGAAGGAATCGCCTCAGTTCGCGCAACAACTAAACCAACTGCAGCCAAGGCCGCACGCGCATCTATTAATGACATACCCACTAAATCTGTAGGAATAATTGCATCTCCAGGACCATCAGAGATTGTTAAGACCACCCCGGAGCCTTTTTGTGCCCGGGTTGTTGCAAGTGGAATTTGGCTAGCGACGCGATCTAAAGGGATGCGCGAGTCATGTGCGCGTTGAATAGTGACTACATAATCCTTAAGCATCGCAGTCGCATCGGCCTGAGTTAGTCCAACAACGTTTGGAATTTGAGGCAGATTATTTACATTCGTAGTTGGGCGAGAAATAAATATTCCACCACCAATAACACCCACCATTAACACAACGCTCATTACTGCGATTAAGAGTTTTCGACGGGAAGTTTTAACCTTTGGAATTGTTGTCGTTAACGCCTGACCCGTACCAACTTTAAATAAATCATCAAGCATTAAACCCGCTGATTGGTATCGATCCTCTGGTTTTTTAGCTAATGCCACAGCAAGAATGACATCTACACCTTCAGGTAGATCTGGTTGGATCATGCTGGGCGCAACGAGAACTCCAGAAACATGTTGATAGGCAATAGATACTGGAGTATCGCCAGTAAAAGGTGGTTTTCCTGTTAATACTTCATATAACAGACAACCAGTTGAATAAATATCGCTGCGTAGATCTGCAACTTCACCTAGAGCTTGTTCGGGGGATAAATACTGAGCCGTGCCCACAATGTTCCATGTACTGGTTAACGTTGCACCAAGATCGGCAAGGGCACGGGCGATTCCGAAATCCATCACCTTTACATCACCTTGATCAGTAATCATGATGTTTGCGGGTTTGATGTCTCGGTGCACAATTCCGCGCTCATGTGAATATTCGAGCGCGGCCAAAATACCTTCACCTATTTCAAGTGCGCGTTTTAACGGTACTCGTTCACCACTATGAATTAAATCTCGAAGAGTATGACCAGAGACTAGTTCCATAACTATGTATGGTGCGGGTTCTTCTCCAGAGTCATAAACAGCAACAATTCCCGGATGGTTTAAACCAGCAGCTGCCAAAGCTTCTTTCCTAAATCGTGCAACGAAAGATGGATCACGGGCTAAATCACTGCGTAAAACCTTTACTGCAACCTGGCGGGCAAGACGCGTATCTTCGGCGATGTAAACATCGGCCATGCCACCAGTCCCAATCATCTCACCCAGTTTGTAGCGAGCACCTAAGAGCGAATCAGTCATTGCGCCGCTCCTAAAAGTTGATTGGCTTTAATCTCTTCACTAGTTATGTCGGCAACAATAACGGTGACATTATCGGGAGCATTATTTATATACGTTGCATCAATTAGCGCCTTTACCGCCGCAGCCCTATCTGATTTTTTCAAAAGCATTTTGATCTCTTTTTCACTCAAAACACTCGACAAACCATCACTACAAAGAAGGAATCGATCTTTTTCTTTAGCTTCATAAATCTGCAAAACAGGCACCACGGTTCCCTGTCCCATAAGCGCTTGCGTTAAAACCGATCGCTGTGGATGATCAGCAACTTCGGATTGTGAAATAGCACCTTGGTCAAGAAGTTCACGAATCACGGTATGGTCATTACTTAACTGTTCCAAATTATTTCCACGCAAGCGATAACAACGCGAATCTCCCACGTGCAAAAGCGCAACATTATTTTCTACCGCTAGCAAAGCAGTTAACGTTGTTCCCATTCCACGCAACTCAACAGCTTCATCAGCGTATTCACCGATTTCAACATCAATTGTAAAAAGCGAGTTAAGAAGTAAATCCTCTATGGAGTCGGTATCAATATCTGGGTTAGATAAGAGAGGGCTTAGTTTTTGAAGCGTTTGAATTGCGATTCGAGATGCAACTTCACCACCGGCATGACCGCCCATTCCATCGGCGACAGCAATGAGACGACCAGATACAAAGGCAGAATCTTCGTTTCCACTTCTATGTAAACCGTCAGCTGATTGCGCTTCGCTCTGGAAATAAATCGCACTCATAGGTATAAGCCTAACCCCTGTTAATCTTTAATCATGAAAATTTATGCCCACCGCGGAGCCTCTATCGATTTCCCAGAGATGACCATGGATGCCTATAAAGCCGCAGTCGATCAAGGCGCAGATGGCATGGAGTGCGATGTCCGGCTAACGAAAGATAACCAAATGCTGTTGTGGCATGACGCCGATATGAAGCGAACCGCTGGTTATGCAGGTCGAATCGCCGAGATGACTTACCCCGAGATTAAAAAACATTATCCGCAAGCAATTTTGTTGGAGGACTTATTAGAACTTGCTAAAGAGAATTCAATGGAACTTGCAATAGAAACTAAGCATCCAGTTCCACAGGCAAGCAAGATTGAAAAGAAAGTTTTAGAGCTTCTTGATCAAGAAGAGGGATTACCCGAGGTTGTACTTATGTCATTTTCTTGGCTCGCTGTTGAAAATATCCGAAAGATTAATCCAGCACAAAAAACCGTAGCCCTCTTGGACGACACATTCAATTACTTGATGCGTAGATTTACATCTGCTTCTGTTCTTGGTCCGAGCGTTGAATATCTACGCTCAAACCCAGAGTTGAGCCATCAAAGTAAGCCTCTGTATGTGTGGACGGTAGATGATGGTGACGATATGCGCTTTTGCTTGGAAAACGGTGTTGAGGTCCTTATTACAAATAATCCGTCATATGCGCGCAAGGTGCTCGGGTATCATTAGTAAGTGAGCACATATGCGTATTTAGGTCCAAAAGGAACATTCACCGAAGCTGCTCTTAAAAAGATTACATCTTCCAATGATTCACTGATTCCATATGCAAATGTCACAGCAGCCCTTGATGCTGTCCGTGTTGGCAAAGCGCACTTCGCCCTAGTTCCAATTGAAAACTCTGTTGAAGGAGTTGTTGCCCGAACACTTGATGAATTAGCAACAGGCTCACCGCTATCTATCGTTGGTGAAGTGACTCTTCCTGTTTCTTTTGCCTTGATGACAAAGCGCGACACTGTAGAAATTCGACGAATCGCAACACATCCACATGCTGAGGCCCAGTGTCGTGCATATATTGCAAAAAATTATCCAGATGCAGAGCTAATCGCTACAGCATCAACGGCAGCAGCGGCTGAAGCAATTGGTCGAGGCGAATTTGATGCAGCAATTGCAGCACCGGTTGCCGCCGCCCACTATGGATTAACTGTTATCGCAGACAACATTGGTGACATCATCGGCGCGGTTACTCGCTTTGTATTGGTTTCTAAACCAACGACATCTCCGAAAGCCACGGGCTTTGACCGCACCTCACTAGCGGTCTTTATTGGCATAGATCATGCCGGTGCACTCCTTGATATTTTGACCGAGTTCGCTAAGCGCGACGTTAACTTAACCTTTATTCAATCTCGTCCAACAGGCCTAGAACTGGGCCACTACCATTTCATTATCGATGCCGAGGGTCATGTCAACGACGCTCCTGTAAAGGAGACAGTCGAAGCGTTGCGAGCTATCTGCCAAGATATTCGCTTCCTTGGTTCATACCCGCGAGAAAAGGCCGGCAAATGATTGACATTAAATTTATCCGCGAAAACTCAGATTTAGTCCGAGCTTCACAAACGGGCCGTGGAGAAGATGCGAGTGTTGTTGATCAGATCGTGGCCGCAGATGAAATTCGCCGAGAAGCGATCGAAAAGTTTGAAAAACTACGCGGCGAACAAAATATTTTATCAAAATCAGTTGCCGCAGCTAAAGGTGATGAAAAAATAGCGTTGCTTGAAAACGCTAAAGAGTTAGCAAATAAAGTTAAAGAGGCCGATTCAAAACGCGCAGAGGCTGAAGAACATACAAAGCAGTTAGTGATGAAGCTTTCAAACGTCCTGGACCCTGATGCACCAATCGGTAGCGAAGCTGATTTCGTTGTGCTCGAACATGTTGGAACTCCGCGAACTTTTGAGTTCGAACCAAAAGATCACGTTGAACTAGGCAAATTATTAGGTGCTATTGATACCGAGCGCGGCGCCAAAGTTGCCGGTTCACGTTCATATTATTTAACTGGATCAGGAGCACTTTTAGAGTTCGCCTTGGTTAACTATGCAATTTCATCTGCTGTAAAGGCAGGATTTGTTCCTGTTATTCCACCTGTATTGGTTAATCCTGCAGCGATGGAAGGCACGGGTTTTCTCGGCCAGGCCGCAGAAAATGTTTATCGTATTGAAAAAGATGATGTCTATTTAGTTGGCACTTCTGAAGTTCCATTAGCTGCGATGCATATGGATGAGATTTTGCCGGGCGATAAACTTCCTTTGCGTTATGCCGGATATTCATCCTGTTTTCGCCGTGAAGCCGGAACATATGGCAAAGACACACGCGGAATTATCCGTGTGCATCAATTTGATAAAGTTGAAATGTTTTCATTTTGCCACCCAGATCAAGCAAAAGAAGAGCACGCGCGTATTTTGCAGTGGGAGAAAGATTTTCTTAATGCTATGGAAATCCCATATCGTGTTATCGATGTAGCCTCAGGAGATCTTGGCTCTAGCGCAAACCGCAAATTTGATTGCGAAGCATGGGTTCCTACACAAAATGCCTATCGTGAAGTTACAAGTACCTCTAACTGCACCGAGTTTCAAGCACGCCGTTTAAATATCCGTTACAAAGATGCAGACGGTACAAAAGCTGTAGCAACCTTGAATGGAACATTAGTTGCAATTCCCCGCATGATTGTTGCGATTTTAGAGAACCATCAAAATGCAGATGGAACAGTCAATGTTCCTAAAGCGTTACAACCATTTCTTGGCAAAGAGCGATTTGAGTTGGTGTGAGTAAGCGCCCCAAATTAATTGCAACTGATTTGGATGGCACGATTGTTCACCACGATGGAACAATTACTCAACGCACCATCGATGCTTTCACTAAAGCACACAAGCTCGGTGTTCATATCTATTTTGTTACTGGACGCCCGCCTCGCTGGATGAATGAAATCCGTGATGCATTTGGTTTTGGTGAGGCAATTTGTGGCAATGGCGCGATGTTGTACGACTTGCAAGCTCGCGAAGTTACAGAAGAGTGGTTAATTTCAAAAGAGGATCAAATCGAAATCGCTCGTAGAATGCGTTTGGCAATGCCGCCAATTTCTTTTGCAATTGAAACCCATGATTATTACCACCGTGAGAAATCTTATGTTCCACGCTGGGATATCGGCTTAGATAATGTTGGCGTTGAAAGAATTGAAGATGCAGCTAAAGGTCCGATCTTTAAAATGTTGGCCCGTTGTAGCGGTGGAGAATTTTCATCTGATGAAATGCTAGAGGTTGCCTTAAAAGAGCTTGATGGTTTAGTTACTGTCACACACTCCAATGCAAATGAATCTCTCTTAGAAATCTCAGCCCTAGGAATTTCAAAAGGAACAACACTTGCAAGAGTTGCTGGCCGATTAGGAATCGATGCAGCAGATTGTGTTTCTTTTGGCGATAATCCAAATGACTTTCCAATGCTTGCCTGGTGTGGCCGTTCATATGCAATGGCCGATGGCCACCCTGATGGCATCAAATATGCAAAGGATGTAGCTCCTTCACACCATCATGATGGCGTGGCAATAACTATTGAGAAGTTGTTAGAACTCCCCGCTTAATTTCTAGCCGATTTTCGACTAAGGCCAACTTCAGGTAACCTCTCCCACGGAGGGCTCGCATAGCGGCCGAGTGCACCGGTCTTGAAAACCGGCAAACGAAAGTTTCGTGGGTTCAAATCCCACGCCCTCCGCCATTTTTACTTGTGGTTGAGTTCATAGCGCTAAAAGGCCTATGGACCTAGCCGATTTTTATCCACAAGAGGACACTTACCCCTAGTCATTTCAACATAGCCAGGGGAGTTGTACATGTCGGGTGTCTTTTCACCAGCGCGCGCAAAAATTAAAGAGCGCACACTTCGTACAGATAAATGGTGGTTACAACCACTCATCACTTTTAGTGTTCTCTTCTCCTTTGTTATCTACTCAACTTTTCGTGCATTTGAAGGCGCCAACTACTTTACTGAGCCACTGATTTCACCTTTCTATTCACCATGTTTATCAGAGGCATGTGTACCTGGCTCAACCATTGGCGGCTTCACTCCTGTAAGTGCGCACATTATTAATTTTGCGCTTTCACCAGCGCTAATTATCTTGATCTTCCCACTTGGTTTTCGAATGACTTGTTACTACTACCGCAAGGCTTATTACCGTGCATTCTGGTTATCACCACCAGCTTGTGCAGTTGCAGAACCTCATGAAAAATATACGGGCGAAACTCGCGCACCTCTAATCTTGCAAAATGCGCACCGATGGTTTTTTTACGCAGGTTTAGTATTTAATGTTTTCCTAACCTATGACGCAATAATCTCTTTCAGAAATGAGCAAGGTCAATGGGGACATATGAGCGTAGGTTCACTCGTCCTTCTTGTTAGCTCTTCATTATTGTGGTTCTACTCATTGTCATGCCATACATGTCGACACACACTTGGTGGACGTTTGAAGCATTTCTCTAAGCACCCCGTTCGTTACAAGTTGTGGACCTGGGTTTCAATTCTTAATCACAAGCACCAACAATTTGCTTGGTATTCACTTGCAGCAGTTGCCTTCGCCGACATTTATGTTCGCCAAGTTGCAACTGGCGCCTGGACAAACTTCTACTTCTTCTAAGGGGAATCGACTATGACACTCGAACGCCATAATTACGACGTCCTCATTATTGGAGCCGGTGGTGCTGGTCTGCGCGCAGCAGTTGAAGCACGCGAAGCAGGTTTACGTGTAGCGATCATCTGTAAGTCATTGTTTGGAAAGGCTCACACAGTTATGGCCGAAGGTGGCGCAGCTGCATCGATGGGTAACGTCAACGATAAAGATAACTGGATGGTTCACTTTCGCGACACAATGCGCGGCGGAAAATTCTTAAACCACTACAGAATGGCTGAATTACACGCCAAAGAAGCCCCAGATCGCATCTGGGAGCTAGAGGTGTGGGGCGCGCTCTTTGATCGCACTAAAGAGGGAAAGATTTCACAACGTAACTTTGGCGGACATGAATACCCACGCCTTGCACACGTTGGAGATCGCACTGGCCTTGAGTTAATTAGAACAATGCAACAGCGCATCGTTGCCCTGCAACAACAAGATGGTCGCGATTTTGGTGACATGGAAAGCCACATCAAGGTTTTCGCAGAATTAACGATTACAGATATCTTGAAGGAAAATGGAAAAGTTTCTGGTGCATATGGTTACTGGCGCGAAACCGGAGCAGAAGTTTTATTTGAAGCCCCTGCTGTAGTTATTGCAACAGGTGGAGTCGGTAAGACTTTCAAGATTACTTCTAACTCATGGGAAGGTACTGGCGATGGCCACGCGCTTGCCCTGAAAGCTGGAGCGAATTTAGTTGACATGGAGTTCCTACAATTCCATCCAACTGGAATGGTCTGGCCTCCATCTGTTCGCGGAATTTTGGTTACCGAATCAGTTCGTGGTGAAGGTGGAGTTTTAACAAACACCAATGGCGAGCGTTTTATGTTTAATTACATTCCAGAGGTATTTAAGAGTATTTATGCAGACAACGCCGAAGAAGCTGATCGTTGGTATACAGATCAAGATAACAACCGACGTCCGCCTGAACTTTTGCCACGTGATGAAGTTGCGCGCGCAATCAACAGCGAAGTTAAAGCAGGACGCGGTACAGAACATGGCGGAGTATTCCTCGATGTTTCAAAGCGCTTATCTGCAGAGGTTATTAAAAAGCGCCTTCCATCTATGTGGCACCAGTTCTATGAATTAGCTGGCGTTGATATTACGAAGGAAGCGATGGAAGTCGGTCCAACGTGTCACTACGTTATGGGCGGAGTTGAAGTAGAGCCAGATACCGCAGCAGCCGTTGGTGTTCCAGGTTTGTATGCAGCCGGTGAAGTTGCTGGTGGAATGCATGGTTCAAACCGATTGGGTGGCAACTCACTAACAGATCTTTTGGTGTTTGGCCGCCGTGCTGGAGCTGCAGCCGCAGAATACGTGAAAAGCAGTGGTAAGAATCCAGTGAGCGAAGCAGCGATTACTGCGGCAGCGGCCAAGATTCAAGCCCCATTTGATCGCCAAGGTGGCGAAAACTCTTACACCTTGCATGCAGAGCTTCAGGAAGTTGCACATAACTTGGTTGGAATTATTCGTACTGGCGCCGAATTAAGTAGTGCGATCGAAAAGATTGCAGATATTCGAAAGCGAAGTGCAAATGTCTCTGTAAGTGGTGGACGAAAGTTCAACCCAGGGTTCCACTTAGCATTTGATTTAGATAATATGTTGTTAGTTGCTGAGAGCACTGCAAAATCTGCAATCAAGCGTGAAGAATCTCGCGGTGGCCATACACGCGATGATTTCCCAGGAATGAATAATAAGTGGCGCCAAATAAATCACATCTCTTCATTTGATGGCACTCAGGTTCATGTTCGCGAACAAGCATTGCCAGTATTACCAAAAGAACTATTCGATCTCTTTGATGTACATGAGTTGGAGAAATACATGACACCGGAAGAAATTGCGAAAGGCGGTTCCAACTAATGGCGCGCAAACTGAACCTTCGTATCTGGCGTGGCGATAAAGATTCTGGTGCATTGCAAGATGTCCAAGTGGATGTGAACGAGGGTGAAGTCGTTCTCGATGTAATTCACCGCGTGCAAGCAACACAGATGGGCGACTTGGCTGTTCGCTGGAACTGTAAAGCAGGCAAGTGTGGTTCGTGTTCAATGGAGATTAATGGAAAGCCTCGACTTGCATGTATGACACAGGTTGCTTCATATCCCGAAGGTGAAACAATCACAGTTACACCGCTTCGAACATTTCCAGTAATTAAAGATCTGGTCACGGATGTTTCTTTCAATTACAAGAAAGCTATGGAAATTCCTGCCTATTCACCTCCAGCTGATTTAGCACCAGGTGAAGCTCGCATGGAGCAGATCGACGTAGAACGAAGCCAAGAGTTCCGTAAATGCATTGAATGTTTCTTGTGCCAAAACGTTTGTCACGTAATCCGCGACCATGAAGAAAACAAGAAATCCTTTGCCGGACCACGTTTCTTTATCCGTATAGCCGAGCTAGATATGCACCCATTGGATACTTTGAAAAACCGTAAAAAAACCGCTCAAGAAGAGCACGGTCTAGGAATGTGTAACATCACGAAATGCTGTACAGAAGTCTGTCCAGAACACATTCGCATCACGGATAACGCAATTATTCCTATGAAGGAGCGCGTTGTAGATATTAAATACGATCCCGCACGTTGGTTAGGTTCCAAGATTCGCAGGCGCGAGGGTATTTAATTAGCACATGAAATTAATCCTTCGTTGGGCAGCGCTAGCTTTATCGTTTTGG
This sequence comes from Actinomycetes bacterium, assembly GCA_037138575.1. Classification (GTDB taxonomy): domain Bacteria; phylum Actinomycetota; class Actinomycetes; order Nanopelagicales; family Nanopelagicaceae; genus Planktophila. Next base: position 11,210 of record JBAXIC010000022.1, read on the forward strand.
GTAGCAACGGCATTGATTCCTGGAATCGATGTACTTGGTGGCTTCACAACTTATTTGTGGGTGGCACTACTCTTTGGACTACTGAATGCAACATTAGGTAGTTTCCTAAAACTGTTAACTTTGCCAGCAGTTATTCTGACTCTTGGTTTATTCCTTGTTGTAGTTAACGCTGCAATCTTGATGCTTGTTGCAAGATGGAGCGACAAGTTAGATGTCACGAATTTCTGGTCGGCAGTTCTTGCAGCAATTGTGATTAGCGTCGTTACTCGTTTAGTTTCCGGGGTAACAAAGAAAGCTCTGCCACTCTGAAATCTTTAGTTTTAGTTTCACTTGGCGGGATTGCGGGCTCACTTGTCCGCTATTGGCTTACTTTAACGTTGCACGATGGTCGCAATGCCACCCTTTCGGCAAATCTAATTGGTGTAGCAATCGCAACCTTCTTAATCGTATTAATGGAGCGGCGAGGAAATGCAGATCTACGACACTTCCTATTGCCGGGTTTTTGCGCAGGGCTAACTACTTTCTCGGCAGTGATGGGACTGACTTTGGAACCCAATGAGGGCGGTCAGCTCTTTTTATTTCACAACATCATGTTTTCAATGTTGATTATTATCGTTGTATTACCGATAGCTAGAAAAATTATTCCGGTGCGATCATGAAGGTATTACTTGTGATTTTAGGCGCAGCATTTGGTGCGCCAGCACGCTTTGCCATCGACCAATACATCCGCAAATTCTCTAGTAAGCCTTATGGAATCTTTGTAGTAAATATCATTGGCTCATTTGTATTTGGTTTAACGATGAAAAGCTCAGTTAATGCCCATGCGTTTTTTGTCATAGGTTTCGCTGGTGCATTTACAACATGGTCAACATTTATGTTGGATTTCTTTCTGGCTTACGAATTAAAACGTTACACAGCAGCAGCTATTAACTTGAGCGCATCCCTCGGATGTGGTTTGTTAGCCGCTTGGCTTGGAATCTCTCTAGCGTAAAGAGGCCATCCAGGCTTCAATCTCATCTGGGTGATGAGGGATATTTTCACTTAAGTTTATGTAGCCAGTTTCGGTAACTAGAACATCATCCTCGATTCGAATTCCGATTCCGCGATATTCGGCAGGGAATAGTTCATCATCTACTTGAATGTAAAGACCAGGTTCGACAGTCAAAATCATCCCTGCCTCAAGGATTCCATCGCGGTACTGATCGGCACGCGCGTGCGCACAATCATGTACATCCATTCCTAACATATGGCTAACACCGTGCAAGGTCCAACGTTTATGAATACCAACTGCCGGATCCATAACTTCTTCAAGGCTCATTTTGATAATTCCCATATCAATCAAACCCTGAGCTAAAACAGTATGGCTTGCACGATTTATCTCTAGAAAAGGTACGCCTGCTTTCACAGCTTGGATTCCAGCTTTTTGCGATTCGTAGACCAACATATAGAGGGCGCGCTGAGCTGGTGAGAATTTCCCGTTAATCGGCAATGTGCGAGTGATGTCAGCGGTGTAATAAGAGTCAACTTCAACACCGGCATCAAGCAACAGCAAATCACCATTTCTTACATCACCATCATTTCGCGTCCAGTGCAAAATACATGCGTGTGAACCACTGGCTGCAATTGTGCTGTAACCCAAATCATTTCCTTCAACTCGGGCACGTCCGAAAAATGCCGATTCAACAACACGTTCTCCACGCGGAGTTTGCATGGCAGCAGGTAGAACTCGAATTACGTCACTGAAACCGCGATGTGTTGCATCAACAGCTTTTTGCATTTCACGGATCTCGTAATCGTCCTTAATAAGACGGGCTACGGAAGTAAAATTAACTAACTCCTCATCCCGTGGATGTTTCTTTACTTTCGCATCCACCAATTCGTCATAACCATGCAGAGCGGCGGCAACCCCAGTCTTTAAAAACGCCTCTAATTCACTTACTGGACGAACCTCTAAGCGATAGCGATGTGAAGCTTCTTCAGTAGTAAAACGACGGCCAACCCAGAGTTCACCATTTTTTGCATCGCGGTAAAAAGCATCGGTATCTCGTGTAGATCGGGGATTAATAAACAAAATTGGTGTGTGGTCTTCACCGCTTGGTTCCATCACTAAAACAGAATCGGGATGTGCTTCCACACCTTGGACCCCGGTGTAATAAGCAAAGGCGCTATGTGGGCGGTATTGATAGTCAGTGTCATTGCTGCGCTGTTTTGGTCCACCGCTAGGAATCACAATGCGCAATCCCGAAAAAGCCGCAGAAAGTTCTGTACGGCGCTGTACACAATAGGCAATCACTTCATCTTGTGTGATTCCCTCTAAAGGAGTTGGCGCCCAACCGGTCTTCATAAACTCGCCAAAGATTTCAGAGGGAGCAACGTCATAGACGCGTTTAGCTCCGGTGTCTAGGGCCTTGTCTGAATTTTCCATGAAGAAAGAGTACAACAAGGACTTAGCCGAGAGTTAACACTACTTCAACAGATTATCTCCACCTGCGCATGATCAAGCATTGAACGTACCTGATGCCAGTTCTACTCTGTTGCGATGAAGAAGCTTTCTCGGTTTTTCGAAAAAAGAAGAAAAACCAAAATAGTATTCATTTTCATCCTAATTTTCTTAATAGTGGAATCTCAATTAGCTAAAAGATCGATGAATGCTCTAGAAAACTTTGGCCCAAAAGAAATGGCTGAAGTTCCGTTGATTACGAACTTACCTTGGGATGCTGAGCGCATTTACGCATTAACTCCGTACAGAGCAAATGCTGGGCATGATTTTACTTATCGCGCTTGGGACGGTGAAACCTGCAGAACTCTAAAGCACTACATCAACTATCCGGCCTTCGGTAAGGATTCAAACGTTCGATCAATTCCAGAATCTGGTGAAACAAATATCAATCTGTACGCACCATTTGATGGTGTCTTTTCAATTGATGCTCCGGGGGTGGATCCAATTAACCCAAGCAGAAAGTCTTTAGGTGTAGGGCTTGTTGTCACCTCAAAATCTAATTCACATTGGAAAGTAAATATTGGACACTCAGATGCTTTGGCCGGACTCAAATCCGGAACTGAAGTAAAAGGTGGTCAATTAATTGGAACAGTGGGGCCAAAGGATGGCAGCGAAGTTTCTTATGAAGCCAACCTATCTGGTGGAAAAGTTGTGTATCAATCAATCTTTGAACATATTACAAAGGAAGCCTTCGAACCTTTCGCCAAATTAGGATTTAAGACTTCGGATTTTATAATTACAAGAGCAGAAGCTGATGCGAAAAATTATCGATGTGTTGGCCCTGGTGGCTGGCAAGCTTATGTTTCTACCCCACCAGCGGCATGTGGAACACCTTGTGTACCTCCCAACTTTATTTTTATCAGAACCAATCCATACCCACTGCAACAATCGCAGGGGCAGGCGGGAAATACACCCTAATTCTGGGGTTAGAAGAAGCCAGTAAGAACATGTAAACTCCACTCACCACTTGGAGACGTCGCATAGCCCGGTCGAGTGCGCCTCACTGCTAACGAGGTAAGGGGTTAAACCCTTCAGGAGTTCAAATCTCCTCGTCTCCGCCAGATCTAAAGATTGAGGAGATGGCTGTGCCACTGTTCAAGGTAGCAATCGTAGGAGCAGGTCCAGCTGGTTATTTTGCAGCGCAAGCACTTCACAACTTACAAAACGAAGATCGCACTTTTGCAATCGACATGATTGAGCGACTCCCGACACCGTGGGGATTAGTTCGAAGTGGCGTTGCACCAGATCACCCAAAGATTAAGACTGTCTCAAAGGTCTTTGAGAAGATTGCAGCTGATCCAAACTTTCATTTATTTGCAAATGTTGAAATCGGTAGCGATATAACAGTTGCTCAGCTTCAAGAAAAATACGACGCAGTTGTTATTGCCACAGGTTCATCTCTTGGAAAGACATTGGGCATACCCGGCGAGAATCTACCTGGATCGATGTCTGCCGCAGATTTTGTTCCTTGGTATAACGCCCATCCAGATTTTGCTGATGTACAAGTTCCACTTGCTTGCGACACGGCAGTTGTTATTGGTGCCGGTAACGTAGCGATGGATGTTGCCCGCATGTTGGCGTTAGAACCTAGTGAGCTAGATACAACAGATACTGCCGACCATGCAATCGCAGCGTTGAAAACTAGCGCCATACGCGATGTTTACATTAGCGCTCGCCGTGGGCCAGAGCATGCAGCATTTACTTCACCTGAACTACGCGAGCTTCCGAAACTCGAACACACTAATGTAATTATCAATAAGGCAGATATAGATGCCGCAATTGTGCGCGCTGGTGATTCTCCTGAAAAAGATGTGAAAAGCAATCTCGATGCAATGCTCTTAATTGCCGATTCTCAAAAAAGCGAACATGAGCGCACAATGCATTTTGTATTCCAGCACGTTCCAAAAGAGATTCTAGGTACTGACAAAGTTGAAGGCATTATCTATTCAACACCAAACGGTGAGGTCACCATTAAGTGCGGTCTTGTTGTTACCGCTATTGGGTATCAAGCCGAAGGCATTGATGGTGTGCCATATGAAAATGGAAAAGTTGTTAATTCAGATGGCCGCGTTAAAGAAAACCTTTACGTGGTTGGATGGGCAAAGCGTGGTCCATCTGGAGTAATTGGTACTAATAAATCCGATGCTGCGGCTGTTGTTGAGCTGATTGTGAGTGAGTTGAAAGCACCTAAAAACTCTGGCGATATTTCAGAGCTACTAACTAGCCAGGAAGTAATCGATCAAATCGCTTGGCAGAAAATCAACGAGGCCGAAGTTGCCGCAGGTGAGCCTTTTGGCAAGCCTCGCCTTAAGAGTATTAAACGTGAGGAATTCCTGAAGTTAGCGGGAAAGTAACCTTCTTCACTTTGCCGTAACCCCCTAGTTGCCGCCGTGTTACCTAAAGAACATTGAAGCGGAATCTAGAAATGCTTAGATAATTCTATGAAACAAACCTTCTCATCACGAAAAATAACCGGCCTTGGCGCATTCGCCACGGCCATCGCCTTATTAGTCTCCCTGCTAATTCCTACAGCACAAGCTGCGATCTATTCGCTGCCAGGTGCTCCAACAAATGTCACCTCTTATATTGGTGCCCGCGGTGTTGTCGTTAAATGGACACCAGCAAGTGATGTAACACCAGAAGTAACAGGTTACGTTGTATCAGCAGGCGCGGGTTCATGCCCAATTTTTGTTCCTGCAACATATAGCTCAGTTGTGACAATGCCAGTAGTTGTTGGACAACCGGCGGGAACTCCATTTGTGCAAGCAGTAAATGCTTATGGTTTTTCAAAGCCAGGAATTTCAAAGCAATCATTTACTGCCGACCAACTTACAAAGGTTGCATCGTCAAATAACCGAGTGCTGCAGCTTTTGCAGTTCAGTGATTTACACGGAGCCATTGAAACAGGAAACTCATTTGGAACTTCGCTACTTATGAGCAACTTTGCCGCGGATCGTAAAACAGCAGCTGCAACAATCACTGTGTCATCTGGTGACAACATCGGAGCAGCACCTCCAATCTCTACAGAGTTTGAAGAGATGCCAACAATTGAATCAATGAACCTCATGAAGGTTGATGCCTCTACTTTTGGTAATCACGAACATGATCGCTCTTTAGCTCACGTTCAAAAGGTTATTGGCGCATCTGATTTCCAATGGATTGTTTCAAACTACGGAGACGAATCACTTGCCGTTCTTAAGTCGGGGTCTAAGGCAGCTAAGGCCTACACAATCATCGATCGTGGTGGCTTTAAAGTCGGAATCGTCGGAGCAAATACTCCAGAGACAATCGAGCAAGTTTTCCCTGGAAACCTTGATTACAAGGATGCATCTGGAGCTAAGAAAACAATCCAGATCGATCCAGGTGTGGTTGGCGTAAACAAGGCAATCGTTGCAGCCAAGGAAGCCGGCGCTGAAATTATCGTTGTTTTGATTCACCAAGGATGGACAGAAAACTCTGATGGTGTTGCAAAGGGTTTGTATAACAACCTCGCAGCAAATATCAAGGGCGCAAATGTCATCTACGGTGGCCACAGTCACCAGACTTTCTCAACATTAATTCCAGCTGCAGGTCGCGCACAGGCGCCTATCTTGCTTGGTGAGGTTCGCAACGCTGGTGTTGAGTACACACGTTCACAGATCTGCGTACGAAATGGGAAAGTGGTCGGCTCTTCATTGCAGCACGTATTAAAAGCTGCCACACCAACAATCAACACAGGTGTAGTAAGCACTGTTACAACTCCTGATGCCGATGGTGCGGCGCTGGTTAAGAAGTACAAAGATCAATTAACTGGAAAGCTCGATGTAAAAATCGGTTCTGTATCTGGTTTGTTCCCGCGTGGTGGATCACCAGCAGTTGAGCGTTCAGGTGAAAACCCAATGGGCGACTACATTGCAGATTTGCTACGTGCTAAGTACAAGACTGACTTTGCACTTACTAATGGTGGCGGTATCCGCGACACATTCCCTGCAAAGACTTACATTCCAGCAAACACAGCACTTGTTCGTACAGGTACTGGAGCACTCGATGTAACTCTGGGCGATGCACTCACTGTTTATCCATTCGGTAACCAGGTTGCAACAACTGTCGTTACAGGTGCAAATCTTTGGAAAGCACTTGAAAACGGCGTTGGTGGAAACTACCCAGCAGATGGACGTTTCCCACAAGTATCTGGATTGAAGTTCACCTTCGATTCTTCAAAACCACTTGGTCAACGTATAGTTACTGTTACTGACAATGCCGGTAAGGCGATTGAAAAGGACAGCACTGAATACACACTCACAACTCTCGACTACATCATTTATGGTGGCGATGGTTATGTTGATGTGTTCTCACCTGCAAAGGCAAAGGTTTACGGCGCACTACTTGATGTATTTGTAGATGCACTAAAGGCCGACATGGCTGCAGGAAAGGTGACCCAAGTTCCCGCTCTTGATGGACGCGTGAAGAAGGTCAACTAAATAGAGTAGTAATCACAAAAGGCGTCGGTTGATTCCGGCGCCTTTTGTGCTTTATTTAAGGGTATTTGCGTGCATTTTGGCACTCAATGAAAAGAAGGTAAGATGCGCAGGCTGTACAAAACTAAATAAGCGCGAGTAGCTCAACGGATAGAGCATCTGACTACGGATCAGAAGGTTGGGGGTTCGAATCCCTTCTCGCGCACAAGTTAAGCTCTCGGTGCCTTTCACACCGGGGGCTTTTCTTCTTAAATGAGCCGCCCGAGGCCGTATAAATACTGAGGATTGGATCTTCCCTCGTTTGCTAGCTCAGGCTTTGTCTTCTTAGCAATCTTCTTGTGCAAACAACCATGTTGGGCATCATGTTCCATATTTTTCATCTCCTTCTCAATTTCTAACTAGATTAAAATCGCCACTGATTGTGGAAGTAGTAATTGTTACTACCTTGTTGCTACCTGCTGATGAGTCACTATCGCCATCAAGTGAAATCTCAGAGTTCAATTCACCGCTCACTGAGTTTCCGTCCACTTCAACCATTAAGTCAGGAGCAATATGAACCTTGATGTCGCCACTAATACTCTTTAACTTGTAATCACAGGCTGAGAAAGTATGAGTTGCGATATCACCCGATACAGTTTTAACGACACATGAAGTTGCTGGATTTTGGCTAATCACTACGTCACCTGAGATAGTCCCAATTTGCAGACTAGCTAGAGCCTGATTGACTTCGATACCACCGGAGACGGTTTTTATTTGGACTTTAGAGGTACGGGGAAGTGATATTTCGGTCGAGAGATCTGATAACCAGTCATCGCTAATGCCCCAAAATTTGCGTCCCTTTTTATAGAAGCGCACATTGAGCTCTCCCACCTCGGCACTAATCTCAACCAACGCTGCCTCTTCCAAAGCTTTCTTTGATTTGGAAAGGATTTTGACGTGAGACCTACCATCAAGTGATTCAGAGATCGTCACCGTACTTGTCATAGTTGTCACAAAGACTTCAGGGCTCTCGATTTCAAAACTCTCTTCCCTCGCAATGTAAAGCGTTTTATCGGACTTCATTAGCTCTTCCCCTTTCCTTTTAGTTGTCGTTTACCGATTGATACTGAGAAACTGTTTCGATCACTCGTCTTGAGAAGCCACGAGTTCAGCGAAATTCCCTCTTTCGTTGCCGCGTTTTCAATTCGTGACTTCAAATCCTCCGGAAGTCTCAAAGTAATTCGCGCATTGAGATCCGACGGGTTCTCACGAATCACGGAACCATCTTCGACATAGACGAGCTCAATGTCGTCACCTTGTACCCGAGCTTCCAAATGAGCCCCAGGGATTTCATCCTTTAACTCTTCAGCGATTTCAGTTAACGCCTCTAATAGTCGAGTACGTA